>CAZICW010000024.1:5496-20522 GCA_964537995.1 uncultured Oscillospiraceae bacterium
CGCAGGAAATAACCGGCGGATACGGATAATCCTCGCTCTCTCTTGAGCTTACATAGGCGGCGCAGGTGCTGCTCTGAACCATAAACGAAAAATATTCTTCATTTGAATTTGCTTCAAGATAGTCCGAGACGTCAAATTCAACGTAATCGTAGATATAGTACAGATTGCTTGCGGGAGCTATCGTCACCGTATCAAGCAGCTCCGCGTTCTCGACAAGCTCGCTTTGAGTGTTCCATGTGAGAGTGTCCTCCTCCCAGTCGTTGCTTATTGCGTATACGGTGTAGTCGGTTGACGCGCCGTTTTGTATATACTGGAAATAAAGATTGAGCGTTGCCGAGGAAAAATCGCTTCTTCCGTCGTTTTTGAATTTAAAGAACGCGTAGCGCGTATATCCCGCCTTGCCCGAGCCTTCCGCGCGGCTTATCGTAATTCCGCTCTGCGTACCGTAATTCGTTGAAACGCTGCCGGCGTTGGTAAAGGTATCGGCAACGGCCTCAAGCTCGGTTACAAGCTCAATGACAATCCTGACCGTTGTCGTCACAGTGCGGTCGGGATAATTTTCAAGGCGGCCGGCGACGGTAATTTCTTCGCCCTCGGAAAGCTGAGTCGTGTCAACATCGTCCCAAACAATCGGCTCCGCGGAGCTTACTCCGTCCGAGAATGTGACGGACGCGGTTTTGGGAAGGTCTGGAGTTCCGCCGTAGTTCACGATTACGGCGGACTTGACGCTTACGCTTTCAATTCCGTAAACCGTTACGGACGCGGTGACCGCTGTTCCGTCGGTTAAAACGCCGCTTACCTCAAAGCTGCCCTCGGAGGCGTAGTCCGAGGCGGGAATTTCGTTCCACTCAACCGGAACGGCTTCGCTTACGCCCGTGTTGTAGCTTACGGTTACGGCGTCGGGAAGCTCCGGCGCAACGCCCTTGTAAGTGCGGACGCTTACGCCTTCAACGCTTTCGATTGTTTTGATTACATACACCGCCGTAACCGCATTGTTGTAGGAGCTGACGCTTGAAATCGTGAGTGAGGACAGCCTTTCGGAAAGAGAATAAGCCGCGCCGTTGTATGTATATTCCGAAGGCGCGCTGTAGGTATATGAGGATTTTTCCGCCGCCTCGGCCGTTTCGGAGTATATTTCCGTTCCGTCCTCAAGCACATAGCTCACGTTTACCGTAATCATATTCTCCGGATTGGTGGTTTTATAGAGAGTCGCGACTTCGTCCGCGGAAAGAGCGCGGCTGTAAAGGCGCACCTCGTCCATGTATCCGCAGTAGTCGGGATTGTCCGAAAGCGCGCTGTCGTACCACTGCGTTCTGCCGAGATACATTCCGTATGTCGAATCCGTCAGCTCGGAGATGTCGCCGACGGAACGGGTGAATTTGGCGCTGTCGCTCATAAGCTCCTTGCCGTTTAGGTAAACCGTCGCGGTTGTGTTTTCCTTTGAGTATGTCACGGTGAGCAGCGCCCAGCGATCCGCAAGAGCGTCGGAATTTACGGAAATATAGCTTGAAGCGTCGTTCGCGGACGAGCCGATTCCTCTGTCTTGGAAGCGAAGGTCGCCGCTGCCGCCGATATAGCGCAGGAAGATGCTGTCGGTTGTGCCTATTCCGAAATCGAAGAAGCGCTGCATTCCGCTGTCAAAATAGCTGTATCCGCTGTCGGGCTTAACCCACATGGAAACCGTGTAATCCTCCAGTCCTTCACGCGCGCCCTCGGGAATTTTAATCGCCGCGCCGCTATCGTACTTAATGCCGGGGAAGACCGCCGCGCCGTCGGAAACGCTGATTGCGGCAGGGTTCCACCAATTATTGCTGCTGCATACCTCTCCGTCAAAGCCGTTGCCGCTGTCGTCGGTTATCGACGAAGGCGAGGAATCGTCGTTGTCGAAGGAATAGTAGACGACAAGTCCGTCGTTAATTTTCGCGTCGTCCTCCGAAACCACGGTTATCGTCGCGGCGGCAATACAGCCGTAGTCAACAGTGTAATTTCCGGCTTTTTCGTAAAGCTTGCCGCGAACCGTAAATTTGCCCGTTTTTTCGTAATATTCGTCGGGAATCGCGTCCCATGCCGCGCCGAGGGTCTTTTCTCCGCCGTCCGACAAGGTAACCGTAAGCTCGGAAGGAAGCTCAACGGGAACGCCGACGGTGGTTTTATATGTCAGCTTATGACCCGACGAAACCGGAAGCTGTTCGGAGCTGTGGTAGGTGTCGGCGTAAAGCTCGGCAATGTCGGCTTCGCCGAGAGCGCGGCTGTAGATGCGCACATCGTCCATGTATCCGCAGTAGTCGGGATTGTCCGAAAGCGCGCTGTCGTACCACTGCGTTCTGCCGAGATACATTCCGTATGTCGAATCCGTCAGCTCGCCCAAATCGCATATTGAACGCGTAAACTGACTTCCGCTCATAATTTCCCTGCCGTCAACGTACACGGCCGCCGTATCGCTGCCGGCGGAATATGTAACGGTTAAAAGCGACCAGACGTCGTTAATGTTATCGGTTGTCGAAATATACGCCGATTCGTCGTTTCCGATAAGCCTGTCCTGAAAGCGCATATCTCCGCTCGAAGGCGTGTATCTGAGGAATATGCTGTCGGTTGTTCCGATACCGAAATCAAAGAATCTTTGCATTCCGTCGGCATAGGAATAGCTTCCGTCGGGCTTAACCCACATGGAAATCGTGTAATCGCCGTCTATCGCGGATTTTACCTCCTCGGGAATTTTAATCGCCGCGCCGGCGAGAGCTCTGCCGCTGCCGCCGCCCGGTCCGCCGAACGACACTTTTGAGCAGCCCGGAAAGCGCGCCATGCCTCCCTCAATCGAGAGACTGTTTGCCCCGCTTGTTCCCATTGCCCAATATTCCGTGTTTTTCACCGCTCCGTCAAAGCCGTTGCCGCTGCTGTCAAGCACCGACGACGGAGACGCGGAATCTTCGTCGAAGCTGTAACGCAAAATAAGCCCGCTGTCAATGTCCGCCGCGCCGACGCAAAGAGCGGGAAGCGCGGCCGCCAGCATGATCGCGGCCAAAATGAGAGAAGTAAATTTTTTCGCTTTCAATTTTTTTCACTCCTTACAGTGCCATATTATATATAAGTATCTTTATCATATTTTAACTAAAAATGCAAGGATTTTAATGTCAAGCTTTTGTTAAATTTCAATATTGTCCGAACTGTTTGAAAATCCGAAAACAAGGCGTCCGTCTTAACCCTCGCCTTTCAGCGTTTTCAATTCGGTTTCCTCCCGACCGATTATACAAAACGCGTCATATCCCTGTTCCTCAAGGCGGGAAATCAGCTTGCCCACCTTTTTGGGCTTTTCAAAAAGCGCCGTGTCAAATTCGACGCGTTTTTCCTCGGCATAGGCGTTGGCGCGGATAAAATCGGATTTGTCGTAAATCACGCCAAGGCGCGGTCTTGACGCCGCCGTCACTCCGCGCTCCTCCAGTATACCCGCAAGACGCTCGAAGCCGATGGAAAAGCCCACGGCGGGAACGTCCTCGCCGATGAATTTCCCGATGAGTCTGTCGTAGCGGCCTCCGCCCGCAACGGCTCCGCGCCGGTCGCCGCATACGATTTCAAATACCGTACCCGTATAATAGCCCTGCCCGCGCACAAGACTCAGGTCAAAGCGTATGTCCGTGCCGCCGTCGGCTTCCCTTACGGTGTTTATGACATATTCAACGTCCGCCGCCGCGTCGCAGAGAGTTTTTTCTTTTATATCGGCAAGCTCGGCTCCGTCCGCGAGCAAAGCGGCAAGCTCCGCCGCGGCATTTGCGGGGAAGCCCTTTGCGAGCATTTCCTCCGTTACACCCTCCACGCCTATTTTATCCAGCTTGTCAAGCACGATGCAAACGCTTTCGAGGCTGTCCTCCTCAAAGCCGAGCTTCAAAAGCAGAGCGGACAGCAGTCGGCGGTCGTTTATTTTAACCGTAAAATTGTCCAAACCGACGTTTTTTAGCGCCTTTACGGTTGTAAGAATCAGCTCGACCTCGGCGTTACGGCTTTCCGTGCCGATTATGTCAATGTCGCACTGAACAAATTCCCTCAGCCTTCCCTTTTGCGGCCGTTCCGCACGGTACACGCGGTCTGTCTGGATTACCTTGAAGGGGTTCATCAGCTTTGCGCGATTGTTTGCGTAGTAGCGCGTAAGCGGCAAAGTTAGATCGTACCGAAGCCCCATATCGCTTATTTCGCCGCCCTCGGCAAGAGCCCTTTCCAGCTTTTCGCCGCGCTTCATTATCTTAAAAATCAGCGAAAGATTTTCGCCGCCCTCGCTTTTGTCGAGATTTTCCGCGTCTTCGATTATGGGCGTGGTTATTCTTTCAAAGCCCGCCGCCCTGTATGTTTCGAGAATCCTGTTTTGCAAATAATCCCGCACGCGCACCTGTCGGGGCAGATAGTCGTTCGTCCCCTTCACGGGAGTGATTTTCATTCGCTGTCAGTCCTTTCCAGATATTGTTGCATATCTCCGAAGCGCTCCCGCGCCGTTTCATAGCCCTTTTTGTAAAGCTCCTCCAGCTTTCCGCGGTTGCGTTCGAGGCGGGATATATTCGGAGCCTCCGGCGGACGTATTATGAAAATTTCGCCCGCCGCTTCCTTCTCGGCAATATATTTTTGCGTTTCCGCATACATAAGATGGCGGTTTTTAACCGCATCGCCCAAGGCGGGATGGTTCGGATACATAAGCCGCACTATGCGATAAAGCTCGCTCGGCCGCTTGACATAGCCGTCCTGACGCGTCAAAACGGCGACAACCCTTTTCGCGCCGTCGTCAATCGCCTTTTTCACGGGTATCGAGTCGGAAACTCCGCCGTCAAGATAATCTCCGCCGGCGTAGCGTACAATGCGGCTCAGCCCCGGAAGCGACGCCGACGCGCGCACCGCGTCAATGTCGCGGTGCAGCTCCTTTACGGGCAGATACGCGGGCTTTCCCGTGCGGCAATCCGTCACTACGGCGTAAAATTCGCCCTCGTATGCGGCAAACGCGTCATAATCATACGGCTCCAGTTCATCGGGAATTGTATGGTACACAAACCGCGGCGGAAACAAATCTCCGTGAAGCAGCAGATTCGACCGGCTCATATAGCGGGGGTCGTTTATATAGTCCGCCACAACCTTGAACGCTCTTCCTCTCTGAAGGGAAAGATAGCTGCACGCATGGCACGCGCCTATCGACACGCCGTATACCTTTCCGAAAACAATATCCCTGTCCAGAAAAAAATCAAGCACTCCGGCGGTAAACGCGCCGCGCATACCGCCGCCCTCCAGCACCAACGCTCCGTTTATCGGCATTCCTTGTCACCTCTTAATTTCTACAGTATTTCGCGCCGTCCCTCGATTGCCCTTGCGAGCGTCATTTCGTCGGCAAATTCAATGTCTCCGCCGACGGGGATTCCATGGGCTATGCGTGTTATTTTTATGCCCATGGGCTTAATCAGCCTTGCAATATACATCGCCGTGGCCTCTCCCTCAACGGTCGGATTCGTTGCCATTATGACCTCCTTGATTTCATCGCCGAGGCGGACAAGCAGCTCTTTTATTTTTATGTCTTCGGGGCCCACGCCGTCCATCGGGGAGATTGCCCCGTGCAGCACATGGTAAAGTCCCTTAAATTCGCGGGTTTTTTCCATTGCGGCCATATCCTTCGGGCTTTCCACAACACAGATGACCGAGCGGTCGCGGCGCGGATCGGTACATATGGCGCAAGGGGAGCTGTCGGTCAGGTTCTGGCATTTTTCGCAAAGCTTCACAGTGTTTTTCGCATTCATCACCGCGTCGGAAAGGGCTTTTGCCTTTTCGGCGGAAATTCCCATAACGTAAAACGCCAGCCGCACCGCGCTTTTATGCCCTATGCCGGGCATTTTTTCAAATTCTTCGATTAAAACCGTCAGCGACGGAGGATATAAAGACGACATTGCATTGTCCCTCGTTTTCCTTAAAACAGTCCCGGTATATTCATTCCGCCGGTCAGGGCGCCGAGCGAGCTTGCCGCGGCTTCGTCCGCCTTGCGCAAAGCCTCGTTGACCGCCGACACAAGCAGATCCTGCAGCATTTCAACGTCATCGGGGTCAACCGCTTCGGGACTGACGGTTATGGAAAGTATCTCCTTCTTTCCGTTTACCTTCACGCTCACCGCGCCGCCGCCCACACTGGCTTCAAGCTCCTTCTGAGAAAGGGCCTCCTGCGCTTTCTCCATTTCCTCCTGCATTTTCTTGGCTTGACGGAGCATATTGTTCATGTTTCCGCCGCCCATCGACATTCCTCTCGGATAGCCGCCCTTTGCCATTTCAATCAATCCTTTCAACGTCTTTTACTTTATCTCGGTTATCGGAAGCCCCAGAACCGCGTCCAAGGGATCCGTCTGTCTTTTTTCGGGAAGAGCGCGAAAATCCGCGTCCGACTTGACCGTAACCGCGCAATCAATACCGCAGCGGCGTTTTATAAGTCCCTTTATATAATCGATTTTCGGAGCGGTCATGTCGCGGAATTCCTTAAAGCCGCCGTCCGCGAAGGTAAGCGCGAGCTTCCCCTTGTATTCGCGGAGAGTACAGGTTTGGAGCGCGGTATAAAGCACAATTTCCGTGTCGGTCATGACGTCCTCCATGATTTCGGGCCATTTTGCCTTTACCGCTTCAACAAATTCCGGTTGAGGCTCGTAAAGCTCTTTTTCCGGTTCGAGCGGCAGATCGTCCTCTTCCTTGGAGGGCTTTTCCTTCGCGGGCTTGGCTGCGGCGGGAACGGCTGAGGACAGCTCTCCGTCCGCAAGCTTACGCTCCAGTTCGCCCACCCGCGCGAGCAGAGCATCGTATGAGCCGTCGTTTCCGCCGATGCACAGCTTCACGACGGCGGCTTCAAAGATAACCTTTCCCGCTGTACTCTGTCTTGCCGTCCACACGGCCTCGGAAAGAGTCTTTATCGCGTAAATCAGCTTTTCCGCGCTTATCGAGCGCGAAATTTCCTTAAGCTCCGCAAATTCCTCGGGAGAAAAATCGCTTTCGCAGCTTCCCGCTGTTTTAAATATCAGCATATCGCGCAAGGCGTGCAGCGCGGTATCGATAAAAGCCGGAAACGACCGCCCGCGCGCGGCGGCTTCATCCATTACGGAGGCGGCGGCTTTCGCGTTTTCGCAAGCCATCGCCCGGCACAGCTCAACAGCCGCGCCGCTGTCCGCCTTCCCAAGGAAATCCGCCACAAACTCCGTATCGACAACCTTTCCCGCCGCAACGCAGGGGTCAAGACAGGAAAGCGCGTCTCTCAGCGAACCGTCCGCCGCGCGGGCAATCATGCGGAGGGCGCGTTCCTCGACGGTTATGCCCTCGGCGCCGCAAATATAATCCAGCCTCCGGTAAATATCCTCGGCGGTTATTCGCTTGAAATCGAACCTTTGGCAGCGAGAGCTTATCGTATCGGCGACCTTGTGCGCCTCCGTCGTCGCCAGCACGAACTTTACGTGCGCCGGCGGCTCCTCAAGGAGCTTCAGAAGGGCATTGAAGGCTCCCGCGCTCAGAGCGTGAACCTCGTCGATGATATAAACCTTGTACTTGGTCAGCGCGGCGGTATAATTCGCTTCCTCGCGAAGGGAACGGATGTTGTCCACGCCGCTGTTGCTTGCCGCGTCAATTTCGGTTATATCCATTATGCTGCCGTCGAGAATTCCGCGGCAGGTCGGACATTTGTTGCAGGGATTTCCGTCTTGCGGATTTTCGCAGTTTATTGCGCGGCTGAAAATTCTCGCCGTGGAGGTTTTTCCGGTTCCGCGCGAGCCGCAAAACAGGAACGCGTGTCCCACCGCGCCGTTTTTGACCTCGTTTTTAATTGTATCCGTCACATGACGCTGACCGACGACATCGTCGAAAACAAGCGGCCGCCACTTGCGGTAAAGCGCCTGATACTCCATAATAAAATCTCCATTCCGCCGCGATAGATTTAAATCCTTTTAAGCCTAATAAAAATGTCGTACACCCCAAAATCGACAATAACCCATGCGCGGTATGAATGCAGTAAGCTCGAATCAGGCACCCTCGCGGCACATGAGAGTTACCGCTTATTGCTGCTCGGTTCCCCGCCTGACAAGGTTCACGGGCTCACATTGCGCAAGACCCGACCGTCAACACCACTTGCGTCCGCCTGCCACACAGTATTATTGCCTCAATTGGGGAGTTACCCTCCGCTATAGCGGGTTGCGGATACAGGGCACCGCTGCCTCCCCGGTTAGTACGACAACTTTATTATACTATAAAACCCTTCGGCTTGCAAGTGTTTTTTTAAAAATTTTTTGTAAGCCCCCGTACATTTGAAATTTGCCCAAATCAAACAATTCTCTTGACGTTTGATAAAAACCGGTGTATAATTATACATGGGGAAGGATATACGAAAATTTCGCTTCGGGAGGCTTGGCGGTTGAAAAATCTTGCGTTCATAGTTAATTTTGAAAAGGAAGGCTCGCGCGAAACCGCCGTAAAAATAATTTCGGCGCTGCGCGGTCGCGCCGCCATGTATTGCGACCTCGACGCGGAGGGGCGGCTCCCGCTTCAGGCTCTCGGCGACAGGGAGCTTTTCGGAAAATGCCCTACGGTTGTGACTCTCGGCGGCGACGGCACAATCATACGCGCGGCGTCACGCTGCGCTCCCTACGGGAATGTGCTGCTCGGAATAAATCTGGGACGGCTGGGCTTTCTCGCGACGGTGGAAGGCAGCCCCGCCGAGGCCGCCGCGGAATTTATACTTTCGGATTTCGGTTATGAAGAAAGGAATATGCTGAAATGCGAAATAATCGATGACGGCGCGGCTGTGCGAATCCGCCATGCTCTCAACGACGTTGTCCTTTCGCGCAGCTCCGGCAGGATTCTGTCGATACGCGCGTCAATGGACGGGAAGCTGATAACCTCTGTCCGCGCCGACGGAATTGCCGTTGCGACGCCGACCGGCTCAACGGCGTATTCGCTTTCGGCGGGAGGGCCGCTTGCGGCTCCCGATTTGGATATTTTTCTGCTGTCGCCGATTTGCCCGCACAATCTTTCCGCCAGAGCCATGGTTCTTCCGACGGACAAAACCATAACCCTTGAGGCGAGCGGGGAAGCCTTTGTCAGCATTGACGGACTTAACGCCGCTTCTCTCGGCGCGAACGGACGTCTTGAAATAAGCAAAAGCCCTTACGTCACGCGCCTTGCCGTCCGTCAGGGAACGGATTTTTACGAGCTGGTAAGAAGAAAGCTGACAGTCAATTGACAGGAAGAAGCTTAATAGGAGGAAATATGAGAATAAAACGCCAAAACGCAATTCTTCGTCTTATTGTGGAAAAAGACATAGAAACTCAGCAGGAGCTGACCGAGGAGCTTTGCAAAATGGGCTTCGACGTGACGCAGGCGACGGTTTCGCGCGACATAAAGGAGCTGCGGATTGTCAAGCGGCTGAACGGAGCGGGGCGCTATGTTTACGCTCAAAGCGGCATAAACAGCGACGCGGATTTGCACGCCCGTTTCAATGTTATTTTTGAAAAAAGCGTCGTATCCGTCGAATACGCCGTTAACAATATCGTTGTGAAAACTCTCAGCGGCATGGCGCAGGCCGCGGCAGCCGCCCTCGACGCGATGGATTTCCCCGAGGTCGTGGGGACAATCGCCGGCGACGACACCATAATTACGGTTGTGCGGAGCGAGGAAGCGGCGCGCAAGCTTGTGTATAAGCTGCGAAGCATGACGGAGTAAAAAATTGGAGGGAGCCTTATGCTCACGCTTCTTGAAATAGAAAATATTGCGGTGATACAAAAGGCGTCGGTTGAAACGGAAAAGGGCTTCAACGTCCTGACGGGAGAAACCGGCGCGGGAAAATCACTGCTCATAGATTCGCTGGGGCTTGTACTCGGCGGACGCGCTCAGCGCGAGCTTATCCGCGGCGGAGCGGACTATGCCTCGGTGAAGGCGCTGTTTTTCCGTCCCGAGCTGGCCCCGTTTCTTCGGGAGATGGGACTTACTCCGGAGGAGGACGGGACGGTGCTTCTGCAGCGAAAAATTTACCGCGACGGACGAAACGTTTGCCGCTGCGGAACGGAAACCGTTTTGCTCAGTACGCTGAAGTCCATCGGAAGCCGCCTTGCGGCAATTCACGGGCAGCACGACGGCACGGCATTGCTGAACCCGTCCTCGCACATCGACTTTGTGGACGGCTATTGCCGCGCGGAAGCTCTTTTGGAGGATTACAGGGCCAAGTACGACGCCTACCGCGAAGCGAAAAAAGCTCTCGACGCCGCAAGGGCTTCGGCAGGGCAGCGGGAAACGCGCATGGATTTTCTCTCTTTTCAGGTAAGAGAAATCGCCGAAGCGCAGCTTCATGACGGCGAGGAGGAAGAACTGACGGCGCGGCGCGGTATTTTAAGCAGCGCCGAGGAGCTTCGCGCCGATTCTTCGGCGGCGGCGGACGCGTCGGCTGAGGCGGCGGACGCGCTGGATACGGCGGCGTCGGCGGCGGAGAGAATTGCGTCGGTGGACGCGTCGGCTGAGGAAATTGCTTCACGGCTGAGAGAAATGTACTATGAGCTTCAGGAGCTGCATCGGGATTTGACGTCTTACGCGTCAAGGGTGGAATTTAATCCCGAGGAATTGGCCGAGACGGAGGAAAGACTGAATACAATATACAGGCTTGAACGAAAATACGGACTTAACGTAGCGGACGTACTCGCCCATTTCGACAAGGTGTCGGCGGAGCTGGCGGAGCTGAGCTATGCCGAAGAGCATGGGGAAGAAATGGAAAAAGAGGTTGAAGCCAAGCTTGCGGCGGCAAAAGAGGCCGCCGGAAAGCTGAGCCGTCTGCGCAAAAGGGGCGGCGCGGAGCTTTGCGAAAAAATATGCGCCGAGCTCAGCTTTCTGGATATGCCGAAAACCAAGATAAGTCTTCGTTTTACGGATTGCGAGCTTTGGGAGAAGGGCGGAGAAAGGGCGGAATTTCTGATTTCGACAAATCCCGCCGAGGAGCCGAAGCCTCTCGGTAAAATTGCCAGCGGCGGCGAGCTGAGCCGTATTATGCTGGCAATGAAAAGCGTATTTTCCGCCGCGGACGATGTTCCGACGCTTGTCTTTGACGAAATAGACACGGGCGTAAGCGGCCGCGCCGCGGAAAAAATAGGCAAAAAGCTGCGCGAGCTTTCAAAGGATCGACAGGTTCTTTGCATAACCCATCTGCCGATGATTGCCGCCGCCGCCGACAGGCAGCTTCTTATAGAAAAGGATTCCGAAACCATGCTCACCCGCGTGCGGCCGATTGAAGGAGATGAGCGCGTAAACGAGATTGCGAGAATAATGTGCGGCGATCGCATAACTCCCGCCGCGCTTGCCAACGCAAGGGAGCTTTTGAAAAAGGAGGACTGAGCATGGATCAAATAGGACAGGTCGTGGAAATTCAGGGAAAAAGCGCGGTTGTCCGTGTGCGGCGAGCGTCCTCGTGCGGAGAAAATTGCAGTAGCTGTTCGGCGGACTGCGTCCCTACGACAACCACTGTAAAGGCCGTAAACGGACTTAACGCCAAGGTTGGCGATATGGTAAAGGTCGAAATGAGCTCCGGAGCGTTTGTTCTGCTGGCGTTTATAGGTTATATTCTGCCGGTTATAATCACCGCGGCGGCATATTTTGTCGCGGATTATCTGACCAACAGCTCTCTGGCCGCGGATATTTCAGCCGTCGCCGCGCTGCTCTTGACGCTTGTTGTGTTTTTCGTCGCCGACAAGCGGCCGAAGAAATCCACGCGGTTCAGCAGCCGAATTATAAGAATATTAAGATAAAAATATTAAAATAAAGGAAGGACAAATCATGGAACAAATTTCGACAAATGCCGCGCCCGCGGCAATAGGCCCGTATTCTCAGGCAATAAAGAGCGGAGGCTTTCTTTTCACCAGCGGACAGATTCCGCTTGACCCCGCGACGGGCAGTCTGCCCGAAGGGGCCGCGGCGCAGGCTCGTCAGGCGCTGACGAACGTCACGAATCTGATTAAGGCGGCGGGAGCCGATGTGAAAAAAACCGTGAAAACGGTGGTATTTATCAAGGATATGAACGATTTTGCGGTGATAAATTCCGTTTACGCCGAATTTTTCTCCGAACCTTATCCCGCGCGCTCCTGCGTAGAGGCAGCCCGTCTGCCGAAGGATGTACTGCTTGAAATCGAGGCTGTCGTGGAGCTTTGACCGAACGCCGGAATGCCGCTCGGTCGGAATTATTCGCTTTCTTGCGGAAAATCAATTTTTCCTCTTGACAAGCCGAGGGTTTAATGCTATAATGCTATTTGGCATAGTAACCCTATGCCGATAACGGCACATTATCCCGCTGCTGTGGCTTGGGAAACTCCAACCCCTGCCTCGGAGCGCGGAGGTTGTTCCGAAATAAAACGGAGGTGCATTTTTAATGCAGAAAGAAAAGAAACAGGAAATTATCAAAACCTATGCTCTTCACGAAGGCGACACAGGCTCCCCCGAGGTTCAGATTGCGCTTCTTACCGAGCGTATAAACCACCTCAACGAGCATTTGAAAATCTTCAAGAAGGACAATCATTCCCGCCGCGGGCTGCTTAAAATGGTAGGTCAGCGCCGCAATCTGCTCGGCTATCTCAAAAAGGTTGACATAAACCGTTACCGCGCGATAGTTGAGAAGCTGGGTCTGAGAAAGTAAGTGCAGCGTGCAGAGCGTGAGTTTGTTTTCTTGCGCTCTGCTTTTGCATGACTTGAACGAACAGACTGCGAAAAACAAAAAGAGCCGAAGGCTCCGAGGGGCGGAAGGCAACACTTAGAAAACCGACCGGTCAAAGACCGTTTGGGCGCGCCCACGGTTTTCTAAGTGAACCCTCGCCCCTCCGAAAAATTTTTATGGAGGTACAGACAGATGTTCAAAGTGTTTAAAACAGAGTTCTGCGGTCGTCCGCTCGTTGTAGAAACGGGCAAGATGGCGCAGCTCGCGAGCGGCTCCTGCCTTGTGCGCTACGGCGAAACCGTTGTTCACGTTGCGGCGACCGCTTCCGCAAAGCCCCGTGACGGAATTGACTTCTTCCCTCTTTCGATTGATTTCGAGGAAAAGCTTTATTCCGTCGGAAAAATTCCCGGCAGCTACCTTCGCCGCGAGGGACGGCCCTCCGAGAAGGCAATTCTTGCCGCCCGCTGCATCGACCGACCCATGCGTCCGCTTTTCCCGAAGGATCTGCGCAACGACGTTGCCATTGTGGCGACGGTTATGAGCGTCGAGCAGGACAATGACCCCGTTATTACGGCGATGATAGGCGCGTCGATAGCGGTGTCGATTTCCAATATTCCCTTTAACGGGCCCATTGCCGGCGCAACCGTCGGTCTTGTGAACGGGGAAATCGTTGTGAACCCCACGCAGGCGCAGCGCGCCGAAAGCGATATGTTCCTCACAATTGCGGGTACGGCGGAAAAGGTAAACATGATTGAAGCCGGAGCGAATGAGGTTCCCGAGGAAAAGGTATTCGAGGGAATTATGGCGGCCCACGTCGAAATTCGTAAAATCTGCAAATTTATCAGCGAAATTCAGTCCGAAATCGGCAAACCCAAGTTCGAGTATCAGTCAATGGTCGTTCCGGAGGAGCTTTACGAGGACGTAAAAGCGATTGCGATTGATAAGGTTCGCTTCGCCCTCGATACCGACGATAAAAACGTGCGCGAGGAAAACCTCAAAGAGGTTTACTCGTATGTATACGAGCAGCTCGGCGAAAAATATCCCGATATGGAAGCCGTAATCGACGAAGCCATATATAAGCTGCAAAAATATGTTGTCCGCCGCTGGATTCTCGATGAGGGCAAGCGTGTTGACGGGCGCGGTCTTGAGGACATACGTCCGCTTTCGGCCGAGGTCGGCGTGCTTCCCAGAACCCACGGCAGCGGACTTTTTACGCGCGGGCAGACTCAGGTGCTTACAACGGTAACCCTCGGCACAATCTCCGACGAGCAGCTCCTTGACGGCATTGACGAGGATGAAGTAAAGCGCTATATGCACCAATACAATTTCCCGTCATACTCCGTCGGCGAAACAAGGGCCAGCCGCGGCCCGGGACGGCGCGAAATCGGTCACGGCGCACTTGCGGAAAAGGCTCTTGTGCCGGTTATTCCGTCGGTCGAGGAATTTCCTTACGCGCTGCGTGTTGTTTCCGAGGTGCTTTCCTCCAACGGCTCAACCTCTCAGGGCAGCATATGCGGCAGCACACTCGCTCTCATGGATGCGGGCGTTCCCATAAAGGCTCCCGTCGCGGGAATTTCCTGCGGTCTTGTGACCGAGGGCGACCGCTATATCACAATGGTTGATATTCAGGGCTTGGAGGATTTCTTCGGCGACATGGACTTCAAGGTTGCCGGCACAAAGAAGGGCGTAACGGCAATTCAGGTTGACATAAAGATTGACGGACTGAAGCCCGAAATTATCCATGAAGCGCTTATGAAAACCCGCGCCGCCCGATTCAAAATTCTTGACGAATGTATGCTTCCCTGCATCGCCGAGCCGCGTGAGCAGCTCAGCAAATACGCGCCGAAAATTATTTCCACCCATATTGATCCGGAAAAAATCAGCGACGTTATCGGAAAGGGAGGAAAGATTATCCAAAGAATTACCGCCGAAACGGGCGTTAAAATCGACATTGAGGACGACGGTACGGTATACTTCGCAACAACCGACGCCGACGCCGCCGAGCGCGCTCTCAAAATTGTTCGCGGCATAGCCGGCGACATAAAAATCGGCGATGTGTTCACGGCAACCGTGACCCGTCTTATGGATTTCGGCTGCTTCGTGGAGTATCTCCCCGGCAAGGAAGGGCTTGTTCATATTTCCAAGCTGGACACAAAGCGTGTTGATAAGGTCAGCGATGTTGTTGCCGTCGGCGATGAAATCGTTGTCAAGCTCATTGACGTTGACCGTATGGGAAGGTATAATTTCTCCAGAAAGGATGCGCTCCCGAAGCACGAATAAATCGTGATGCCGATGAAAAGGAGAAAAATATTTAAATCGGAGCAACGCTCCACTTTGCTTGCAAGGAGTGGAGCTTGCGA
>CAZICW010000025.1:0-15504 GCA_964537995.1 uncultured Oscillospiraceae bacterium
ATCAAAGTCGGTCTTTTATGTCAATAGAAAAACGGAAAAAATAACGGAATCGGAGCAATTTCGACAAGGAACCGTTCGGCGCGGCTCAAGGCGTCAATTTCCGACGGCTTCGATTATTGCCCGCATTTCGTCCAAGGTTTGCGCCGAATTAATCCTGTCGCGCAGCTCCGCCGCGCCCTTAAGTCCCCTGATGTACCAAGCCGCGTGCTTTCTTGCTTCGCGTATTCCTATATATTCGCCCTTGCGGCGCACGATAAGCTCAATGTGGCGCAGCGCGATTTCGGTCTTTTGCTTTGCCGTCGGTTCGGGAATCCGCTCTCCGCGTTCGAGGAACGCCGATACTTCGGCAAATATCCACGGTCTGCCGCGGGCGGCGCGTCCTATCATGACCGCGTCGGCGCCGGTTTCGTTGAGCAGCGACAGCGCGTCGTCGGGAGAGGAAATGTCTCCGTTGGCAATAAGCGGAACGGAAATTCGCTCGCGAACCTCGCGCAGAACCGTCCTGTCGGATTCTCCCGCGTAAAATTGCTCGCGCGTCCGTCCGTGAACCGTGACCGCCGCCGCGCCCGCGCGTTCGGCAATTTCCGCAAGCTTGGGGGCGTTGATATGCTCCGCGTCCCAGCCTGCGCGCATTTTCACCGTTACGGGCTTGCTTGCCGCGCCGACGGCGGCTTCAATTACGGCTTTTGCCCGTCCGAGATCGCGCATAAGAGCCGCGCCCTCGCCGTTGCCCGTTATTTTCGGCGCGGGACAGCCCATGTTCAGGTCGGTGAACAGCCCCGCCCTTTCCGCCCGCGGCAAGGCGGCGGCAATCGCGTCCGGATCGCTGCCGAAAAGCTGCACCGCGGTGGGAAGCTCTCCGGTGTCCATGAGTCCGAGGGTTTTGTCGTTTTCAAAGCCTATCGCCTTTGCGCTGACCATTTCGGTGTAGGAAAGTCCCGCCCCGAAGGAATGACAAATAAGGCGGAAGGGCAAGTCTGCCACTCCCGCCATAGGCGCGAGGAAAACATTGTTTTTCAGTTCCGTGCTTCCGATTTTCATATATCCAGCTTCATATCGTCAGGCTTTATCCAGCCGATTTTTCTCATAAGCTCGCTTACGGCAAGACTTATTGCCCCGGGAAGGACAAAGTACATTAAAATTATTGTTCCGAAAACGATGCCGCCGCTGCTGTTTTGAGCCATTGTGTTATAGGTCATTATCGGCCCGACAAGCCCCGCGGTTCCCATTCCGCTGCCGACGGCGTTTGATTCCATGCCGAACAGCAGCGTGGACATCGGGCCGAGTATTGCGCTGCTGATAATGGCGGGGAGCCATATTTGGGGGCGGCGGAGGATATTGGGAATCTGGAGCATACTCGTACCCAGACCCTGCGCCACAAGCCCGCCGAGCTTATTTTCCCTGTAGCTTGCCACGGCGAAGCCGATCATATTCGCGCAGCAGCCTGCCGTCGCCGCGCCCGCGGCAAGTCCGCTAAGACCGAGAGAAACGCCTATCGCTGCCGAGCTTATCGGGAGAGTGAGGAACATACCCATAAGCACGGAAACCACAATGCCCATGACGAACGGCTGCTGTTCCGTTCCCCAGTTTACGAGGGAACCGAGCCAGTTCATAAACTGCGATATATACGGCCCCACAAGCAGTCCGGCCGCGCAGCCCGAAAGCACGCAGCATATCGGCGTTACGAGAATGTCGATTCCCGTTTTGCCGCTGACGAGCTTTCCGACGCCGATTCCGACGATTGCGGCGACGAACGCGCCCATGGGTTCGCCGGGAGGCGTTATTTCAAAGCCGCTGCCGTTAAAAAACGTACCCGCAAGAATAACTCTCGCATACGCGCCGACTATACCGCAGATTGCCGCGCTTATCGTCACCAGCGGCGCTGTCTGCTTGAGCTTCATCGCGACTCCGCAGCCGATTGCCGCGCCGGTGAGAAGCTGCGCCGTTTTTGCGATTGCCTGAAGCAGCGTTCCGACGCTTCCGTTTATATATGTGCTGATCTGCGAAAGTATCGTTCCGACGATGAGCGAGGCGAAAAGTCCCAGCGCCATGCCGCTCAGCCCGTCGATAAAAATCACGTTGAGAAGGTTTTTGGTTTTTCCTTTTGACATTATGTATCCCACCGTTTCGTTTTTATCAAGTTTTTATCAATATATAAATAATATATGCTGCCGTGTAAAAAATCAAGGAAAAATTTCTACAAAGAAATTTAAAAAAAGCTATTGAAATTTGTTGTTTTTATGGTACAATAAAAGTAGGGATTAAACCCGAGTAAAATAAGCGAGGTGTTACTGATGGCATATGTTATAAGCGACGACTGCATCAGCTGCGGCGCGTGCGCGGACGGATGTCCCGTGAGCTGCATAAGCGAGGGTGACGGAAAATACGAAATCGACGCCGAGCAGTGCATAGAGTGCGGCGCGTGCGCGGACACTTGTCCCGTGGGCGCTCCCTCTCAGGAGTAAAGTACATATTGATATTAAACGGGGCTGTCTGCCCCGTTTAATATTTACCGATGCCCGCCGCGAAACGGGCAAAACAAAAAGGAGGGCGGCGCGATGACGGCGGAAAAAATTGAAGACCTCGGCATAAAGGGCTATAAGGTGATACAGACAAAGGACGGCTTCTGCTTCGGCAGCGACGCTGTGCTTCTGGCCCGCTTTGCCCGCTTTAAGAAGGGGCAAAGGGTTCTTGATATGTGTACGGGGACGGGCATTATTCCCATACTGATATGGGCAAAAAATTCGCTCTCATCCATAGACGCCATTGAGATCATCCCTTCCGTTGCGGATATGGCGGCGCGCACAATGGAGATAAACTCGCTTTCCGATAAAATTCATGTCATACAGGGCGATTTAAAAAATTCCGCCGCCATCTACGGCAAGAGGGTTTTCGACGCGGTGACCTGCAATCCTCCTTATATGAATAAGGGCGGCGGGCTCGTCAATCCCAACGGCCGCCTCGCCGCGGCGCGGCACGAGGTTTTCTGTACCCTTGACGATGTAGTCAAGTCAGCCTCCGAGGTTTTGAAGCAGAACGGCAAGCTTTTTATGGTACACAGAGCCGACCGTCTCTGCGACGTTATAACATCGTTGCGCAAATATAAAATAGAGCCGAAGCGCCTTTCAATGGTGCAGCCCGACTCAAAATCAGCCCCCAATCTTATACTTGTGGAGGGCGCATACGGCGGCAAGGCTCAGCTTATAATAACGCCGCCCGTGCTTATGTACGACGATGACGGAAATTACATACAAAGCATAACCGAAACGTAAAGCAGCGCGCCGGAGCGCTGCTTTTTTTGTGCGGGCGATTTGAAAATTTGCGGTTTAAAAAAATTTTTAAAAATTTTTAAAAAAGCTATTGACAAACACAAAAAGCTGTGCTATAGTATAATCACAAGGTCAAAGAAAGTCAAAGTCAAATTTCGACAAGAGGCTTTCGCAGGGAAATCGAACAAAGGAATGATAGGAAAATGAAGACCAGTATGTCGGACATAATCGAACAGTTGCTTACGGAGCTTTTGAACGAGGGCGGCGGCACGGCGGATATTCAGAGAAATACCCTTGCGGGGCAGCTAAATTGCGTGCCGAGCCAGATTAATTATGTAATTCGAACCCGCTTTACTCCCGAACGGGGCTATTCAATCGAAAGCCGCCGCGGCGGAGGCGGAGGAGTTCGGATAATAAGGGTTTCTCCGAACGAGACAAACTACCTTATGCACGTTATAAATTCCGTCGGCAACGAGCTCAGCTATCAGACCGCAAGAGTTTTCGCCCAAAATCTTGTCGATTATGAATGTCTGAGCGTAAGAGAGGCAAAGCTTATTTTGGGCGCGCTTCGGGACAGCGCAATTCCCGTTCAGGGCGAAGCGAGAAACAGGCTTCGCGCAAACATCTTCAAAAATATGCTGCTGGCGCTGCAGTAAAAACGAGAAACTAAAAATTTGGGAGGTATTTATTATGAAATGTCAGAAGTGCAATAAAAATGAAGCAAATATTCAGTACAGAGAGTATGTAAACGGAAAAACACGGGAAATCCGCCTTTGCGAGGATTGCGCAAGGGAGACGGGACTGCTCGGCAAAACGGAGAATATGTTTGCGGATATGGAGCGCAGAATGATCGGTGCCTTCACTCCGTTCTCGGTCTTCGGAGGTCTTGGCGGCGGCTGCTCTCCCGTCAGAGGATTTCTCGGAGGCGGAAGCTCCTTTTTCTCGGAGCCGTTCTTTGCGGAGCCGTTCTTTGACAACGACCCCGTAGAGGATATGCAGCTTCCGACCGAGGAAAAGAAGGAGAAAAAAGCCTCGGAAAAGGAGCCTGCCGAAACCGAGGCCGAAATGAAGGCAAGGCTGCTTGACGCAATTGCCGACGAACGCTATGAGGACGCGGCAAAGCTGCGCGACAAAATAAAAAAATTAAAGGGAGAGTGATTCTCTATGATGGAAAATAATTTCAATTTTACGGAAAAAGCCCAGACCGCAATTTCCCTTGCCCAGAACGAAGCCGAAAAAATGGGCGCGGGACACGTCGGAACCGAGCATTTGCTTTGCGGACTTTTGATGGAAGGAAGCGGAATAACCAAGCAGTTTTTCCGCAAGTGGAACGTAACTCTTGAGGCGGTTGAGCGCCGCATAGAGCAATACGGCACGGCGTTTTATTCTCAGGGACGCTTCGCGGGCTTTACTCCGCGCACAAAACAGTGTCTTCAGCTCAGCGCGGACATAGCCTACAGCTACCGTTCACGACTTATCGGAACGGAGCATATACTCCTTGCGATCGCGAAAAACACCGACTGCTCGGCGAACCGGATTCTCCGTTCCCTCGGAGTGGGAGCTGACAAAATGAGCGAGATGGAAGCCGAAATTACCCGCGCCTATAAAAACGCGCGCGGCGAAAACGACGGCGAAAAATCCGATACGCCCACGCTTGATAAATTCGGGCGCGACCTTACGGAAATGGCGCGTGACGGGAAATTCGACCCCGTTATCGGACGCGAGAAGGAAATTGCCCGCGTAATGCAGATTCTTTCCCGCCGCACAAAGAACAATCCCGTTCTTTTGGGTGAACCGGGCGTCGGAAAAACCGCCATAGCCGAAGGGCTTGCGATGGAGATAGCGTCGGATAACGTGCCGGAGCTGCTTCGGAACAAGCGGATAGTTTCCATTGACATGGGCGGACTGCTTGCGGGCAGCAAGTACCGCGGCGAATTTGAGGAAAGGCTTGAAAAGGCGATGGACGAGGTTGTCAAGAGCGGGAACGTTATCCTGTTCATTGACGAGCTGCACACGATTATCGGCGCGGGAGCCGCCGAAGGTGCGGTTGACGCCGCCAACATACTTAAGCCCAATCTTGCCAGAGGAGAAATGCAGATTATCGGCGCGACCACGCTGGACGAATACCGTAAGTACATCGAGAAGGACGCCGCGCTCGAACGCCGCTTCCAGCCCGTGACCGTCGGGGAGCCGTCAACCGAGGATACGGTAAAAATCCTTAAGGGCATACGCGAAAAGTACGAAGCCCATCACGGCGTAAAAATTACCGACGAGGCGATTTCCGCCGCCGTAAAGCTCAGCGACCGCTATATAACCGACCGTTTCATGCCCGACAAGGCGATTGACCTTATCGACGAGGCGTGCAGCCGCGCGCGCTTGGGTTCGCTTACCATGCCCGACGACGTCAAGGAAATTGAGGCGCGGGTAAAGGCGGCCTCCGCGGAAAAGGACGCCGCCATAAACAATCAGGAATTTGAACGCGCCGCCGCTCTGCGCGACGCTGAAAGAGCGCTGAAGGCGGAGCTGGAGGACAAGCGCGAAAGCTGGAAGGATAAAAGCCGAGGCAGCGATATATCCGTGGGAAAAAGCGAAATCGAGGATATTATATCCCAGTGGACGGGCATTCCCGTCCGCAAGCTTGCCGAGGAGGAAAGCGAACGGCTGCGCAATCTTGAAGCCGTGCTGCACAAGAGGGTTGTCGGGCAGAATGACGCCGTAAGCGCGGTGTCGAAGGCTGTCCGCCGCGGCAGAGTCGGGCTTAAGGACCCCAAGCGTCCCATAGGCTCGTTCATCTTCCTCGGACCTACCGGCGTCGGCAAAACGGAACTCAGCAAGGCGCTTGCCGAGGCTCTGTTCGGTGACGAAAGCGCAATGGTGAGAATTGACATGAGCGAATATATGGAAAAGCATTCGGTTTCCAAGCTCATCGGTTCGCCTCCGGGCTATGTCGGCTTTGAGGAGGGCGGCCAGCTTACCGAGCAGATACGCCGCAAGCCCTACAGCGTTGTGCTTTTCGACGAAATAGAGAAGGCTCATCCCGATGTGTTTAACATGATGCTGCAGATTCTCGACGACGGCAGACTGACCGACAGCCAAGGCAGGACGGTGGATTTCAGAAATACCGTTATAATCATGACCAGCAATATCGGCAGCAAAAATATTGTCGAGCCGAAGAATCTGGGCTTTTCCGCCGGCGGCGAGGGCAGCGTGGAAACGGATAAGGACATTCGCAGGAATGTCATGGCGGAGCTTAAAAAGGCGTTCCGTCCCGAATTCCTCAACCGTGTTGACGACATAATTGTGTTCAGCCGTCTGAACGACGAGGAAATAAAGCAAATTGCGCGGATGATGCTCTCAAGCCTGAACGAACGGCTTAACGCCAACGGCATAAAATGTGACTTTGACGACAGCGCGCTTGAACTGCTTGCCAAGGAGGGCTTTGACCCCGTATACGGCGCGCGTCCGCTCCGCCGCGCAATACAGAGCAAGGTTGAGGATCTTTTCGCCGAGGAAATGCTTGACGGAAGGGTCAATGAGGGCGACAGCGTGACGGTTTCCGCCGACGGAGACAATATCGTCATAAAAAAAGCCGATCTTGCGAATGTGTAAGTGACGGTAAAACCCGCGCGAATTTTATCGGCGCGCCGCGGGGGAGCTCTTAAGGCTTCCCCCGCGAAAACCCTTCGATTTATCCCCGAGGGCATGGCCTTTCGGCGGTCAGAGACACAAATTCACCGATTTGTGTCTCTTTTTTTATTGCTTTCGCGGCGTTTGAAACGTATAATTTTCCGAAATTCCGCCGACAATATCCAAGAGGTGATTTATCGGTGAAGCTGAGGGATCTGTTTTTATATACCCCCGCGGAAACGGAATTTGTGCTTGACGAGCCGAGCGTTCCCGACAGCGGCGAACCGCAGATGAACGAGGGAGGAAGCGAGCTGAGCGGAAGCTTCAAAAGGGACAGAGAGACTCTCGAACGCGAACTGGACGCCGAAAGCAACGGCGACCTCAAAATCCGCGAGTTTACCGTGCGCATTGCGGGAAGAGACGTCCGCGCCGTTTTGTATTTCCTTGACGGTCTTGCGGACAAGGACGGCATGAACGACTTTATTTTGCTGCCGCTGATGCTCGGCAGCCGCAAAACCGAAATAAAATCCTTTTCCGAGGTAATGAACGTTTTGCTGCCGCAGAGCGAGGTTAAGGAAACCAACACTCTCGGAACTCTTACCTTCGATATAAATTACGGCAGCGCAATTTTGCTGATTGACGGCTTCGGAAAAGCGGTTTCCGTTGACGTAAAGGGCTGGAAGCACCGCAGCGTGGAGGCTCCGCAGTCGGAAAAGGTGCTGCGCGGACCGAACGACGCTTTCAGTGAGCAGCTCCGCGAAATAACCGCGCTGATACGCCGTATTGTGCGCAACAAAAGCCTTGTCAGCAAGGAGCTTTCCGTCGGTACGATAAGTCAGACGCCCGTGTCGGTCATGTATATAAAAAATGTCGCGTCCGATCAGCTTGTACGGGAGGCCGAAAGGCGCGTCTCCTCTGTAAAAACGGACTATATTTTTTCATCGGCGGAGCTGGAGCAGTATATTGAGGACAAATCACTGGTGACGCTTCCGCAGTTTATGTCAACCGAGCGTCCCGACCGTGCGGCGCGGGCGCTTCTGTCGGGAAGGGTCGTTATCGCGGTGGACGGCTCTCCCTTTGTGCTTATTGCGCCGACGACGCTGTTTGAGCTGAACGAATCCGCGGAGGATCATTACCTGAGAACGCCTTATGTGAATATGATAAGGGCGATCCGCTTCGCGGCGTTTTTATTCTCGCTGCTGCTGCCGGGAATTTATGTCGCCGTCGTCGGCTTTCACACCGGTCTGCTTCCGACGGATATGCTTATGTCGATTGTTTCCGCGAGGGAAAACGTGCCTTTCCCGACAGTCGTCGAAATCCTTATTATGGAGCTTGCGTTGGAAATTATCCGTGAGGCGGGAGTGAGAGTTCCGTCGCCGTCGGGTACGACCCTCAGCATTGTCGGCGCGCTGATTCTGGGGCAGGCTGCCGTCAGCGCGAACATCGTCAGCCCGATTTTGATAATTATAGTTTCCATTACCGCGATAGGCTCGTTTGCGACGCCGAACTACTATCTCGGCTTTTCGGCAAGACTGCTGCGTTTCGTGTATATATTTCTCGGAGCGGTCGGCGGCTTTATGGGAATAATGGCGGGGCTGTTCGTAAACGCCGCCTTATGGGTTTCCACGCGCAGCATGGGCGTGCCGATGTTCGTGCCGTTTGCGCCGATAACAGGGGGAGGAGTGCCGAAAGCCTTGATTTCCCCAAGAATATGGAAGCAGGACGAGCGCGACGACTATGTCAATCCCAAGCGGAAATTTCTTCAGCCCTTCAGGTCGCGGAATTGGAAAAAATGACGGAGGCGGACAGATGGCATCAAAGGTAAATAAGGCGGGAACCGCCTCAATGGTTTTTGTTTTTCTCAATCTCAGCCTTGCGAAATATTTGCTGGTAACGCCGTCGTTCATTGTGAACGACGCGGGCAGCGGAGCGTGGCTTGTGCCGATTTTAAAGGGACTTGCCGCGCTTGCGGTGTTTGCCGTCTTTGCCGCGCTGTACCGTCCGTATACGGAGTGGGGCTTTGCGGAGCTGACGGAAAGGGCGGCGGGAAGGCTTCTGGGCGGAGGCGTAAATATCCTGATTGCCGCAATGGCGATAACCCGCGGGGCATTTTTGTTCCGCACGCTTGCCGAGGCGCTGCGTATGCTTGAGGCGGACAGCGCGCCGATAGAATTTATGGCGCTGTTCATTCTCGTTCCGGCGGCAATCTGCGCCCTTAAGGGTTTCGGCGTGATAAGCGGGCTGAGCGCGCTGATTATTCCGTTCACGGTAATTTCCGTCGCGGCGGTCGCCCTTGCGCTGCTTCCGCATTTCGGCGTTTCCAATCTCACTCCCGTGCTGGGCAAGGGCGCGGAGGAAATTTTACTTTGCGCGTTCGGAAAGTACGGAGGCTATTTTGAGATTATATTTATGCTTGTTTTTTCAAAATACACGGGCGGATACAAAGCCTTCCGCCGCAGCGGATTTACGGGAATCGGGGCAATTTCGCTGATAACGGCGGCGATTACGCTGATGTACTGCGCCGCCGTGCCTTATCCCGCGTCGAAGGATTTTTTCTTTCCGCTTTATCTTTTGACAAGACTGATAAAATCGGGGGCGTTTATGGAACAGCTTGAACCGCTGATGGTGTTTGTGTGGGCGGGGATAGTGCTTTGCTCGCTGACGGCGCTGCTGCTGGGAGCGTGCGAGCTGGTTGCGTCCGCGGCGGGAACGAGGGAAGGGAAGCCATACGCTCCTCTTTTGGCGCTGATGATTTTCTTTATCGGCGCGCTGCCGAGCAGTGAGCTGAGCGCCTATAAGCTTTACCGTAAGGTTTTGAATGTCAGCCACTTTTTTTATCTTGCCGTGATTTTGATAATTTTGCTTGTTGCGAGGGGGCGTAGGCTTGAAAGCAAGGCGTAAATTTGCCGCGGCGCTTGCGGCTTTGCTGCTGCTCGGCGGCTGCGGCTATTATGTCGAGGTGAACGAAAAAAGCTTCGTAATCGCCCTTGGAATCGACGAGGGAGACAACGGTCTGCTGAAGGTAAGCGTCCTGTTCACCTCACCCGACGCGGCGGCGGGCGAGGACGGCGGCGGCGAAAAAAAGGACGGAAAGGATATTGTTACCGTCGAGGCTCCCACGGTTTACAGCGCGCTGCGCCTGATAAACACATACAGGAGCAAGCGGATAGACATTTCCCACACCGAGCTTATCATATTTTCTCAAAAGACAGCGAAAAAGGGCATAAAGGGCTATGTCGGGGATTTTGTGAATACGCGCGGCTTCCGTCCGAGCATATATTTATGCGTTGCGCAAAGCGGCGCGGAAAAATTTCTGAAAAGCATAGACCCGAAGCAGGATCTGTATATCGAGAAGTATATCCGCCGTCTTTTCGGCAAGGCGGCGAACAGCGACGTCAATGAGGCGTATCTTTACAATAACTATTTCATTTCGCGCGGCGGAGAATGCGGAACCGTGCTGCCGCTTGTGGGCGTTTCCGACGAAGCCGGCGAGGAAGGCGCCGAGGAGCTGTTTGCGTATGCCGCCTTGGACGACCTGTCCGTCAATTATACCGCCGAAGAGCTTCCGATAGACAAAAAGGACGCCGCGGTTCTCTGCGGCTATGCCGTATTTGACAATGATAAAATGGTGGGTACGCTGGGGATAACCGAGAGCGACCTTGTAAAAATGGTGATGAAAAATTTCCCATACGGCGAAATGAGCCTGTATTATCCCGAAAAAGACGATTATGTCTCGCTTACGCTGAGTCAGGCGGTTGAGCCGGTATTCGGGATAAGCACCGGCGGACAGACGGAAATTTCCGTCAGGGTAGAGCTTTTGGGCGAATACAGCGGCGTCGGCGGAATTTTTGACAGTGAAGACGACTGCGAGAGGTTTTCGGAATATCTGAACGGCTGTCTCAGCAAAAGGCTGAATGAGCTTTTTGCCCGCACCCGTGACGAATTCGGGTCGGACATTATGAATATCGGCGAAAGGGCAAAGAGGAACTTTCTTACCTACGAGCAATGGAAAAGCTACAACTGGAAGGAAAAATACAAAACCGCCGTTATAAACGCGGCGGTAAACGTGAAAATTTTGGACTTCGGCGAGCTGAAACACTGAGCGGAAACGGGGGGACGAAAATGATTCTTATATATTTTGCGGCGGCGGCGTATATTTTTGTTTCGGCGAGAGCTTTTTCGTTCGGAGTGTACAATCTCAGAAACGGAAACGCCGGAGCCTTCGCCGTGACGCTTTTGCTTCTTGCGGCGGGGGCGGCGCTGCTGTGTCTTTATGCGCTGCGCTGACAAATCGGCGAGAAGGGGGCGCGGATTCGCGAATCCGCGCCCTTTTCTCGCTTCGGAGCCGTTTATTTAACCGTAAAAATAATGTCATACAGGGCAGGGTCATACGACTTGTCCAAAAAGCCCTTCAATATTACCTCCGCGTTGCTGAGGGCATTATCCAGCAGCCCGTTGGCGACGGCGGTTTCCTCCGCTGTTTTTTTCAGCTGCGACATTGCGTCATTGTTTTCCTCAAGCGTAATCGGGTTAAAAATGCTCGCTTTTTCGAAATATACCTTGAACGAATCCATTTTCAGCTCACAGCTCAGCACCTTGGCTTCCGGCAGCCGAACCTCAATTTCGGTTTTTCCGCTAACCTCGTCCGTGCCAAGCGCGGCGATCTCGACTTCCCCGAAATCAATGCCTGCCTTGACCTCTATGTCATAGCTGTATATATATTTGCTCTGCGAGAAGGGCAGCTTTACTCCGAAAAGCTCACCGTTCGATTCGGTGACGTTCACCTCCGTGCAGTAGGCGCCCTGAGTCACAAGCTCGCCGAGATCCTCAAATCCGAGCTTTGTTGAGGTGCTTTCGCTCGAAACCTCCCGCTCATACGAGCCGAGAAATCTCGAACCGAGAGCAACGCCGAGCAGCAGCGCCGCCGCCAAAACCACAATCGAGATTATTGCGCGAAAAGATTTTTTCATGCCGATTCCTCCTTTTTTCAACATTTTATCACATATTGTTTCATGTGTCAAGGAGACGGCGCGAAAAGAAGGGGGCGCGAATCCGCGGATTCACGCCCTTTATTGTCTCGGAATTATTTTCTGTCTTGGATAACCTTTTGAGCGATATTCGCGGGAGCCTCTTCATAGCGAACGAACTCAAACTGGAAGCTTCCGCGCCCCTGAGTCATGGAACGCAAATCGGAGGAATAGCGGCTCATCTCGGCAACGGGAACCTCGGCGGTAACCTTGCCCTTTCCGCCGCCTATCGGCGACATATCCAAAATTCTTCCGCGGCGCTTGTTTATGTCGCCCGTTATGTCGCCCATTTGCCCTTCGGGAATTGTGACCTCAAGCCTGCCCACAGGCTCCAGCAGAACCGGATTCGCCTTCGGAAGCCCTTCCTTATAGGCAATCGTCGCCGCCATTTTGAACGCCATTTCGCTTGAATCTACGGGATGGTAGCTTCCGTCCGTCAGCACTGCCTTCAGTCCGACAACGGGATAGCCGGCGAGCACGCCCTTCTGTATACAGTCGCGAAGCCCTTTTTCAACGGCGGGGAAATAGTTTTTGGGTACCGCGCCGCCGAACACGTTTTCTTCAAATATCAAATCGTCGCCGTCATGCGGGGAAAATTCAATCCACACATCGCCGAACTGTCCGTGACCGCCGCTCTGCTTCTTGTGGCGTCCCTGAACCTTGACGGTTTTGCGTATGGTTTCGCGGTAGGGTATCGTCGGAGGAGCAAGCGTAACGCCCACGCCGAACTTGCTTTGCAGCTTTGAGCAGATAACCTCAAGATGCAAATCCCCCAAACCGCTGATTATGGTTTCCTTGGTTTCGTTGTTGCTCTCGACTGTAAAGGTCGGATCCTCCTCGCTGAGACGGGAAAGACCGGAATTTATCTTCTCTTCGTCGCCCTTGCTCTTCGGCACGATAGCCATCGAAAGGTTGGGCTTCGGCAAAGAAATGCCGCTCAGGACAATATTCGCCCCCTGCGCGCAAAGCGTGTCGCCCGTCTGCGTCTCGGCCAGCTTCGTAACCGCGCCTATATCGCCCGCGCGAAGCTCCGAAACCTCAATTTGCTTCTTTCCGCGAAGCATATAAATTTTGCCTATTCTTTCCTGACAGCCCTTTACGGAATTGTATACTGTCGTATCGGGACGAATAACGCCGCTGTATACGCGGAATATCGACATTTTGCCGACATACGGGTCGGCGATTGTTTTGAACACCAACGCGGCAAGCGGACTGGTGTTCTGCCCCGTAAGCTCCACGGGCTCGCCGTCGCGCTCCGCCAATTCCGGCGGACACTGCAGGGGCGTCGGAAGATATTTCAATATCGCGTCCATGAGCGAGCGCACCGCGAAGGTTGTGCCTGTGGAAAAGCCGCCGTACACGGGCGCGACAACACCGGCGCGAACCGCTTCCTTGAGCACGGAGCGCATTTCGTCGTCGGTTATCGTATCGCCGTCAAGGTAGCGCTCCAGCATTTCCTCGCTGCTTTCGGCGACCGCCTCCAGCAAAAATTCATGGTATTCGTTATATTCGTCCATCATGGCGTCGGGAATCGGAATTTCCGTTTCAACGTCGTTGTTTATCGTATAGGCTCTGCCGCTTACAACATTGACATAGCCCTTTATCGTCTTGCCGTCCTTAATCGGGATTCTGAACGGCGCGACGCTCTTTCCGAATTTTTCTTTGAGCTGGGAAACAACCTTGGCAAAATCGGCATATTCGTCGTCCATATTGCTGACGAAGAACATTTTTGCCATTCCCTTGCCGCTTGCCATTTCGTATGCCTGCTCCGTGCCGACCTGAACGCCGTTTTTCGCGTTTACCACGATAAGGGCGCTGCCGCATACGCGCACGCCGCATATTGCGTCGCCGACGAAGTCGAAATATCCGGGCGTATCAATGAGGTTTACTTTTGTAAGACCGATTTTGACGGTCTTCCATTCATACGGCTCAATCGTGAGATTGATTGAAATTTTTCTTTTAATTTCCTCCGCGTCATAGTCGGAAACGGTTGTGCCGTCGGAAATCTTTCCGAAGCGATCGCTTACGCCCGCCTTGCTGAGAAGCGCCTCGACGAGACTGGTCTTACCGCTTCCTCCGTGACCCAGCACGCACACGTTTCTTATGTTTTCCGCGCTGAATATATTCATTTTCTTCTTCCTCCTATCTTAGTGGCTGCGAATAATCGCCCGCGACTAATCTCTAATATATTTATTATACTATAAAACAGCCTCAAATGCACCCCCGAATTTTCCACAATATTTTGCGCGATTTGTATACAGTTTTAACAAAGATTTACCGTTGCGGCAGAAATTTTTCAAAAGCGGGCGGTTTCCTATTGACTTTAAGATTTTATGATGATATAATAGAAAAATGATATGCATCCGTAGCTCAGTTGGATAGAGCGTCAGACTCCGACTCTGAAGGCCGTGTGTTCAAGTCACATCGGATGCACCACGGGCATTTGCCCGTTTCGCGCGGGCTTCGGCCGCGTTCGTTCGGCATATTTGGTTTTCGCGAATATTCGCCCGCTCCGAGGCTTTCTTGCGCTGACTGGAGCGGCGGTTGCCGTATTTTTCCTTAAAGGAGCATATTTATGAGTTTGCCGGTTTCGATTTTGCTCGCCGTAAACAAGCTTTTTCCGCTTCCCGTCCACCCCTTCAACCTCCAAAACGAAGGCAAGATGACCTATGCGCAGTGGCAGTTTATGAAGGGAGCGGACACAATTAAATACTACAATGCCGTCGTTTCGCCCGAGGAAATGTTCAAGGACAAGCTTGTGCTTGACATAGGCTGCGGCGCCGCGGGAAAGTCGCTCTACTACGCTTCTCTCGGAGCCGAAAAGGTATACGGCGTTGACATTGTGGAGGCATATGCCGCCCAATCCGCCGCCTTGGCGGAGGAAAAGGGCCTTGGAGACAGGTTCGAGTTCCATCTTTGCGACGCCGCGGAGACGGATTTCCCCGATGATTTTTTTGACACAATCATCATGAACGACAGCATGGAACACGTTTCCGAGCCGGAAAAGGTACTTGACGAGTGCCGGCGTATCCTTAAGCCCGACGGCCGTCTTTTTGTCAATTTCTGTCCGTATTACCACCCATACGGCGCTCATCTCAGCGACGCTATAGGTATTCCGTGGGTTCATATGTTTTTCAGCGAACAGACAATGATTGACGCCTACAAGATTTTGATTAAGGACGTCCCCGACCGCGACAGCCGCATAGCGTTCCGCTTTTCAAAAACTCCCGACGGAGGCGACACGATTTCGTATATCAACCATATGACAATAAAGCGCTTTAACGGGATTTTATCCCAATCCCCGTTCAAGGTGGATTATTACAAGGAAATATCCCTCCGTCCCTGCACAGAGCTGCTTGCGAAATTTCCGCTCACGAAGGAAATGTTCGTGAAGATGACCGTCGCGATTTTGAGAAAATAAATCGGGCGGGAAAAATCTGCGGATAACGGATAATAAAATAATAATATGGGTGAAAATCCGCGGATTTTCACCCATTGTAATTTGCGATTGTTCTGCGGCTTTCGGTGCGGCTTTATTTTCTGCGGCTGCCGCGCTTGGATTCGACGTTCCGCTTTATATC
>CAZICW010000025.1:15604-20013 GCA_964537995.1 uncultured Oscillospiraceae bacterium
TGCGGCTTTATTTTCTGCGGCTGCCGCGCTTGGATTCGACGTTCCGCTTTATATCGAGCATTCTCTCGTCGCTCGATTGCTTGAATTTCGCCATTTTGTCTTCAAACGAAAGCCCGACAGACTGCTCCGAGGAAAAATCCACCTCGACGGGACGCCCGCTGAACGGCTCGTTTTTCGGCTTTGGCGCAAGCGCCTTTTTTATTGACAGACTGATTTTGCCGTTCGGCTCAACCGAAAGCACCTTTACCTTAACCGCCTGTCCGACGGTCAGATGCTCGTGTATATCCTTGACATAGTCCCTCGCAATTTCGGAAATATGCACCAGCCCTGTCTTTTTCCCGGGAAGATCGACAAACGCGCCGAAGTTTGTGATTCCCGAAACCTTCCCCTCAATAATACTCCCAATCTCCAGAGCCATAAAATTATGAACCCCTTTCAAAATGTTGAAAATAAAGCGCCGACAGCTCAATCGGTAATAACAAAAACAACCTCGTCGTCGTCAACGTAGCCGCCGGAGCGCACCGCATCCTCGAGAAACTCGTCGCTTTCGTAATATTCCTTTTTTTGTTCAAGCTGCTTAAGCTCGCTCTCTTTTTGCGCGATGGCGTCATTGCAATCGCTGATTTCGCCCCGTACACCGTGGATACCGTAGAGCGTGGAAAGCAAGGCGAAAAGGAAAATCACGGCAACGACGCCGGCGCAGAAAAACACAACAAGCCTCGGCATATCTTTTCTTTTCACATTTCTTCCGAAAAACGTCACAGGGTATCCCTCCTCCGTCGACGGTCCGTGAACGACCGATGTCATACTGATAAGTATATAATAAATTTTTTGGTTTGTAAAGGGTTTTAAAGTAATTTTTTGTATTTTTTTCGCATTTTTTTGCGGCTTTTGCCGCGTGCCGAGAGCCTGTTTGCGGTTTGTCCGATTTTTATGACAGCCATGCGCGCTTTTTCGTATACCATTCCGATAAACAGCACTCCTCCGCGCAGCAGAAATATAATCGGAAACAGAATAATTGCCGCCAGCCGCACAATTTTCCGCGCTATCCCAAGCGTTATTTTCCCGAAAAGCAGATATTGCGCAAAGCATCCGCTCATAACTCCGAAAATTTGGTATGCTCTTATGCCGCCGTCGTTGAAGCGCAGGCTCATATATATAAGCGCGCCTCCCGCCGCCGTCCAGAAAATCAGGTCGGTAAGCGCCGCCGCGAGAGCGGAGCCGAGCGCCTCCCTTGCGGCGGTGAGCAGCCCGTACAGAACGCCGACGGCGGCTCCCGCGGCTATGCTCAAACAGAAAAAACCGAGCTGGTGCAGCGATGAAACCGTCATTTCGCAAGCTTCCTCCAAAGCGAGCGGCCCGCCGCGGCCGTATAAGCGCAGCCGTTTACCGTTCCGACAATCACCGCTTCGCCGCTTTCCACGTTTACGCTGCTTATTTTAAGTCCGCTGCCGTCTATTTCAAGCCGGCTGTCTCCCACGCGGAGAACAATCCGTCTTTCATCAAAGCTTTCAACGTCGCTTACGCCCGATACGCAGAGCTTTTCCCTGTTTTCGAGAATAAGATTGCCGTAAGAATCCATGCCGCTTCACTCCTTTGAGCCTCCTTAATACATATGCGGCGGCGGCGGAAAAAATTCGGGGAAAATAGGGCTTGCATTTTCGGTGTATATGTGTTAAAATATGAATTACCCGTAAAAACAGACCGACAGGGAAATATCGACGAAAGGATTGTTGCGGAATGGAAAACGTTTTCGACGTTCTGAAGGAACGCGGTCTTATTGCGCAGACGACTCACGAGGACGAAATCCGTGAGCTGCTGGGAAAGGAGAAGGTATCCTTCTATATAGGCTTCGACCCTACGGCGGACAGTCTGCACGTCGGTCACTTCCTGCAAATGGTGGTTATGCGGCATATGCAGAATTTCGGGCACAGACCCATTGCCCTTATCGGCGGAGGCACGGCTCATATAGGCGACCCGACGGGACGAGCCGATATGCGTCCGATGATGACCGCCGAAACAATAAAGCATAACGGCGACTGCTTTAAGAGACAGCTTTCCGCCATGCTTGATTTCGGAGAAGGAAAGGCGATAATGGTAAACAACGCCGACTGGCTGCTCGGTCTGAATTATGTGGACTTTATCCGCGACATAGGCTCATGCTTTTCGGTGAACCAGATGCTGACGGCGGAATGCTTCAAGCAGCGGCTTGAAAAGGGGCTGAGCTTCCTTGAATTTAACTATATGCTCATGCAGAGCTACGATTTCCTTATGCTTGCCCGCAATTACGACTGCAAAATGCAGTTCGGCGGCGATGACCAGTGGAGCAACATTCTCGGCGGAATCGATCTGAACCGCCGCAAGGATAAAAGACAGGTTTACGGCATGACCTTCGCGCTGCTGACCAACAGCGAAGGCAAAAAAATGGGCAAAACCGCCAAGGGAGCCGTGTGGCTCGATCCCGCGAAAACCTCTCCCTACGATTTTTATCAGTACTGGAGAAACGTGGACGACGCGGACGTGTGCAAATGCCTGAAGCTGCTCACCTTTGTGCCGATGGATGAAATTCGCGAATACGAAAAGCTGGAGGGCAGCGCTCTCAACGAGGTGAAGGCGCGCCTTGCCCGCGAGGTGACAAAGCTCATTCACGGCGAGGAGGAAGCGAACAAGGTTGAGGCCGCGGCAAAGGCTGTGTTCGGCGGCGTGGGCGACGACGCGAATATGCCCGCCGCGGAAATTTCCGCCGAGGAGCTTGGCGAGGGAATGGCGGTGCTTGATTTGCTGACAAAAACGGGCTTTATCCCCTCAAAGGGCGAGGGACGCCGCCTTATTCAGCAGAACGGACTCAGCATAAACGATAAAAAGGTTACGGATATAAATCTCGTCATAACGGCGGACGATTTTGCGGAAAACAGGCTGATTGCCAAAAAGGGCAAGAAGTCGTTCCTGAAAATTTTGATTAAATAAGGTGAAGTCATGAACCTGATTGTCATTTTTCTGACAGCGGTTTCTCTTGCGATGGACGCGTTTGCGGTATCTATCACAAACGGAATTGTCGTTTCCGATTTCAAAAAACGCCATGCCGTCAAATTGGGAGTATATTTCGGGGCTTTCCAGTTTGTAATGCCGCTGATAGGCTATATGCTCGGAAGCGGCTTCCGCCGTTACATAGAGGCGTTTGACCATTGGATAGCCTTTGGGCTGCTTATACTTATCGGCGGGAACATGATTCGGGAAAGCTTTTCCGGAGACGAGAAAATAAAAGGGCAGAAAACGGCGGCGGAAGCCCTTAACGCAAGGGTTTTGACGGTTCAGGCCGTCGCGACGAGCATTGACGCGCTTGCCGTCGGAATAAGCTTTTCGCTTCTGCCCGACATCAATATGTGGCTTTCGTGTTCGATAATCGGCGCGGTTGCCTTCCTTTTCAGCTTCCTGGGCGGAATCGCGGGAAAGAAAATCGGAGGGCGCTTCGGGGACAAGGCGGAGCTTGTCGGCGGACTTGTCCTTTGCGCCATAGGGCTGAAAATTTTGATTGAACATATATTCTTCTGATGATTTGTCTGCGCGGTCTTTATATGGCGGCGCAGTAAAGTGAACAGCTCGGCGAAGCGCCGGCGGACAGTTCGTGACCATCCTGTCCTTAAACAAAACTACGGAATTGACGCGGGGCAAACCGTCCCGCGCGATTAAAGCGGGTCGCGGCCCGCTTTTTATTATATTTTATTTTTTGGGAGGAAATAATCCATGAAAAAAAAGCTTGGCGCAAAAACCGTTGCTCAGGCGGCGATGATCGCCGCAATCTATGTTGTCCTTACATTTGTCTTTCAGCCTATAAGCTTCGGAAGTATGCAATGCAGGGTCAGCGAAATTCTCACAATTTTGCCCGTGTTTACGCCTGCCGCGATACCGGGGCTGTTTGTCGGCTGCCTTTTGGGAAACATCTTCGGCGGGGCGATGCTGTTGGACATTATACTCGGCTCTCTGACGACGCTTGTTGCCGCGGTTGGTACATATATGCTGCGCGAGAGGCGTATTCTTGCCGCGCTTTCCCCTATTTTGCTCAACGGCATTGTCGTCGGCAGCTATATTCCGTTCCTCTATTCCCCCGAAATTCCCGTATGGCTGTCCATGATATATGTCGCGGCGGGGCAGATAGTTTCCTGCGGCGTCGGCGGACTGCTGTTCGCCTGTCTGCTGGATAAAACGGGAGTGTTCAAAAAGGACGGGGAATAAGCGGAGCCGCTTTTGCGGAAGAGGCGGACAAGGTTCGCCCCTTCCGTGCGCCGCGGCCGCGGGAGGAAAAATTTTTAAAAAAGCTATTGACAAAAGCGGCGGCAAATGTTATAATAATGCGGTCGCAGGATTTTGGGAGTTTAGCTCAGCTGGGAGAGCATCTGCCTTACAAGCAG
>CAZICW010000026.1:0-19551 GCA_964537995.1 uncultured Oscillospiraceae bacterium
GATAACGTCACGAAAGCGTCATATAAGCCTTAAGCAGCAGACGGAAATAGGAAAACGCGCCTCGGCGCGCCGCGGCTTCGGCGGCGGTCAGGGAGCAGCGCGCAAGCGTTTCGCCGTTAAGCACGGCGCGTATTTCGCCTGCGGCCGCGCCCTTTTCCACGGGAGCCGTAAGCGGTTCAAGCTCGGTTACGATTTCCAAATTTTCAATTTCCGCCTTGGGAAGAAGCACTGAAACGGTGTCGGACGCGGCAAGCTCGATTTCGTCCTTGACGCCCTTGCCGACCTTTGCCCTGCAAACGATCTTATCCTTTTCTCCAAGCTCCGCCGAGGCAAAATTCGCGAAGCCGTAATCGAGAAGCCTGCTTGCGGCGGCGAAGCGCGCCTTTGAATCGGGACTGCCCATTACGACGGCGATGAGATGCATACCGTCGCGCTTTGCCGTTGCGCTTATGCAGCAGAGCGCGTTGTTTGTCGAGCCGGTTTTAAGCCCCGTCGCGCCGTCGTAGAAGCGGACGAGCCTGTTTGTGTTGACAAGCTGAAAAGCGCCGCCGCGCAGGGAATCCATCCATATTGTGGTGTAGCGGAAAATGCCGCTGTGCTTCATAAGCTCGCGGCTCATGATCGCGATGTCCATAGCCGAGCAGTAATGTCCCTCGGCGTCAAGTCCGTTGCAGTTGACAAAATGGGTGTTCGACATACCAAGCTCCGCCGCGCGGGCGTTCATTTTATCCACAAACGCTTCTACGCTGCCCGCGAGATGTTCCGCCATTGCGACGCAGGCGTCATTGCCCGACGCGACCGCTATGCCCTTGAGCAGGTCGTCAACGGTCATTTGCTCGCCCGCGTCGAGAAATACGGTGCTTCCGCCCATGCTTTTCGCGCGTTCGCTTGCCGTGACAACGGTGTCGTAGGCAATTTCTCCGCGGTCTATGGCCTCCATGATAAGCAGCATCGTCATTATTTTCGTTACGCTGGCGGGCGGGAGAGGCTCGTCGGCGTTCTCCCCGTAAAGCACGCTTCCGCTTGCGCTGTCCATAAGCACGACGGCTTTCGCGTCATATTCGGGCGCGGATGAAAAAACGGCGGAGGCGGAAAATATAAGAATAAAAATCAAAACCGAAGAAGCTTTCCAAAACAAAATAAAATCCCCCTTTGTAATGATAATATTACAAGGAGGAGATTTTAATTCGTATTTATTCGTCCCAGTTGTGATAAACATTCTGAACGTCGTCGTTGTCCTCAAGCATTTCTATGAGCTTGTTCATGTTCTTTATGTCTTCTTCGTCGGAAAGCGTAACCATTGTCTGGGGAACCATGCTGATTTCCGCCTGTGCAAAAACATAGCCTTTCGCTTCGAGAGCTTCTCTTACGGAGGAGAAAGAATCGGGGTCTGTAAGTATCTCAAACAGATTGTCCTCGGCGCTGAAATCCTCCGCTCCGCAATCGAGAGCGTCCAGCATAACAGCGTCCTCGTCAAGTTCTTCCTCGGAATTGTCAATAACAATAACTCCCTTTTGGTCGAACATATAGCTTACGCAGCCGTTCGTGCCGAGGTTTCCGCCGTATTTGTCAAAGTAATGACGCATATCGCCCGCGGTGCGGTTGCGGTTGTTTGTCAGAGTCTCGACAATCAGCGCAACTCCGCTCGGGCCGTAGCCCTCATAGGTTATTTCTTCATAGTCCGCGCCGCCGCCTTCGCCCGCGGCCTTGGCAATGCAGCGGTTTATGTTTTCATTGGGCATATTGTTCGCCCTTGCCTTCGCGATAGCGTCGCGCAGCTTCCCGTTGCTGTCCGGATTGGGACCGCCCTGACGCACAATAACCGCCAATTCGCGCCCTATCTTGGTAAAAATTTTAGCGCGCTGAGCGTCGGATTTTTCTTTCTTGTTTTTTATATTATTCCATTTGGAATGTCCTGACATGGTTGCACCTCTGATGAAAATATGATATTAGTCTTCGTTGTTGTCCGAAATCTGACCTGCCGATACCTGAGAACGCATTTCGGAAAGGGCGCTGTGTACAATTTCCTGTGAACGCGCAATTTTTTCCTCGGTCTGTGAAAGCAGGGAGGTGACGTAATTCTGTGCGCCCGCGCGAAGATCCCGCGCTTTTCTGGCGGCTTCGTCAATAATCTGACCCGACTGCTCAACGGCGGCCTTTGTGATTTCATGCTCCTGAACCATGGCGGCTGCCTTTTCTTTGGCTTCGGCGACGATTCTTTCCGCCTCCGATTCGGCGTCGGAAATGATACGCTTGCGGTCATCCTTAACCATACGCGCCTGCTTGAGATCCTCCGGAAGCTTCATACGAATGTCGTCAATGCACTTGAAAAGTTCTTCCTTATCGATGAGAATCCGATTCAGAAGCGGGATTGTTCTTGCGTGGTCTATTTTGTCCTCCAGCATATCAATCATCTTTAAAATTTCCATAATGTTGACCTCCTATTTTATCTTTAATATCGTTCTCAATTTCCTTCGGAACAAACTCCGAGATGTCGCCTCCATAGCCGGCGACTTCTTTGACTATACTCGAGCTGAGGTATGAGTAGGCGCAGCTTGTGGCGATGAAAAACGTTTCTATTTCAGAATTTACGGTTTTATTCGTCAACGCCATCTGAAATTCATACTCAAAGTCGCTGACTGCGCGAAGTCCTTTTACGATAAACCTTGCGCCCCTGCTTTTGGCGTAATCCACCAGCAGCCCCTCAAAGCCCTCGACCTCAATGTTCGGAATATCGGCGGTGACACGTTTTATAAGGTCAATTCTTTCCTCGACGGTAAAAAGCGGCTTTTTTGAATTGTTTTTCAAAATCCCGACGTAAACCTTGTCAAACAGGGAGGACGTCCGCCGAATTATATCAAGATGTCCGTTGGTAACAGGGTCGAAGCTGCCCGGAATTACCGCAATTTTCATTGACATACGGCTCAGCTCCTTTCTTGCTTCAATTCTGTCGGCTTCCGCAGAAGAGTTATGTGAACTCTGCCGTATTTTTTGTCCCGAAACCGCTCAAAGCACGGCGGAAAATCGGGAACGTGTATGTCCTCGTCCCATTCGGCGGCAATTACGCCGCCCGCGGAAAGGAGATTTTTTTCGGCAATCAGCTTCAGCACGGCCTCGTAAAGCCCGCCTCCGTATGGAGGGTCAAGCAGTATAAGAGAAAAGATTTTGCCGCAGCTGTTGAGATAACCGAGCGTGTCGCCCCTCACAATCGAGGCTCTGCCCGCAAGCCGTGTTTTTTCGAGGTTGCGGCGCACCGCCGTTTCCGCGGCGGCGGCGGAATCCACAAAAACAGCGCTTTCCGCTCCCCGACTGAGAGCTTCAATTCCCAAAGCTCCGCTGCCCGCAAAGGCGTCAAGCGCCGCCGCGGCGGATATATACGGAGCAAGCATATTGAAAAGCGCTTCCTTCACCCTGTCAAGAGTGGGACGGGTATTCATGCCCTCGGGAGAAACAAGCTTGCTTCCCCTTGCGGAGCCGGAAATTACTCTCATTATATTCCTCCGATTGACGCGGCTCGGCTTCCTTAACAAAAGTACAAACATACATACTAATATTTTATACTAACTTTTCCAAAAGTCAAGACCTTTGAAGAAAATTTTTTACATTATTTTCAGAAAACTCTCTTTGCCCAAAGATAACGGGAGGCATAATAGCTCTGAGAAAGGCTGTTTATGGAAATTTTCCCTTGACCTGTTGCCGCGTGAATGATATTTCCGTCGCCGATATAAATTCCGACGTGGCTGACCTTGCCGCTTGCGCCTGTGGCAAAGAACACCAAATCTCCCGGCATAAGCTCGCTTTTGGATACGGTTGTTCCGACCGTCGATTGCGACAGACTTGTTCTGGGAAGCGAAATTCCGTTTGCCGCGTAAACATAGGACGTAAATCCGCTGCAATCAAAAGCGTTGGGGCCCGATGCTCCGTATGAGTAGGGCTTGCCAAGCTGCTCCTTTGCGAAGCTGATAATTTTATCCGCCGATTCCGGCCCTGTCTCGGAGCCGGCAAGAGTTATGTAGTCCGCATAGCAAAAGCCCGTCGTGCCGTCGGAAAGCTCCACACAGTACCAGTTCAGTCCGTTGCAGTAGACAAGCGTGAGGCGGGTTCCGTAGGGAATCTGCGTTACAATCTCCGACGTATCGCTCGCTTCGGCGCGGACGTTCAGCACATCGCAGTTAACCGAACCCTCGGAAAAGCCTTCTCCGAACGCCGGCAGCGCGAAAAGCGCGAGCGCGATTATTGTCAGACCTAATATTTTCTTCATGAATGAACCTCCGATAATTATATTACAAATTTGTTACACGGACTATTTTACATCATTGAAATGAATTTGTCAAACTTTTTTAATAAGTTTTAACAATTTGTTTAAAAAATTCAGCCCAAAAGCATAATTCATTAAATATTTTTAACGTATACCGCTTTTTGAGCCAAATATTTTGCCAAATTCTGCATATCACCGTAAGCCGATTTAAAAATTTGTAACATTTTTGGAATATTTGATGAAGCCGCGGATAATATGTACGGCTTGACAATATTAAAAAAATGTTCTATACTTGATAAAGAAAATCCTCATCGGGAGGGAGATACAATGAAGAAAAAAATTACGGCTGCCGTCGCTGTAGCGGCAATAATTGCCGCGTTTGCGATATTTTTCGCGCTTCAGGCAACGCCGTCAAACGTACTTAATTTCGTGCGCGCCGAAAATTTGGAAATTGTTGACGGAGTTATGACGGTTCCGGCAAAGTATACGGTAATTGAAGCCGAAGCCGTAGCGGGTAAGACCGATTTCAGCAAGTTGATAATTGAAGGTGAGACAAAAATCGAATATCATGCCTTTTATGCCTGCACAAATCTGCGCGAGGTAATACTGGAGAATAGCTGTGAAATAGGCGAAGGGGCATTTGCCGACTGCCCCGCGCTTGTCAGCGCTTCCGTATATTCCGTCGGCGGGAGCTGCGCCGACGACGCTTTCAGCGGTCACGGCGGACTTACAATATATTGCCGCGAAGGAAGCGCTGTCGAAGCCGTCGCCCTGAAATCGGATATAAGCTGTAAATTTATTGAGGAATGACAGAGGAACGATATATATGAAGGTTTATGTTGACGCCGACGCTTGCCCCGTAGTAAAAATCGCGGAACGGGTCGCAAAGGAGAAAAATATTCCGGTTGTCTTGCTGTGCGACACAAATCATATACTTAACAGCGACTACAGCGAAATTTCGGTGGTGGGAGCGGGAAATGACGCCGTGGACTTTGAGCTGGTGAACCGCTGCTCAAAGGGAGATATTGTCGTCACACAGGATTACGGCTTGGCGGCAATGGCGCTCGGACGCGGGGCGAAGCCGATTCATCAAAGCGGACTTGTTTATACCGATAAAAATATCGACAGCTTGCTTGCGAGCCGTTATATAGTAAAAACTGCAAAACGCGCAAGCGGTAAAAATCATATCGGCGGGCCGAAAAAACGCACAAGGGAAGATGACCTCCGTTTTGAAGCCGCCCTTCGAGAGCTGATTGATTCCGCGATAAACCCGCAGGGGCTGTAAAAGCGGCGCGAAACGAAAAAATAACCGCTCGGCGCATTGCGCGTCAAGCGGTTATTTATATGGAAATATTTATGAAAAATCCGGCGCGCTTAAAAGCGTGCGCGATACATATTCTCCGATAAGCGTGCCGCCGTTGTCGTTCGGGTGTGTTCTGTCGAGTCCGTCCTTGCCGAGGTAAAAAAGACGCTTTGCGGAGTCTCCCGATTTTATATAGACCTCGCTTGTGAAGGAGTGAAGGTCAATGCATTTCAGTCCCGTTTCGGCCGCGACGCTTTTTACCGCCGCGGCATAGTCATCAAGATAGGTATTCAGAGCGCCGTTTATGAAAATCAAACGGTTTATCGGCGTGCAGAGAATACATTCGCCTCCGCGCCGCGTCACCTCGACCGCGATTTTAAGCAAATTGTCCCTGTAGCCGCCGTATGGCTTCAAGAACGGCTGCTTTTGGTCGTTGTGGCCGAATTGCACAAGCACCTTGTCGCCCTGCTTAAGCTGCCTCAGAACCGGCTTTATATGCAAACTCAGGCAATCGGCGGTATTTGTCCCCTGCTCGGCATGGTTGCTGACGGCGAAGCTATCCCTCAAAAACAGTCCGAGCGTCTGTCCCCAGCCGCAGCACCGTTCAAGCTCGCTTCCGCCGTAATATACTTGATCGCAGACTGTCGAATCGCCGAGACAGAATATTACGGGCAATTGAGTTTTCCGGATTTCGGCGGTATATTCGCAGTCGCCGAAGACGGAAATTTCCGCCGACGTGTCGCGGTAGGCCGGCTGCTTTTGAAAATCGGCGTCCTTTATCGCCACGGCAAAGCTGCCCGAAAAGCGTTCGCCCTTTTTAAGCGGAAGCTTCCGCAAAAGAAACCGACGGTGATTGGCATAAGCCGTCGCAAGCGTGTCGCTCCGCGCTTCCAAACGGAGCTTAACGATATATTCTCCGCCGGAAAGTCCGTCAAGTCTCATCTTCCGTAACCTCAATCAGCCGCCATTTTTGATTGTCCGAATTGTCGGGATTGTTTTGAACGACCGCGCCGCCGCGGCATTCCATGCACAGCCCCGAGCTCTCGGAGGTGAAGGTGACACAGCCGTTTTCGTCCGTTTCGGCAAGCCATTTCTGGTTGTCTCCGTAATTTGCCGAATAAACTATCAGACCTGTGCCGGCTTCGGTTGACATGGCGGGAACGTCAACGACCTTTTTTGTTTCGCTGTTTTTTAAAATATAAGCTCCGCCCGAAAGATTGAGGTTCCAAAGGAACGCGGAGTTTTCCCCGTCCGCGCTCGCTGCCGTAAGAGAGCCGTCCGTTACGGCGAGCCTCAGCCCCGTCGCGGCATTTTCTATAATGTATGTCTTTTCCTTTTGCGCGGCTTTTCTCTGCGCGCCGACCGCGGACGGCTCAGCCGTCATATCCGACGGCGTATTTATTTTTACCTCGCACTTTGGCGCGACGGTGACAGCTTCCGCGCCGTCCGCGTATGTAAGCGTTACGTCGGCTTCCATGTCGGAATTGTTGAAAAGCAGTGATTTTTCACCGTTCTCAAACAGATATACGTCGGAAACGATTTTTGTGACCTCGTAATATCCGTCCGAAGCTATCAGGCCGAGCCTTTCCGCTTCGCCTGCAAAAAGGGAGCAGAGCTTCCTTGCTCCGGCAAATGAGATGTGCAGTTTGTCCGATATTTCATCTGCTTCGTAATTCCATAGCTGATAATTTTTTGAAACATATTCCCGTCCCACTTCGGCAAAATGCTCCGCCGCAAGGGAATAGAGGTCAACATAGGCACAGCCCGTTTCGTCGGCGACCTCCTTTACGGCGTCGAAAAAGCCGCCGTTGTTGCCGTTTGGCAATTCAAAATCACCCGCGCTGCCCCACGAATAGCCGACAGAGGGCTGAGGCTTTACAAGAATGGGAATTATGCCGTTTTTATCACATTCCTCAATCATATATTCAAGAGCGGCCTTCATTGTCTGCACGGATTTGTCGTCGCGGTTGCGGTCGTTTATGCCGAACTGGATAATCAAAATGTCGCCCGCCCGTCCCTGAGACAGCACGGTCGGGAAGGTTGTGTCCTTCCAGTTTCTTGCCCAGTCGCCGCTCGACGCGAGATTGACAACCTCGTATTCGTCCGAGACAAAACGGCTCAGAAGCTGCGCCCAGCCGGTGCGGACGGAGCCGCCCGCGATTTCGTTTTCAACCTTATCGGGAATTATCGGATAGTAGTTGCACACAGTGGAGTCGCCGCCGACAAAAATCCTCGTTTTACGCTTGAAAATCGAAGGAGATTTAGCCGCCTCGACGGATTTTAAGGCTGTGGTTTTTTGGTCAACCTTAATTGACGCGCCGTTTTCCGTTTCAAAGCCGTCAAAGGTGTAAACCGTACCCTCCGGCACCTCGACGGTGCCGTACATATCCACATTTGCGCCGACGAGAAGAGAATTTATGTATATGCTTCCGCGGTTGTTGTCGGATTTTGTAAAGCTGAAATCATAAATCCCGTCGGGAAGGTCGGCAAAAAATTCGTTCTCTGCCGTGTCTATACCGCCGTCGGGAGCGAATTTCCAAATCGGGGAAACCTCAACCGTGACGGGAGCGCTCGCGGAAATTTCTATTTTTCCGTCTTTGGCAAAGGCTCTTGTAATAAAGTCGGTTTCGGCGCCGCTCCGCGCAAGCGCCTTGATTCCGTTTACGCTAACCTCGGCAGGATTTTTACAGTAAACGGCAACCCTGAACTCGTCGGATATGCCCGAATACGGGCGGACATCGAAGGAATACTCTCCATCAAAGGTCTTAACCTGAGCGTAGCCGTCGATTCTCCGCGATCTCAAATCCTCAAGCTGCTCCAGCTCCTCGGCGGCGATTTCCGCGATTTTAAAGGCTCCGAAGTATGAGAAATGAGTGTTGTCGGCAACTCCGTCGGGATATTTTTCGTATTCGAGCGGCTCGGCGTAAAGGTGAAGCTTGCGGCTTTCTTCCTCGCCGAGTTTGTTTTCGAGAGCGCGGCTGAGATTGTTTATTTCCAAAAGCGTTAAATTGTATTTTCGCGCCGCGTCGCGCGAAACGGAATCGTAGCTTATCTCATCCGACGGCTCGCCGATAAGCCCCGTGCTTTCGTCAAACCAATGCCCCTGAGTTCGGGTCGCGATTATGGGAATCAATCCCTTTTCGAGTGCCGGCTTGATATATTCCTCCTCCAGCATGACGGCAAAATCCTCGTGACTGATGTAGCGTTCGGGCTTGTTCCAAGCCCCGTCATTCTGTCCGAACTGGATTATGACAAAGTCGCCGCTTTGAGCATCCTCCAGTATGGAAGCCCAGCGCCCCTCGTCGTAAAAGCTTTTAAGGCTTCTGCCCGCAATGGCGCGATTGACGATTTCAACGCTGCCGTCAAAGAACAGACCGAGCATCTGTCCCCAGCCTGCTTGCGGAGCCATATTGTCCCGATAGGATTGGGCGGTTGAATCGCCCGCAATAAAAATTCTCACCTTGTCAGCTTCCTCCGTTTCATTGGTTCCGCCCCTTTTTACGGTAATCCTTTGCGACTCTCCGTCCCATTCGACGTTCAGTCCGAGCGCCTCCGCAACGGCGCGGAGAGGAACCGCCGCGCTGCCGTTTACAACTACGGGAGCGGCATCCGCCGTTTTTTCGGCTCCGTTTACTGTATACGCCGTACTGCCGACGCTCATCGCGACGGTGTTGTTCGCCGTTCTTACCGTCACCGCGCCGTCGCCGTATTCAACGCTTGCGCCGAAGGCTTCGCCTATAAAGCGCAGCGGAACAAGAGCGCGCCCGTTTTCGATATACGGCGCGACATCGAGAATAATTTCCTTGCCGTTGATTTTTGCGGTTTCCGAATTTATCTCAAGCTCCGCAACGCCGCCGAGATAATAGCCGAGGTGCGGAGGCTGGTTGTAGCTGCTGTTCTGCCATACCGTACCCATTTCGTAAATATGGTCGCTCATGAGCGGCATAACAGCGAAGTCCGTAGGAATCGTCGTTGTATAAAGCCTGAGACAAGAGTTGTCTTCGCTTCGCCATATGACCTCCTCGCGCCAGTCGCCTATGAGGTCTGCCTGAAGGCAGGGATTTGCTTTCGTGGAATTGTTGGACGCGCAGCCGTCGTCGGCGCTGTTAAGCAAAACCTCCTGCCTGCCGTCGTCGGTAATCTTGTATATACAGGTTCCGTCCAGCAGCTCGTCATATAAATCGCCGTCCCAGTAAATGCGGAAATTCATGGAATTAAAGGATAAATTCAGATCCTCGCCGAGGGAATTTATCATTCCCGCGCCGCTGCCCGCCCAAGCAACATAATTGCCGCCGAACGCGCCGACGTTGGCGATAAGTCCGCGCCCCGTATCCTTTCCGGCTTCGCGGGCATGGAGAATTTCGCCGGAAGCCGCGTCAAAAATCGTAAAGCCGTAGCTTTGCGCTTCGGTTTTATCCTCGTGAACCGCGAAAAGCTCCAAGCCCTCATGCTCGGGGTCAAAGTCGCCGAGATGCATGGCGTCGCCGTGTCCCATGAAGGAACACCACATAACGCTGCCGTCATGGTCAAGCGCGAGCGCGCCAGTAAAGATTTCGTCCTTCCCGTCGCCGTCCGCGTCGCCGACGCTGATATTGTGATTCCCCTGACCGATGTATTTTTCATTGCCCTCGTCCATGGTGTCAAAACGCCACAGCTTCTCAATCTGCCCGTTTTTATAGCTGTATGCCGCTATGACGGTTCTTCCGGGGCCTTTGTCCGCGCGCCCCGTATAGTAGCCGCGCTGAAACACCATATATGGATTTTCGCCGTCAAGATAAGCTATGCAGGCGTTGTAGCGCTCGGAGCGGTTGCCGTAATCGTCGCCGAAAATCAGCGTACTCGGCTCGTCGCTCTGAGGGTCGAAGGGAATGCTTGCGAGCGCGGCTCCCGTTTTTCCGTCAAACACCGTTACCCACAAGGGACCTTCAAGGTTTTTGCCCGACCCGTTGTCCGTCCATACGGCATTGGGGTCGCCGATGACGCCGCCCGCGCCGTCAACCGTCCCGTCGGCCGTACGGAAAGCGACCTCGGCGCAGCCGTCGCCGTCAAGGTCGTATACAAGAAACTGCGTGTCGTGCGCTCCGGCGCGGACATTTACGCCCAAATCAATTCTCCAAAGACGGGTTCCGTCAAGCTTGTAAGCGTCAAGAAAGACTTTGCCGGTCTTTCCGTTTTGGGAAGCGTCCTTCGAGTCGCTCGGATCCCATTTCAAGACGATTTCAAATTCGCCGTCGCCGTCGAGATCACCGACGGAAGCGTCGTTCGCGCTGTAGGTTATTTCTCCGGCGGCGGATTTCGCGGTATTGAGCGCGTTTTCCGACGGCTCGTCGGAACCTGCCGAAACGGAAAACAGGGAAGCCTGCGCGAAGTCCTGGATAGTAACCGCTCCGTCGCCGTCAACGCTGAGATAAAGCTTGCTCTGCTTTCCGCGTATATAGCAGCCGCCCTCAGCCTTTTCGATGAAGAATTTTTGATTCTCGCCGTTATTGAAGCTGTAAACTCCCACGTTTCCTCCTTTTTCAACCGACTGTGCGCTCACGTCAAGAACCTTCCCGTCCGCGTTTATGAACACCGTCGAGCCGTCGTCAAGGGGAAACAGCGTCCAGTCCGAGCCGAGCGACAGCTCCGTGCCGCTTACGGGAACTACATAAACCGTTTCCGTCAGGGAGCCGGCGTCGCCGTAATCCGTTGTCGGAGCGGAAATCGGAATTTCAAGATATTGTTTTTCCCACACGGAAACGGGGGAAAGGCCGTTAATACTGTATTCGGCGGAGCCGTCCGCCCCTATGTCCGTATAGTTTGTCAGAGCCGTAACCGCAATTGCTTCTCCGTCGCGGTAAACCGTGTATTCGGCGCCCTCCGCCGTCATGTTCCACGAAAGGAACACTCCTTCATCGGTTTTCACCGCCGCAAGACCGCCGCTGCCCTCGGCATACGCGGCAATCGACAATGCGAGAACGGCAAGCAGAATCGGTATTGTTTTTTTCATTTTTTTACCCTGCCTTTCTGTTTTTTTATCTTTCTCCGCCCCAGTATCGGGTGTTGTTATAAAGCCTTTTCGGCTGCGGCAGAGGCTTTCCCGCCCTTTTATCCAAATCAATTTCTGCCGCGGAGTATATTACCGCCTCGGTTTGTGAGTACACTATAAGCTGATTCGCGCCGTTCCCCGTCAAATCGCCCCACATAACGTAGCCATCGAAGGGAAATTCAAAAATCGTGTTAAGATACCCGTCATAAACCGCGTTTGGAAGTCCTCCCCTTCGGTAGGCGAGGATGTTGTCGCCGTTTTTGCCGTCGAGATTGTTTATTACGGTGCATATGCTGCTCCATCCGGGAACGGTGCGGCGCTCTTTATATACGGCTTTTCCCTCGGAGCTGACAATGAAAATCCCGTCCAGCCCCGGATTCCCGCGGTCAATTCTGTCAAGACCGCAGATTTCCAGCCCGGGCAGCTCGCGACGAAGCTTCCCGATTGCCACATTTTGGGATTCTACGGTATCCGTAAACCGCCAAAGCAGCCTCCCGTCGCCGGTATAGGCGGTTATGTCGTCGCCGCCGACAACGACCTCCGGCCTGCCGTCGCAGTTGATGTCGCCGACCCATATGCAGTCGGCGTGATCCTTCATGTCGATTTTCCAAAGCGGCTTGCCGCTGCCGTTCAGGACTGTGTAGCCCGCTATAAGCTCATCTTTCCCGTCACCGTTTAAATCGTAGGGCCACGGATAGTGCCCGATGTTGCCCTCAAATTCCCACAGGACGTCCAAATCGCCGTTCAGCGCCCAGAGCTTTTCGTAGCGATTCTTGAGAATTATATTCCGCGCATAGCCCTTCCCCTCCAAATCGGCTATTATTATGCAGTCGTGCGCGTCGGGGTCGGGAAGAGGACGGCTCAATTTCAGCAAGCCCGTTTTTCCGTCGTATATACAGAGTCTGCCGTCCGCCGCGCAGATAAGTTCCAAGCTTCCGTCGCGGTCAATGTCGTAAAGCTGTGCGGGGATGTCGCTTCCGCTCGGAGCGGCGTTTTCGTCCGGAGAGCCAATCTGCCAAAGAAGCTCCCCCGAAAGACTGAACGCCGTGGCGCAGTGTACGCTGTGGGGGAAATAGCGGTCGTCAAAGCCGCTGTCGGGCTGGCACATCACGATTTCCATGCGTCCGTCCGAGTTTATGTCGCCCAGCCACATACGGCAGAATCTGCCCGCCCTTGAAATGTCGATTCTCGCGATTTCCTTCAGTTTCATATACTCACCTCATATATTGCCAGAAGCACTATTCCGATTCCGTGCGTGTCGTTGGTTTTCGGCGGCAGCTCGTTTTTATAATAATCCGAGGAAAACGAAAATTCCGAGCCTCGGCATACTCCGTAAACATTGCCGTTTTCGTCAACACAGCGAGCCAGAATAGAGCTTACGGCTTTTTTTGCCTTTTCCGCGAAGACTTCGCTCAGAAGTCCCATGCGCCGCCCGCGCGTGAAAGCGCAGGCGAACATTGCCGTACAGCTTGTTTCGAGGTAGGAATCGGGCTCGTCAAGCACCTGATGCCACCGCCCGTCCTCAGACATACACTCGGCATAGCTTTTGCAAAGCTCCGCAAACAGAGCTTCAAGCTCCGCGCGGCATTTATGCTCCTTCGGCATGAACGTCAGAAGCTCGGAAAGCGAAAACAGCAGCCAGCCGTTGCCGCGTCCCCACGGCACGCCGGTGCGCAGTCCGTGACGGAAGTCGAACACATGACTCATAAGCCCCGAGGCTTCGATGCGCAGCAGCTCCTTATACCTCAAAACCTGATTTGCCGCGTCGTCGATAAATTTTTCTTCGCCCGTCAGCGCATAGCGGCGGCTCAAAAACGGCACGCTCATATATAAATCGTCGAGCCACAGCGTGTCGTTGTGAAAGCTGTGAAGCTGATTCTTGCGAAAAAATGCTCCGCTTTCCAGCCGCGGCTGTCCGTACTCCATGTAATCGGAAATGTAATTACAGATTTTTTCGGTGTTTTCCGCCCCAATCGACAATTTTGCCTCTTCGAGCAGACTGCCGAAGGAGCCGCAGTCGTCAAGGCTGTCGATGCTGCAAAGCAAATTGTGAAGGCTTGCCGCTCCGCCGTGCCTATCCCTGTCCCAGAGAGCGTAATCAAAGGTTTCCGTGCAGCGATTGATATGCGCCCTTACATAGGATATTATGCCTTCGTCGTCCAGAAGCTGTCCTATGCGCAGCAGCCCGTAAAGCGTAACTCCCAGCGGATAGCTCCATCGCCCGAAATTGCCGCAGCCGTAGTACGGACGCAGCCACATATCCTTATACTTAAAGCGCCAATATGTATTTTCCGTCGGATGAATAAGGTCGATTTCATGCTCCTTTTTCAGCGGATACAGTCCCAGCCACGAACCGAAGCCGCGTACTCCGACAGGGTTTACATAATCTCCGTCGGGAGGAAATTCAACGCTGTCCTTTCTTATCGTAACGTCACTTCCGTCCCTGGTTTTGGCGTAAAAAAGAGCGTATTCGCCTTCCTTCAGAGTTGTCTTTTCCTTCTCAAGTCCGGGCAGCCAATCGCCGTCCTCAAGTTTGTACTGACAGCCCTCGACGTCGGGCCTGTCGGGACGGAAAAATATATAGTCCCATTTACCAAGCCATGTTCCGAATATGCCGCCGAAGCCGAGGGCAGTTTTTTTAAACGTAAGCTCAATCAGGTTATTTCCCTTTTTCATCGGAATGTCAACGCGGTTGTCGATGTGGTTGTTCCTTTCGGTAAAAATGTCGGATTTGAACATAAGCCTTCCGTTGACTTTCAGCTCCGCGGGGCCGAAAAGGGTTATGGTCATGCCGACGGTTTCATCCTCCGCCGCAATGTAAATACAGCGCACATACGCCCTGCAGCCCGTTTTTGCCAGCGGAAAAAGTTCGTTAAGCTCCGCGTGGTAACGATAATCGCCGCCGCGCCGTATTCCGCCGCTGTAAAATGCTCTGAACAGCAGCGGGCACTGAGGATTTTCGCTTATGTATCTTTCGGCAATTGCTTTTGCCCGTCCGAGTTTGTCCATCTTATCGCCGCCTTCCTTAAATCAATAATACAGCACAGAGCGGCGGTTTTGTATAAGAATTTGTGTCCAAAATATTTGAAAATGTGACATTTGTGTTGACAGACCGCCGCCATATGGGCTATACTGATTTCAGGGAGGTGCGGCTTATGAGAAAAACCGTTGTCAACCGATTTCGTGATTTCGTGGATTTCAATGTCATACAGTACGGTCACGAAAACTGCCGGCCGAATTACTCAATAGGGGATTTTGTGCGCTCGAACCACCTTATACACTATATTCACGGCGGCAAAGGGATTTACCGTGCCGGCGGCAGGGAATACAGCCTTTCGGCAGGGGACGCTTTTTTGATATATCCCGGAAAAGTGACCTGCTATAAGGCGGACGGCGACGACCCGTGGGAGTATTCGTGGGTGGAATTTAGCGGAGCGGCGGTTATGAATTATCTTTCGTCAACCGTTTTTTCGGAAGAAAATCCCGTTGCTTACAATAATCCCGCCGCGGAAAAGCCGATGCTCAGACTTGCCGCGACCGACACGCTGAATCCTTACGAGCTGTACGGCTGTCTCATGAGCGCGCTTGCGTCGTTTGTCTCGGAAAAGCCGCGTCCCGTGTCAATGGCTGACGAATATGTGAAATACGCGCTCAATTACATTCACACCATACGATACCACGGCTCTGTCACCGTCAGGGAGATAAGCGACTATGTAGGTGTAAACCGCAGCTATCTGTGCCGCCTGTTTAAGGAAAAGCTCGGGCTTTCCCCAAAGCAGTACATAACGGAATTTAAAATGAAAACAGCGGCGAAGCTGCTGGAGGAATCAAACCTGTCGGTAGGGCAGGTCGCGCGCAGCGTCGGATACGAGGATCAGCTTTATTTCTCAACCACCTTTAAGGCTTTTTTCGGACACAGCCCGACTCGGCACAGAAATACGGCAAATAAAAATTGGGAGGAATTAAAATGAAAAAAATAATTTCAGCCTGCATTGTGCTTTCAATGCTCGCCTTTCCCGTTGCTCCCGCAAACGCCATGAGCGGCGCCGACAGCCTTGAGCGGCTTTTCGGCGTTTGCGAAACCATATTCGACGGCTCGGGGAACAGCGGCTGCGCCAACGCTTCCGTAAGCGAAAAATGGGGCTGGAGCGCCGAATATGAGCAGGGAATGAATCTCAGCACATATAACGGGATTGATTTTTTGGAATTTTATAAGACAGCCGCTTTTACGGACGGCGGGAACTTGGTCGTAAGCGAGGATGTTTCGGCCGCGACAAGCAAGGAAAATTGCGACTTCGCGGTAATTTCCTTCGTCACCATGTCCTCGGACGAAAGCGGCGAGCATATATATACCTTATACGGCGACGGCTCAAATACCTCCGGAAAGGAAATTTTAAAGTTTAAGTACAAATATGAGGGAATCATGCCCTGTACCGCCGCCGACCAAAACAAGGATGAGTATACAAACACGCCCGTTTGCGGCGGCAATTATGTTCCCGTGCGGATTTTCCTGATTCGCGACGGAGGGGAGCTTCGCTATATATATCAGGTCAAAGAAAGCGGCTGGAAAACCGTCTTCGAGGGCAGTACGGACTCCGACAGATTTGACGGCGGCATAGGCACAATCCGCGTTTTTGTCAAGTTCGGCACTGAAGGCAAATCGACGGGGCTGGGAAATCTTCGGATATACGCGGGAAGCTTCGCCTCCGAGACGGCGCGTTACATGGAAAAGCTGAACAGGGGACTTGTCGCAATGCGAACCGACGGCGGGATCTATCTTTCATGGCGGCTGCTCGGCACCGAGGAATACACCGCTTCGTTCGACGTTTTCCGAAACGGTGAGAAAATCGCCGAGGTATCCGACAGTACAAACTATATCGACCCCGACGGCTCGGCGGACGACGAATACGCTGTCGCCGCGTCGGACGGGGAGGTCTGCGAAGCCGTGAAAGCCTTTGAAAGCGGCGAAAACTATTTTGACATACCGCTGTCGCCGCCGCCCGCCGCGACCTTGCCCGACGCCACGACCGCCGAATATACTCCTTGGGACGCGTCCGTCGGCGACCTTGACGGCGACGGCGAATACGAAATTATCCAGCGTTGGGACGCTCCGCGCCGCCATGCCGGTTCAGGCGGATATACGGGAGGACTCATACTTGACGCCTACAAGCTTGACGGTACGGTTCTGTGGCGGATTGACTTCGGCGTAAACATACGCTGCAACACGGAGCAGGTTTTCTCCGTATATGACTATAACTGCGACGGCATTGCGGAAATTGCCGCAAAAACAGCTCCCGGAAGTGTTGACGGTACGGGACGTTACGTCACGGAGGCGTCGCTTCTCGACGAAATAAAAAATGCCGACAATACGGCCGATTACCGCAATTCTAACGGAACAGTCCTCGACGGGCCGGAATACTATACAATTTTTGACGGGCGCAACGGAAAGGCTCTCGACACGATATATTATCCCATTCCGCGCGGCGAGGGCGGCGATTTCTATATTTGGGGCGATAACTACGGCCACAGAAGCGAAAAATACTTTGACGTTCCCGCTTATCTTGACGGAGTGCATCCGTATATTGTCCTCTGGAGGGGGATATATTCCGGTCAGAGCAAGTACGGTACGGGAAGAACAGCCGTTTCCGCGCTCAGAGTTGACGAAAACAACCGTCTGAGCCTCGAATACGGCTTTGACACCCTTGACAGCGGAAACGAAGCCTATATCGGTCAGGGAAACCATAATATAAGCGTCGGAGATGTTGACGGCGACGGGCTTGACGAAATCGTCTCCGGCAATCTTTGCCTTGACAGCGATCTTTCCGTGCTTTGGTGTTCGGGACGCGGTCACGGCGACGCTGAGCATCTCGGCAATTACGATCCCACCACCGACGGGCTTGAATATATGACGGTTCACGAAAATTCCCCCTATGGCATGACCGTATACAACGCCGCAACGGGAGAGGAGCTTTTGCACGTTGACGGCACGGGCGACACGGGACGCGGCGTTATGGCAAATGTCGGCTCCGGCGGCTATTATCAGGTCTGGGGCATGGGTACATATCAGAGTAACGGCGGCAGCAATTTCACCGAAACAAGCCTTTCGGGTCAGAGCAGCAATTTCCGCATATTCTGGGACGCCGACACCTACGACGAGCTTTTGGACGCCGCGGACTCAACCGCAAACCACACTCCCGTAATAACGGCATATAACGCCGCCACGGGAAAAATGGACGAAATTTTCCGCTGCTATGATACCGAAACGATAAACACCACCAAGGCCACCGTAGCCTTGACCGCCGATATATTGGGCGATTGGCGCGAGGAGGTTATTGCCGTGACCGAGGACATGAGCGCTCTGCGCGTTTTTGTCAGCCCGATTTATACGGAAAACAGGCTCTATACCTTAATGCATGATTCCCAATACCGCCAGTCCGTGGCATGGCAAAACGAGTACTATAACCAGCCGCCGCACATCGGTTTTTATCTCAGCGGCGACAATGACGAATACGACGAACGCTCCGTCAGACCGAAAATTGTAACGGCGGAATATATTCCGTCCGAATACGACGCTCCGATATATGTTGAAAGCGCAAGCCTTAAAGCGCCGAAAGCTCCCGACAGCGCAAACATTATTGACGCGGACGGCGATTATTTTCACGCTTACGAATATATCTGCACAACCGACACGGCAAACGCCGTCGGCGATACAACATTTTCGCTTTCGTCGAAACGCTATTCCTATGCCGCGTCCGCCAATCCCCATCACGCGTCGGTTATGAGAAGCTCCGCCATAGAGCGCAAGGACGGACGCTTCATTGTCTTTGCCGCAAACGGAGACTCAAGCGCAAAGCTGACCGTATCCGGCGAACGCGCCGTCACCGGAAAGGGAACGCTTCATTTGGATTTTGCCGTTCCGTCAAACTATTCCAACAACGGCACGGCCGACCGCGGCGGGAATGATGTTTCGTTAAGCATCGGGAACGGGTTGATTTTTAAATACTCATGGGAGGATAAAGCCCTAAGTCTTAACGGAAGCTTAATTCATGCATATTCCGATGAATACGAGGCCCAGAAATGGACCGCTGTTGACGTCGATCTCGACTGCGAAAACGGAACGGCGGCAGTCGCCCTGACCTTCCCCGACGACAGCGTATACCGCGGCAGCGTTGATATTTCTCCGCGAACGCCGATAAATTCCGTTTCGGCTTCGACCTCATACTGGGGGAGCGTCCTTTTGGACAACATAACCCTTTACTCCTCGGAAACAGAGCGGCTATGGTATTCCTCCGAGGGATTCATTCCCCATTCCTTTACGGCTGTTTCGGGAGAATTTGCCTTTGACGCGGACATCGTTCCCTATGAGCTTTCGGACGGAGTTATCGGCTTTGCCGCTCCCGACGCCGAAGTCGCGTGGTATGACAAGCTTAATCTGAGCGTCCGCACCACCGCGGCGGGATTTATTGAAGCCTACAACGGCAGCGGTTATTCCGCGGCGTCGGCAATAAGCTATTCGGCGAATAAAAAATATCACCTCCGCATTGAGGGCAGCACGGAAAGCGAGAGCTACAGCGCGTGGATTACCGATGAAAACGGCACGACAAGCCTTCTCGCAAATAATTATTCCTTCCGTTCAAACGCGCCCGCGGCAGCTTCGCTCGGCGAAATATTCGTCTGCGGAGGCGACGGAGCGGGCGGAGGGAGGTTTGCGGTTTCCGACTTTGTTTTCTTCTCCGCGGTTCATTCCTCAAGACTTGATAACGCGGTTATTGAGGACGGCGTTATCCGTCTTTACGGCAGCGGAGAGATGACGGTGTACACAGCGGTGTACGACGGTGAAGGCAGGCTTACGGCGGTACATAAAACCGACTTTTCCGCGAACGAGAGAGAAAAGCGGCTTGATGTCGGAACGGATTGCTTATATGTGAAGCTTTACATATGGGAGAGGGATTCCTGCAATCC
>CAZICW010000027.1:0-19545 GCA_964537995.1 uncultured Oscillospiraceae bacterium
TACAAAGCAAAATTTGGATAGCTATGCCCGATTTTCGGCGGGCATAATCCCGCCGAAACGTTTCCTTGCTTTCTCGGCAAAAAACATCATTTTTGCCGAAGCAAAAATGATGTTTATCAAGCGAAAACGCCTTTGCCGAAAAAGGACTTCGCGGCGGGAACAGCCTCCGTCTACTTTGAAAGCAGCATTCTGTCGTTTGTCAGCGCGCCGCCGCTGGTAGTTTCAAACCTCTTAAGGAGATCGGCGACGGTAAGATTTTTCTTTTCCTCGTTGCCAACCTCAAAAATAATATTGCCCTCATTCATCATAATCAAACGATTTCCGAGGCGGATTGCGTCCGACATATTGTGCGTAACCATAATTGTGGTAAGCTTATCTCTCTCAATAATCCGCTCCGTAAGGTCAAGCACCTTGGCGGCGGTTTTCGGGTCGAGAGCGGCGGTATGCTCATCAAGCAAAAGCAGCTTCGGCTTTTGCAAGGTTGCCATAAGCAGCGTAAGCGCCTGACGCTGACCGCCCGAAAGGAGTCCGACCTTTGAGGTCATTCGTGTTTCCAGCCCCAAATCCAAAATTTTCAGCAGCTCTTTATATTCCTCCCGCTCCTGACGGGTGATTCCCGATCGCAAAGTGCGTCTGTTTCCTCTCCGCTTGGCAAGAGCCAGATTTTCCTCAATTTGCATCGTTGCCGCCGTTCCCATCATGGGATCCTGAAACACGCGGCCGATATATCCGGCGCGTTTATGCTCCGGCAAGGTAGTTACATCCTCACCGTCGATAAGCAGCGAGCCGCTATCCACCTGCCACACACCGGCAACCGCATTGAGGAGCGTGGATTTTCCCGCGCCGTTTCCGCCGATAACCGTAACAAAATCGCCGTCGTTCAGCGTAAAAGAAAGATTGCTCAGAGCGCGCTTTTCGTTAATTGTTCCGGGATTGAAGGTTTTATAGATGTTTTTTATTTCAAGCATTTGTCTTATTCCCCCTTCCCGCGCGTTTGGCGGAAAGCTTGCTCTTCCAATACGGAACGGCAAGGAACACCGCCACAACCAAAGCCGTAAGCAGCTTCAGGTCGTCGGTCGAAAGCCCCATTCGGAGTACAACCTGAATAACAATATAGTATATAATCGCGCCGATAACGGCGGCAACCAGCTTAAACGCGAAGCTGTGGAACACCTTATCAAAAATGACTTCGCCGATAATAACCGCGGCAAGACCGATTACGATTGCGCCCCTGCCCATGTTAATATCCGAAAAGCCCTGATATTGCGCCAGCATTGCGCCCGACAGAGCCACAAGCGCGTTGGAAATCATAAGTCCGAGAACCTTTGTGAAGTTGGTATTTATCCCCTGAGCGCGCGCCATTGAGCTGTTTGCACCCGTAGCGCGCAGCGAGCTGCCCAGCTCTGTTCCGAAAAACCAATACAGCAACAGCACTACAAGCACGACCAGAATCAGAAGCACCCAAATAGGATTCTTGATGCTCAAAAATCTCACATAGCGCGACGAAACCATCAGATCATACTTGTCAACGCTTATCGGGAGGTTGGATTTCCCGTTGCCGGTTCCCCATCCCATTATGCGCAGATTTACCGAATACAATGCAAGCTGAGTTAAAATGCCGGAAAGAATTGCGGGAATTCCGCAAACGGTATGAAACAGCCCCGTCACAAGTCCGGCAAGCAAGCCCGCAACAATGGCGCATAGCAACGCCGTCCAAACAGGAACGCCTTTAAGCGTAAGCATAACGCAAAGCGCTCCGCCCGTACACAACGAGCCGTCAACCGTCAGGTCGGCAAAATCCAGTATTTTATATGTAATATAAACTCCTATCGCCATAACGCCCCATATCAGCCCCTGAGCCGCGGCGTTGGGCATGGAATTCAGCAGACCTATGATAAAGCTCATGAAAATTCCCCCAATTCAAGATACATGAAAGCGACGGAAAACGGGAGCCCATTCTCCGCCGCTTTTTTATTTTATATGTCAGTTGATTGATACATAGTCGTCAGGAACGGTTATGCCCATCTGTTCGCAGTTGGCGGCATTGAATTCCTTAACAACCTTGGGCGCGTACTCAATCGGCATTGTGGAAATGTCGGCGCCGTTCACAAGGATTTCGCAAGCCATCTGACCGGTAATGTAGCCGATGTCATAATAGCTGATTGAAAGCGTAACCGAGCCGCAGCCGTTGCAAATGCCTTCTTCGCCCGCAACAACGGGAACGCCCGCGGGGATAACGATGTTGGCGATAGCCTCGGTATTTGAGGCAGCCGTGTTATCCGTAGGAATATAGATTACGTCGCTCGCGTCGCAGGCAGACTGCGTAACGGAAGCAACATCGTTCGTATCCGTAAATGAGAACCACTGTACATCATAGCCCATTTCCTTGAGGTAGCCCTCGATAACCGTACACTGATATACAGAGTTGGGCTCGCCGGAGCAATAGAGCAGACCGATTGTCTTAGCGTCAGGGAAAATTTCCTGAACCATGGCTGCCTGCTGGTCAAGCGGAGCAAGGTCGGACGTGCCGGAAATGTTTGTGCCGACAGTACCTGTCCAGTCGTCAATGTCAAGAGCCGTAGCATAGTCCGTAATGGATGTTCCGAGAATGGGGATTGTGCTTGTCGCGGCAGCGGCTGCCTGAAGGGGAGCCGTGGCATTGGCAAGAATAAGATCAACGCCCTCGGAAAGGAAGCCGTCAACGATCGTGGAGCAGTTAGCAGATTCGCCGGACGCGTTCTGATAATCAAAGGTTACGGCGTCCTCGCCGAGTGTTTCCTTAATTGCGTCTTGGAAGCCGAGCGTCGCGGCGTCAAGAGCGTCGTGCTGGAGAAGCTGAACGATACCTATGGTGTAGGTTTCCGAGGTTTCGCTGCCCTGAGCGTTGCTTTCGGTGTCAGCCGCAGACTCCTCCAAAGAGTTTGCTTCTTTGTCGGTATTGCTGCCGCAGCCGATTGCGAATACGGCAACCATCGCCAGCGCAAGCAGAAGTGCGACAATCTTTTTACAATTTCTCATTTTAATTTCCTCTATTCTTTTTTAATTTCAAATACGGGCCGAAGCAAACCCCCGACCCGTATTTTATTTTGGATTTAGAGTCGAAGACCTATTAAGCTAAGTCCGTTGAATTATTCGGCAGCTATTGATATGGGGTCAAGAACCGCAACAGCGGTACCGAGATTTTCGGTGCTTATGATGTTGTTGGGATCAACGCCCTGAACCACACCGAATACAACCTTTGTTGTGCCCTCGGGGATTACTGTTGTACCCGCTACCGACGTGCCGGCTTTAATCTCGGCAACGCTTGTGGTTGTAAGCGTTACATCGGAAATAGGAGTATTTCCGTTCATGTAGTTGAAGAATACATAAACGGTTTCGTCCGTAAGAGCGTCCGCCGCAGCGTCCGTGCCGCCCAAATAATCGCCGTTAAGAGCTAACTTAACCAGTACGAGAGTGCCGCCCGTAGAAGCGGGAGCCGTTTCAACCGTACCCGCAACGGGAACATCTTCGGGGCCTACAGGCTCAGGCTCGGGTTCAGGCTCGGTGGATTCGGGTATAACTACATTGGTTGTAACAGTCGCGCTTACACCCTCCGCAAGAACATAGCCTTCGGGAACCGTTACCGTACCTGTTACGGGATATGTTCCGGCTTCCGTGCCTACATTTGTTGTATCCCATGTTACCGTAAGAGCAACATCGTTACTGTCTGTTATACCTACTACGGTATCGGGAAGCTCCTCAACGCTCGCAAAGTCGCCTATGGGAGCGATCGCCGTGATTTCAATCGCTGTGGGTTCGGGCTCGATGGATTCGGGTATAACTACGTTAGCTGTAACAGTCGCGCTTACACCCTCCGCAAGAACATAGCCTTCGGGAACCGTTACCGTACCTGTTACGGGATATGTTCCGGCTTCCGTGCCTACATTTGTTGTATCCCATGTTACCGTAAGATCAACATAGCCTTCGGCTGTCGTGCCGACTAAAGCGTCGGGAAGATCCTCAACGCTCGCAACGTCACCTGCGGGAGCAATCGCCGTGATTTCAACCGCTGTGGGTTCGGGCTCGGTGGATTCGGGTATAACTACGTTGGTTGTAATAGTCGCGCTTACACCCTCCGCAAGAACATAGCCTTCGGGAACCGTTACCGTACCTGTTACGGGATATGTTCCGGCTTCCGTGCCTACATTTGTTGTATCCCATGTTACCGTAAGAGCAACATCGTTACTGTCTGTTATACCTACTACGGTATCGGGAAGCTCCTCAACGCTCGCAACGTCGCTTATGGGAGCAATTGCCGTGATTTCAATCGCTGTGGGTTCGGTCGCAGCACCGATTGTTATGGTAACAGGCGCATAAGTAGCCGCAGCCTTACTTGTTCCCATATATACAATCTGATCTTTAATGTCTATACCGGAATCACCTTCGGCAAGAGCCTTAAAGCGAACCGTAAAAAGCTCTACATCTGTCGCGCCGTTAAGAGGATAACCAATCTTAGAGTATACGCCGCCGGGGCTAAGATATGTTGTAAGGTTTATCTCGCCCTTTTCGGGGTCATATGTCGTCAGACCTTTCCAAACGAAAAGATCTTCTCCGTCCTCATCTTCAGAGGGGAACGCAGCTTCATTCGGTGTGAAAGCCTTTGCTTTTGACGTAGCTTTCGCGCCGGTCGAATCCACAACCTCTACCTTTGTTGTATCCCAGTCAAGGATTATCTGCGCGGACGTAAAAGCGTCAACATCTTTAATGTCCGCCAGCTTTACCGCAACTTCAAACACGTCGCCGACTTCAATAGCAGAAAAATCGGTTACCGCGTCAGCGATTGTCGGATTGGCAGCCGCAGCCAAGGTCACCGTTGTTGACCCCTCCGCGAAGGAAACCATTCCGCAAACCGAAAAAGCCATTGTAAGAGCGAGAAGTGCTACCAGAAATTTTTTCATAAGAAATTACCTCGCTTTCAAACTGCCATATTATTCTGCACTATATGCAGTAGTTTCTGTTTTGTTAAAGTTGAAAAGAAGCGCTTGAAGATCGTCAATATTTATTGTGTCGCTGTCATTAAGGTCAACCGCTTCATCATAATTATCATCGCCCTTAGAGCTGTTATAAACATAGAGAAGCAACTGAAGGTCATCCAAATTGATAACTTCTTCGGCGTCGTCTACTGCTTTCACTATATTACCCGCAAGAAGATTTGTTTCTCCCAAGTCAACATCTTTATCGGTTACAACAACATCCTTGACGGTTCTGTAAAGATAACCGTCTCGACCGATAACAACCGTATATGTACCGGCTTCAACTTCAATTTCATATTTACCCGTCTCGGCATCAACCGTACCGGCAATCGTTCCGGCTACAGCTTCAACCTTGCTTAAATCGGCGCCTTCAAGAATACTTACCGTACCGATAATCTTATAGCCCGCGACGTCAGCCGTAAGGTCGATTACACCGCTGCCGATGCCGTCAACCGCAACGTCGGTGCCTCCGCACCATACGTTGTACTTAACGCCCGGCGTAAGCTTGAAGCTGAACGAGAACGCTCCGTCCGTCGCCGTATTCTGGTCAATGTACTTGATGTTCTCGTCTTCAATCAGAGCAAGAGACGTCACATCCTCGGGAGCAACGATAATCGTAGCTTCCTTCGCTTCAGCTTCGCCGGAAACGACGCCGCTTATCGTTACCGAACCGGTCGACTTATCCGCAACAACATCTCCCAGTGTTACGGCAGGGTCTTCAGCAGCGAAAGCGCCTAAGCTGACGGCAAGCACACAGCCGGCAATGCCGACGAGCATTTTGCCAAAAAATTTCTTCATTTTTTGAACTCCTTTCATATAAAAATAGAAATGTAATTTTTTGCGATGTTCGCAAGCAACGGAACGCGCTTCCCTCATTAAGCGCAAGACCGCAACTTACTCATTACATACCATTAGTATACCATAAGATTGAAAAATTTCAAGCGTTTTTTGTAAAACTTGTTCGCTTTTTTTATTTTCGGCAAATTGCACAAACCTCATTAAAAATATTTATGCAATTTTCGAGGCGAAAATTATTCCCCGTCCGAGGCTTCTTCCTGTGCGGGAGCGTCCTCGGCTTCTTCGGAAGGAACCGCTTCGGTTTCGATTACTTCCTTTTCTTCGTTCGCTTTTTCCTCCGCTTCTTCTTTGGCGACTTCCTTTTCCAGCTTCGCTATTTCTTCGTTCAGCCGCTGAATCTCGGCGCATTTGTCCGAAATTGCCGCGTCAATATCGCCGCCGGAGAGCTTCGCGTCATACGCCGCCGTGCCGATTTCCCTGTAAAGAGAACTGATGTCACGACGAATGTCCGCTATTTTGATTTTCAGCTTCGCGACGCCGTAGACCTCGCCCGCCTTTTTCCCCGCCTTATCAGTCAGATCAAGGACCGCATCGCGAGCCACGTTGAGCTTATTGCCCACCTTTTTCATGATTCCGTCCATATCCATATGAAAAACCTCCTTTTATTTTCGCGGAAAAACAATCCGCAACTATATTTTACCACTTTTTTTCTTCAATGTCTATAGTTTTTTTAAATATTTTTTAAAGTCTTTCCTTTATCCATTCCTTTTTCGCCAAAATCTCGTCAATTCGATTGACATAATCCTCCGCTTCCTTGGGATTGAACACACGCTCGATAAGGCTTCCGCGCACGATTTTTGTGGACGCGCCCGCGCCTACGGCAAGAATTGTGTGTACTTCTTCCATTATATACACATTGTAAAGACACTCGTGTTCCGGTCGTGCGAAGCCGATGTTTTCAAGATTTCCGAGGGTATTTTTCTGCTTGTAGAGATAATAAGGCTCCGCGCCGTATTCCCGCATACTCTTGCGGCAAAGGCTCATCATTTCGTTCACGTTGTCGGCAAAGCGGAGCTTTTCAAAATCGGATTTCAGCCGCGCGGCGCGCTTCATGCAGAGCGTATGCACGGTAACGGCTTCGGGCGAAAGCGCGCATATTTTGTCAAGGGTTTCGCCGACCATCGCGGGAGTTTCGTCGGGCAGCCCGACAATTAAATCGGCGTTTATGCTTTCGATTCCGCTTTTCCGCGCGAGGGCGAAGGCGGCGGAAACGTCTTCGGGGCTGTGGCGGCGACCTATTTTGTCGAGCGTGATTTGGTGCATTGTCTGAGGGTTTATGCTTATTCTGTTCACTCCGCTCTCCGCCAGCATATCTGTCATTTCCGGCGTGAATGTGTCGGGACGGCCGGCCTCGACCGTAAACTCCTTTACCTCGCGCATATCAAAGGAGCTTCGAACCGTGTCAATCAGCCGTTTCAAAAGCTCCGGCGGCAGCGCGGTAGGAGTTCCTCCGCCAAAATATATTGAAACGGGAACGCGTCCGCGTTCGGCGGCAATTTCCGCGGTACGGCGTATTTCGCGCTCGCACGCGTCGATATACGGAAGCATAAAGCGGTTATTGCGGCTTATTGCCTGAGAAACGAACGAGCAATAGGCGCAGCGCGTCGGGCAAAACGGAATCCCGACATATACGCTTACGGCTTTGTCGCTCAGAGAGGAGAGCAGCAGTCTTTCCTTTTTCGCAACCTCGGCGCAAAGCGCGCTGCGGTCGGGTTCAATCCAGTATTCCTCCTCCATGAAACGCACCGCGTCGGCCTCGGAAACGCCGTCGTCAAGCATGGCGCGAACGGTCTTTGCGGGACGTATGCCCGTGGAAATACCCCACGGAGCGGGCATTTTTGAAATTTTGCGGCACGCGAGAAACGCCGATTTCTTTACGCAGTCGGAAAACCGTTTTTTGTCGGCGGCTTCATCGGCTTCGACGGGAAAATCGGCGGCGGCGGAGAGCGATTTATATATTACGGTTGTGTGTATGTTTGAATCTTTGCGCTCGGAAACAACCTCCACCTCGGAGTGAAGGTCAAAAAAAAGTTGGACTGTTTGTTCCACGGCGGTTTGCTGTCCGTGACCGATTGCGCGAATCAAAGTCCCACCCCGTTTTTCACATAGGGATTGTGCTTTTTTTCGTATCCCACGGTTGTGCGCTCGCCGTGTCCCGGAAGGATAAGCGTTTCGTCGGGAAAGGAAGAAAGCACACGCCCGATTGATTTCATCTCATCGTCAAAGCTGCCGTAGTCGAAACGGCCGACGCTGCCGCGGAAAATAAGGTCGCCTCCGAAAATCACCGCTCCGGCGCAGTAACAGACTCCGCCCGCGCTGTGACCGGGAGTGTGCATCACGTCGAATTTCATCTCCCCGAAGGCAAGCGTATCGCCGTCGTTCACAAAAGCGTCGGCGGAAAACGGTTCGGGCGCAACGCCCGTCATAAATGAAAGATTTTTTATCGGGTCGGCGGTCATTTCCGCGTCGCCCGCGTGGATGTATATGGGCGCGCCGGTTTCCCTGCGAAGCCGCGCCGCCGCGCCTATATGGTCAAAATGACCGTGCGTAAGCAAAATCGCCGCCGTCCTCCGTCCGATTTTCGCGATTTTTTCAAGGATTTTTTCAGGCTCGTCTCCGGGGTCGATTACCGTACACATTTCTTTATCATACACAATATAGCAGTTGGTTTCGAGCTGCCCCACAGTTATTTTTTCCGCTTGGATTGACATAATATTCCTCTCTTTGTAAATTTCGTCACAGTTCCGTTCCCAATATTGCTTCAAGCAGCTTAAAGCCGTCGTTGTCCGCGCTGACAATCCGCGTTCCGAGAGCGGTTTCAAGCTGCGCAACGGTTATGTCGTCAAGCAAGCTGTCTGTCCCCTCGCGAAGCATATCGCTTGAAATTATAATTCTGTCGCCGAGGTCCTTCCCTCTGAGCTGTTCGATTATGTCGCAGCCGCAGAGCAGCCCCGCGACGGTTATGCTTTCTCCGAAGAAGTGATTTATTATCGTCTCAACATTTACTTTCACGTTTTCATACTTCCGCTCGGTCATTTCCGCAAAGGTCTTCATAAGCCGAGCCGCCGCCACTCCCGTTACGATTGTAACTCTGCCGCCTTCGACGGTTTCCGGCGCAATTTTCAGCGCGGCGGCAAATTCCTCCCGAAGCGAAGCGATAAGTCCCACTCCGTTTTCAAGCTGAGGATAACCGTCATAATCGTCGCTGTCCGGTATGGGCAGCTCCGCGCGGAGATAAAGCTCGTCCGCGGCGTATACAAAGCCCTTTCCGATTTCGCGGCGCGCCCGTTTTTGCCACGCTCCGATCTGAGAAAGCAGCTCCAGCGCCTTTTCCTTTGTCACCGGCTGCATCTCCGCCAGTCCCTTGCGATGATTCGTAAGCCCTATCGGAACAACGGAAACGCTCCGCACACCGCGGCGCAGCGCGTACAGCTCGGATATTGTTCGTTCAAGCTCCGCTCCGTCGTTATAACCGGGGCAAAGCACAATTTGGCAGTTCATAATTATGCCCCTGTCCGCAAAGCGGCGCATTATTTCCGGCAGCCGAGCCGCGCGCGGATTTTTCAGCATTTTTACCCGCAGCTCCGGATTCATGGTGTGAACGGAAATATTTATCGGACTGACGCGCAGACGGATAAGGCGGTCGATTTCCTTTTCGCTCAAATTGGTGAGCGTTACATAATTTCCCTGAAAAAACGACAAACGTGTATCGTCGTCCTTAAAATACAGACTGCTGCGCATACCCTTGGGAAGCTGGTCAATGAAGCAGAAAACACAAGCGTTGGCGCAGCGCTGCGCTTTATCCATAAGTCCGCTTTCAAACTCAACTCCAAGCTCCTCATAGGCGTCCTTTTCGAAGCTGACCTCCTCAACGCCGCCCTGGCGGGTTTTAACCGTCAGGCTTATAATTTCATCGTTAATAAGATAACGGTAATCCAGAACGTCGTGAACCTCTTCGCCGTTTATTTTTACCAGTTCGTCGCCGACTTCGAGTCCAAGCTCGGCGGCTATTGAATTTTCGTATACCGCTTTTATTTTAGCCGCCATACTAAGCCGTGACCCTCCCCCGTTATCGGTTAACCGTGTTTGCCCGTTACTGTTCTTCCGTAAGCTCAAATATCCTGTCTATGTTCTTTTTCAAAATGCTGTACTGTCCTACGCCGTTGACGAATACGGCATAGCTGCGATCCTCATAAGGAGCAAATTCAAGAGTTATTTTCTCTCCCGATGTAAGCGTATATTCAATCGTTCCCACAATATCGTCGTATACGGGGTCAATCGCTTCGCCGCCGACAGGTATTGCCACAATCTGCTGATAAAAATCTCGAAATTCGTCTCCGCTCACTTCCTTGCCATCGACATAAAAGCGCGCGTTGTCGCTGTCCGCGTCAACCGCCGTGAACAGTTTGGTTTTTCCGTCATAAGTGATTTTTACGCTGTCAAGAAGCGCAATATCAATCATCGCAAGATATTTTTCCGACACATCATACGCCTGAGTGTAAAGGAAGCCGCAGTCCACCTCGTCAACGCGGAATATACAGCCGCTGCCCTCGCGCAGCACATATCGGTATTCGCCGTCAGTATTGCCGAAACGATAGACTATATCCTCTCCCGCAGAGGTAAGCTCCAGAGTATACTGCGGACTATCAACGCCTGTTTCAGCCCTGTTTTCGGCCGTATCAACCAAAATCGCCGAAATATCGTCCTCCATTTCGGCTATCGGAGTTGACAGCACCGACGCGACGTCGCTGTTCGACGCGCTTCTCTCGACAGGCTCGGTGATATTCCAGTAGCTTAACAGCCCGTACCGGTCTTTTTCGCCTTCGGGATCCATCACAACGTGCAGCGCGCCGTCAGGCGATGAAATTCTGATTTCCGTGATATAATCCGCGTCAATTGTGCTTCCGATGTCCGCATAATCGCGCGCCGTAAGGAATACCACCGCCGCAACATAGCTTTCCATAAGATATACGTCCGATGAGGTATCGGTATTGAAATAGTAGCTGTTGCCGTCGGGCGTTTCGTCGCCGATATAAAAGGTTCTTTCGCCGTCCGTCGTCACAAGCCTCAGCGCCGCCGCGGGCTTGTCCAGACCGTAAACGCTCAAATCGGCGGGATTTTCCTCAATTCTCTGAGTGGTTGTCAGATTTTTGAACGAGCCGGTAAGATTGTCCAGCATGGACGCGTCAAGCGAAATTCCCTCGAAGCCGTCCAGCGTCCAGCCGGAATCGACGCGCCTGAGCGCGTACGAGCCGTACTCGTTTGTTACATATACCTCCCGCATATCGGAAACCTCAGCCGAAAATATTTTTATCTTGTCGTCGTCGGTATAGCTGTCGCTGAGATTCGGTTCCTTTTCGGGAATCGTAAGAAAATACACCGCCCCCGCCAAAGCTGCGATTATAAGCGCCACGATAACAATGTTAAGTATAAATTTTTTGTTCGAGGACACCCGTTTCAACCCCTTATCTATCCTATAAGTGTCTGCGGTGCAGCCATACGGCGATGCCGAAGAGTATTATCACCAGCGGCAGAGCGTAGCAGAACACTGTGCGGTAAATCTTTTTCTGGGCGTCCGTCAGGATTACAATGTTCGACGTTGAAAGGCTCTTGCCCGATATTGTGAGCTTTGAGCCGCTTATGCCCAGCATCTTGTACACGCTGCCGACGAAAAATTCCCTGTTGCCGAAGCTACTGTCCGCGAAAACGTCGTTAAGCAGACTTTCGTTAAGCTCCTGGTAGTTGCTTATGCCCCAAAGCGACGATGTTCCCGCGACAATCATCGAGGCTGTTCGGTCATAATTTTCGCCCACGGTTTTTTCCAGATAAACACAGATGTCGAAGCTGCCGACGGTTCCCTCGTTTTCTTGATTCTCAACGTCATAAGCTATGCCGTTTTTCGTCGTATAGAAAACCGCGTTGTGCTTGATTTCGCCGCTTGAATCGTCCTCAACGGAAACCCCGCGGCAAAGCGTCGCGATTACGCGGGAATTTTGGGAAATCATATCCTCCGCGCTCGACGCTATTTGCGGATACATCAGATCTACGCCGTATTGAGCGCCGCCGTACCTTGTATCCATTTCCATAACATAGTTGTTTTCAAGAGTAACTCCCCACTCGGCAAGGTAGCTTTCCAGCCTCGGAAGGGTTATTGTCGGCTCGACGGCAAGCTGAACGTTTCCGCCGCGATCAAGGTAAGCGTCGAGATTTTCAATTTCCTGAGCCGTAAAATCGCGCGTCGGCGAAATTATCATAAGCAGGCTGCAATCAATCGGAACCTCGTTTGTAAGGCTGCACTGAACCGGAGTTATGTTCTCGTCAAGCAAAACCTGCGCCATCGCGTTCGGATCCGCCTCCTGATGCCCCATCGAGAAATATACCGCCATCGAAGCGGTGTCGCTTATGCAGTACGAAACAGCGTTCGTGAGCTGACTTTCCAGAACCAGTGTTGACGATGTTCCCGTCGAGCCGTTGGAGACGCTGTCCACCATGTCCTCAAAACGGATTATTTTATACCGTCCGCTGGTTTCGTCGTTTACGATAAGGCTTCCCTCGGTCAAGCCGCTTGCATCTTCAAACTGCTTTACAAAGGAGGGATCCTTTATGTAGTATTTAACCTCGTACTTAAGCTTCTTGCTCGCGGCAAGATATTTCAATATTATTTCCTTTATTTCGGTATACTCGTCGCTGTTGTTTTTAAGATAGTAAATCGTTACGTCGTCGCCGCTCTCATCAAGCTCGGCAAGCACATTTTTCGTAGCTTCGCCTATTTCGAACATTCCGTTTTCGGTTAAGTCTATTCTTGTAGCGGGAAACTTTTCCGACAAAGCGGAAGCTATGAAATTGAGCAAAATGAAAATCACAACAGCCCCGACAACCAAAACCGTATTGTTTGCGCCGTATTTAAGGCGGCGTTTATTTATTTTTTTCATAACCGCTCCTCCTTAACTCCAGCGACGCTTTTCAATGCCCCGAACCGTTAAAAAGACGAAGAGCGCGGAAAAGCTCAGATAATAGAATATGTTCTCAAGCTTCAGAATCCCTACGAGAAAATCCTGAAACCTTTCCGTTACGGAGACAAGCTCGATTGCCTTGTCGATAAGCCCGACGCCGACCGAAGGAAGATTTACCGTAAGGAAAAGCATAAGCAGCACGCCGAGCGAAATTACCAACGCGATTATCTGGCTTTCGGTTATCGACGAAAAAAATATCCCGATTGAAATGAAGCAAAGCCCCAGCAGGAAAAAGCCGAGATACGTCCCAAGCACCTTTCCCCACACGGGCGCGCCGTGTATCGCAATTATGACAAGGTACGGCAAGGTCGTCGCCATTGCGCAAAGGAACACGCAAAGCGCGGCAAACAGCTTGCCGAGTACTATGCTCAGCACGCTGACCGGCGCGGTCATAAGAAGCTGATCCGTGCGGCTGGCGCGTTCTTCCGCAATAAGCCGCATTGTCAGGACGGGAATCAGCAGCACCAAAATCAGCAGCCCGCTGCCCAGAGGAGTGGAAATGTCGCCGTAGCCGCCCTCGATAACGTAGCTGTTGAAGTAAAAGCCGTAAATAAAGGCGAAAACGCCTATAAATATGTATCCTGTCGGCGACGTGAAATACGCCTTAAGCTCTCTCTTGAATATCGCCTTCATCGGTCGTTTCCTCCTTTGCTTCATCTTCTTCTTTTTCTTTTTCTTCTTTTTCTTCCTCGGCTTCGGGCTTTTCCGCCGTCAGCCTTATGAAAATTTCCTCAAGGCTCAGCTCGTTGTTTTTCATTTCCGTAATTGTGCCTCCCGCGGCGGAAACCGCTTCGGAGATGCTCCTGCGAAGGTCTGTTTCGGTCATGATTGAGCAACGGAAGCCGGCCTCATCTCTTTCGGTAATTTCAAAGCTTTTAACTCCATCCACCGCTTCGACCGCCGCGCGTACAGCGTCCTCGCTGCCCTCTACCAGGACGGAAACGCTGCTGTCGCCTCCGAGAAGATGCGAAAGATTTTCGGGCGTATCCTCGGCGACAATTTTTCCTTCATTTATTATCAAAACCCGTCCGCAGACCGCGCTGACCTCGGGCAAAATGTGACTGCTGAGAATAATCGTATGCTTCTGAGCCAGTTCCTTTATCACAGTGCGGATTTCAATAATCTGGTTCGGGTCAAGTCCGACTGTCGGCTCGTCCAGAACGAGCACGTCGGGACTTCCTATCAAAGCCTGCGCCAGCCCCACTCTCTGACGGTAGCCCTTGCTCAAATTTTTGATTCTTCTTCCGCCCACGTCCGAAATCCCTACAACGGTCTTTATCTCGTCTATATGGTACTTCCTGTTTAATTCAACGCCCTTCAGCTCATAGACGAAATTCAGATATTCGTCCACCGTCATATCGAGATACAGCGGCGGCTGTTCGGGAAGATAGCCTATGCTTTTTTTCGCGCCGTACGGATCGTCCAAAATATCATGCCCGTTTACGCTGACAGTGCCGTCCGACGCGCTGAGATAGCCCGTTATGATGTTCATCGTGGTACTCTTTCCCGCGCCGTTGGGACCGAGAAAGCCGAGAATTTCTCCGTCGCTCACGGTGAAGCTGAGGTTGTCAACGGCAACCTTTTTCCCAAAGCGTTTTGTGAGATTTTTCACTTCTATCAATGCTTTTCCCTCCAAAAATATGGCTTTTCGTCAGTTGAGAACGAGGAGCCGTAAACCGAGAATTGTTACGTCGGACAGTATGCAGACGCGACGCGCGGTTGAGGCTTTGCTCTTCGTTTCCGATTCCTAATTATATATTAATTTATATGACAAATTATGAACAATCTATAAATTCTTTACTCTGTCTTTTCCGCGATTTTTATTCCCAGCTCCTCAAGCTGTTTATCGTCAACCGTGCCGGGCGATTCAACCATAGGCTCGCTGCTGTCCTTTACCTTCGGGAATGCCATAACGTCGCGGATTGACGGCTTTCCCGCCATGAGCATAACCATTCTGTCCAGTCCGTACGCCATTCCGCCGTGCGGAGGCGTACCGTAGCGGAAGGCGTTAATCAGGAAGCCGAACCGTTCCATTGCCGCTTCGGGAGTAAAGCCGAGCTTTTCAAACATTTTCGACTGCAAGCCGCTGTCAAAAATACGTATGCTGCCGCCGCCAAGCTCCACGCCGTTGAGAACAATGTCGTAAGCCTTTGCCCGTACCGCTGCGGGATTGGAGTCAAGCAGCTCAATATCCTCATCCTTCGGCGAAGTGAACGGATGGTGCATGGCGACATAGCGCCGCTCCTCCTCGCTGTACTCAAACAGCGGGAAATCCGTTACCCAGAGAAGCTTGAAAGTGTCCTTGTCTATAAGCCCATACCTCTGGGCAAGCTCACAGCGAAGCGCGCCGAGAGCCGCAAATACCACATTGTCGCTGTCGGCGACAAAAAGAATCGTATCGCCCGCCTCCGCGCCGGCTCTTTCGGCAATGGCCCCAAGCTCGTCCGATGAGAAAAATTTCGCAATCGAGCCTCGAATTTCGTTTTCCTCCACAATCAGCCACGCAAGTCCTTTTGCGCGGTATGTTTTCACAAACTCGACCAAGCCGTCAAGCGTTTTTCTTGTCAGCTTTGCCCCAAGTCCCTTGGCGTTTATCGCGCGGACGCCGCACCCTTCCTTTTCGGCAACGTCGGCAAAGGCGGCAAAGCCGCAGCCCTTGAACAAATCCGTCATATCCACAAGCTCCATGCCGAAGCGGGTATCGGGCTTATCGCTGCCGAAGCGGTTCATCGCCTCGGCATAGGTCAGGCGCGGAAGCGGAAGCTGTACGTCAATATCCAGAACCTCCTTGAACACAGTCTTTATAAAGCCCTCGTTAACCGACATAACATCGTCCTCGTCCACAAACGACATCTCAAGGTCAAGCTGTGTAAACTCCGGCTGGCGGTCGGCACGGAGATCCTCGTCGCGGAAGCATTTCGCGATTTGGAAATATCTGTCCATGCCGCCGAGCATAAGAAGCTGCTTATAAAGCTGCGGCGACTGCGGCAGCGCAAAAAAGCGCCCGGGATAAATACGGCTCGGCACAAGATAGTCTCTTGCGCCTTCGGGAGTGGACTTGCACAGCACGGGAGTTTCAATCTCCAAAAAGCCGTTTTTATCGTAATAATTTCTCGCAATCTGAGTTATTTTGTGGCGCAGCTCCAATGTGCGCTGCATTTCGGGGCGCCGCAAATCAAGATAACGGTACTTCAGCCGCAGCTCCTCCCCCGCCTTTACATCGTCCTGTATTACGAACGGAGGAGTATCGCTGGCGGAAAGTATTCTCAGCTCCCCGACCTCAACCTCAACCATGCCCGTCGGTATTTTCCCGTTCACGCTTTCGCGGCGGCGCACCGAGCCGCGCACCGCAATGACGTACTCGCTTTTAAGCTCCGCGGCCTTCGCGATAAGCTCCGCGTTTTCCGGCGAAAACACAAGCTGGCTTATACCGCTTCTGTCGCGTATATCGACAAAAATCAGTCCGCCCATATCTCTCGTCTTTGCGACCCAGCCCATAAGAACAACCTCGCTGCCTATATGCTCCTCGCGCAGACAGCCGCACATCATTGTTCTTTTCATACCTTTTATTGTGTCCATTTCAGCTTCCTCCGATGTATTTAAATTTTGTCCGCGGCTTGCTTTTTTATTGCTTCCGCGGCGCAATCCCACTCATTTGCCCCGAATGAGAGCTGCCCGCCCGTACCTTCGCGGATAAGTACAATTTCCTTTTCCGACGGATACAGAAGCCACTGCGCCCCGCTTTTCCTTGCCGCCGCAAGCTGCTCGGCCCGATTTCGTCCCATAATATCGGCTTCCGCGTATATTCCGGCCTTGCGCAGTCTGAGCGCGGCTGCCGACGAAGCGGCGGAATCCGTCGAAACGATATACGCCGCGGGCTTTTCGGGAGCCGCCTTTTTTGCTTCTCCCTCGCCCATGGCAATGACCGCGCGCTCCTGCCCTATCGCAAAGCCGACCGCCGGAATACGCACATCTCCGCCTATTCTGAGGCAAAGCTCGTCGTAGCGTCCGCCGCCGCATACAGTACCGTTTTTGCCGCCGTTTCCCGCCTTGATTTCAAAAACCGTACGGTTGTAATAATCCAGCCCGCGAATAAGCTTCGGCTTCTCGTTAAACGGAATTTCCTCCGCCGCAAGCAGCCGCTTCACCTTCTCGTAATGCTCGACGCAGTCCGGACAAAGATAATCAATCGGCTTCGGAGCGTTTTCGGCAATTTCCTTACATTCCTTCCGCTTGCAGTCCATAATCCTCATCGGATTTTTCCCAAGCCGGCCGCTGCACGTCGGGCAAAGCCGGCCGCCGTTCGCGAACGGCAAAAGATACCTCGTCAGCGCGTTAATATAGCTCACGCGGCACTGTGTGCAGCCGACGGAATTTATATTCAGCTCCAGCGGCCCGATTCCCATATCCGCAAGCGCGGAATACGCGAGGCTTATAACCTCGCAGTCCGCCTCAGGCTCGGCGCTTCCGTAGCATTCCGCTCCGATCTGGTGGAATTCGCGGAGCCTCCCCTCCTCGGGGTTTTCATGGCGGTAGCAGGTTATCCTGTAACAAAACCTCGCCGGCAGCGTCCTGTAAAGCTCATGCTCCAAAACGGCGCGCGCGACGCCGGTCGTCCCCTCCGGACGCAAAGCGAACCTCTCGCCGTTTTTGTCCGTAAACGTATAAAGCTCCTTTTCGATTATGTCCGTAACGTGTCCCACGCCTTTTTTGAAAAGGCTGCTGTATTCAAAAACCGGAGTATGAATTTCGCTGTAGCCGAACACGCGGCATTTTTCCATAAACACCCGCTCGGTAAGTCTGTCCATTCTTGTCTCTTCGGGAAGAATATCGATTGTTCCCTGAGGAGCAACGATTTTCATCTTATTCAAATCCTTTCCCCAAAATACGCATATAATGCCGTTATTATTTTATTATACTATTTTCTCACGCTTTTTGTCAATACATACGCCGCTGTTTTTTTGCCAAAGCAAAAAATGTATATAATAGCTCCCGCCGTAAAAATTATCTCCCCTTCCCGCAAAATTCACCTCAAAAAAATTCGTATGTTTTATCGTGCGTTCCCGTATAAAATAAACTTCCCCGCGTAAATAAAATACGTTCGTTCGCATACGAAATCTCACCGCGTATAAAATTCCGCTCGGTTTTTTCGCCGTATCAAAATTATGCTCAATTTCGCAAAATGTAACTGTATTTCATTTTTCGCCGTAATTACGGGAAGTTTCGGCTTCGCCGCGTCGGAAAAAATCAAGGTTGACATAATTTCAACGACAGAATCTGTCGTTCTGACCCTCACTATAGTACCGAAAATCTTTACTCGCAAAACGATTCAAAATTTCCGTACGAAAAAACGCGCGTAATAAATTTCCGCGCGCCGTAATGTATAAAATATCGTCGATTTTGTAAATGTATAAATTAGTGAAAAAAACGATTTTAATAAATTTCCCCCGAAAAGCGTATAATAATTTGGTGATGAAAGTGCTGACAATATTGACCCGCGCTTCAAAGTGCGGAATATTTTCCCCCGCTTTGCGCCGGAGCGAAAAAAGCTCGGTGGAATTGATCGCTCTGAAAAGCGCCCGCGCGCTCAAAAGGCTGCGAAAAGCCGGCGTAAAGTACGCCGTCGCGTCTCCGTCGGCGGCGGAGCTGCTCTCGCTGCCGGCGCTTCCAAGTCCCGCCCTGACGCTGGATTACCGCCCCCTGCTGCCGGAAATACTTGCTAAAAAGGCGGCTCTGCCGCTTGACGAGCTGTTTATTTCCGCCTCGCCGGAGGAAGCGGCCGAAATAGTGGAAATATGCTCCGGCTGTGCGCGGCTGTTCACCGTAATCGCGAAGGAGGAGCCGCCCGCCGGACTTTTTGACAATCTGTATTTTTCGCGGGGATTGATATTGCGCCGCGTTTTCGGCCCCGTCCGCCGCGTAGGCAAAACCGCCGCCGCCGTTCTCGCGAGGGAGGGCGCGGTGCCGCGCTCGGTTCCGTCGATAGCGCTTTCGGATTTGCCGCGCGTAATCATACGCGGCGGAGGGCTGGATTTTCTCGAAGCGGAGGGCATCTCTCCCAGCGCCGAGCTTTACGCCCTCGCGGGGCTTGTCCCTCTCCCGCGCGCCGAAATAACCGCCGACTTCTCCGCGGGAATAATTTATCTTGACATCGGCGGAAAACCGTAGTATAATATAAAGAAAAAAACCGATTTGAGAGGAGTTTTTACCGTGGCAGCAAAACAGGTTCTTCTTACCGGCGACGGGCTGAAAAGGCTTCAGGACGAGCTTGAAAATTTAAAGACCGTCCGCCGTCAGGAAAACAAAGAAGCTATAAAGCGCGCGCGTTCGTTCGGCGACCTGTCCGAAAACAGCGAGTATGACGAGGCGCGCGACGAGCAGGCGGCTATCGAGAACAGGATTTCCGAAATAGAGGCGATGCTTGTCAACGTAAAGATCATCGACGGCGACGACGTTGACACGAGTGTTGTTTCCGCCGGCTCGACCGTAAAAATCAAATGCGTCGAGGACGGCGAAATCGAGCTTTACGCGATTGTCGGCTCGACCGAGTCTAACCCCGAGCAGGGCAAAATCTCCGACGAGTGTCCCGTAGGCAAGGCGCTTCTCGGTCACAAGGTCGGCGACATTGTTGAAATAGAAATTCCCGACGGAATTGTGACATA
>CAZICW010000028.1:0-19513 GCA_964537995.1 uncultured Oscillospiraceae bacterium
CGGCGCGCGGAGAAAAAGCCGCCGGTTCACTGTACGAACAGCGCCGAATAAAGCTGAATAAAAATAAAAAAGCAGATTCAAGTCCGAGGATTTGAATCTGCTTATACTTTTAAATAAAATTCCTTTAACGACCGTACTTAAGCGCCAAAGCTCGGGAACGGTCGGAGAGCGTCGCCGATACGCGGGGTTCTTTAATATGCTTTTCCCCAATATACCATGGTCTTGGCTTCCTTTCCGCAGCAGACACATTTATTTTCGCCTATTATTTCCTGCTCAAAGGGCATACAACGCGCCGTTGCGGAGGTATCCTCCTTTATTTTGTTTTCGCATTCCTCGCCGCCGCACCACATTGCCTTTACAAAGCCGGGCTTATTTTCGACAATATCCTTGAATTGCTCATAGGTTTCGGCTGTGAATGTACACTCCTCCCGGTGCGCGAGCGCCTTATTGTAGAGCGATGATTGTATGTCGGCAAGAATTTCGGCAATTTTCTCCTCAAGCTCGTCAAGGGAAACAGAAAGCTTCTCCCTTGTATCGCGGCGGACAAGCACGCAGGCGTTTTTCTCAATATCCTTTGGCCCTATTTCAAGCCGCAGCGGGACGCCCTTCATTTCGTATTCGCTGAACTTCCAGCCGGGATTTTTGTCACTGAGGTCGGCGTCTACGCGGAATTTTTCGCCGAGTCTCTCCTTCAGCTCGGCCACCTTTTCCCGCACGCCCTCCTTATGCATGGCTATGGGAATTATCATAACCTGCACAGGGGCAATTTCGGGAGGAAGCACAAGCCCGCTGTCATCGCCGTGAACCATAATTATCGCTCCGATAAGACGGGTAGTCACGCCCCACGAGGTTTGGTGAACATATTGCAGGGTGTTGTTTTTGTCCGTATACTGAATTCCAAACGCCTTCGCAAAGCCGTCGCCGAAATTATGGCTTGTGCCGCTCTGGAGAGCCTTGCCGTCGTGCATAAGGCTTTCGATTGTGTATGTCGCCACCGCGCCGGCAAATTTTTCTTTATCGGTTTTGCGTCCCTTTATGACAGGAATCGCGAGGACATTTTCGCAAAAATCCGCATAAACGTTCAGCATACGCTCGGTTTCAGCCTGAGCCTCCTCCGCCGTAGCGTGCGCGGTGTGACCCTCCTGCCACAAAAATTCCATCGTGCGGAGGAAGGGACGGGTCGTCTTTTCCCAGCGCACGACGCTGCACCATTGATTGTAGAGCTTGGGGAGGTCGCGGTGAGAATGGATTATATTTTTATAGTGTTCACAGAAAAGCGTTTCGCTTGTCGGACGCACGCAGAGCCTTTCGGCAAGCTTTTCGTTGCCGCCGACCGTCACCCACGCAACCTCCGGAGCAAAGCCCTCGACATGGTCCTTTTCCTTCTGGAGCAGGCTTTCGGGGATAAACATCGGCATATAGACATTCTGATGTCCCGTCGCCCTGAACATACCGTCCAGCGTTTTCTGAATATTTTCCCATATCGCATAAGCGTAGGGACGGATTACGCAGCAGCCCTTGACAGAGGTATAATCAATTAAATCCGCCTTTTTTACTATGTCGGTGTACCAACGGGCGAAATCTTCGTCCATGGGGGTTATTTCTTCAACAAAGCGTTTTTCTTCCGCCATTTTTATCATTCCTTTATATTTTTGAATTAATCGGCGCTTCCTTAGGGTATTTTATCATTTAAACAGACTGTTGTCAAGGGTTATTTGCCCGCAGCCAAAACGTTTTAAATCGGAGCGGCGCTCCGTCAAGCCTGCTTGAAACAGGGGCTGCGGCAGATTGCGGTTCTCGGCGGGGAGGGAGCGTTAACTCATCAGCCTTTCGGCGGGGCTATAAATAAATGAGTGCAAATTCGCGAATTTGCACTCATTCTCAGCTATCTTTGGTGACCCCACGGGGAATCGAACCCCGGTCTTCGCCGTGAGAGGGCGACGTCCTAGGCCGCTAGACTATGGGGCCGAATTTTGACCGCTCGTTTATTATAGCATGAACCGTTGTTTTTGTCAAGAACTTTTTTTAATTTTTTGAAAAACATCTGTATGATTGCAATACTCCCATTATTTATACATAATTTGTTATTGACGATTTTAAAAATCCATGCTATAATAATAAGCACATGGAATGTATTATTATGCGCTTCATGCGCTTCGTCGGATTTTATGAGCCGCCATGATTTTTCCGACCTCGGGTCGGAAACGGCAATGCGCAGCCATACACTTTAAATGCGGTCGCAATTACAGAAAAACAAAAGCTTTTTTTGATAAAAATCGGAGGGTCTTTTTTGAAAAAGTTACGGTCAATAATCGGGGTTTTTTCCGCAATAGGGAAAAAGCTGTCCAACGACAATATAGACGCGTTTTCCGCTCAGGCGGCTTTCTTCCTGTTTGTGTCATTGTTCCCGTGCATAATGCTGCTTTTGGCGCTTTTACAGTTTTTCCCCTTTGACATCGAGGATCTGATAAATGCGGCAGAGACGGTGTTTCCCGACGGCATAAAGGATTTTATTGTTCCGATGATAAACGAAATTTACGAAAAGGGAACTCCGACGCTCATTTCCGTAACCGCCGTAACCACGCTGTGGTCGGCGTCGAAGGGCGTAAACGCCATACTCCGCGGGCTGGGAAGAATATCCGACAGCGATAATTCGGAAAATTGGTTTTTGTTTCGCTTTAAGTCAATTTTTTATATGCTCGGTATGCTTGTTGTCATAATTCTGTCGCTTGGTCTGTTTGTTTTCGGCAGACTTTTCCTCGGGAAAATTTCCGAAATTCTCCCCCACCTTCGGATTGTCAGCCTTCTTTCTTCGGGAATACGGCTGCTTGCGGGCGTCAGCGCGCTGATTATCGTCTTTGATTTCATATACGCCTTTGCGCCCAAAAACCGGAACCGTATTCTTCACGAGCTGCCGGGAGCAATAATTTCCGCAGTCGGCTGGGCGGGCTTTTCGTACCTCTATTCGTTTTACATAAACAATATAACCAATTTCAGCGTATACGGCAGCCTCACCCTTGTTGTGCTTTTCCTGATATGGCTGTATGTCTGCTTTTATATTCTGTTTGTCGGCGCGGAGGTGAACCGCTGGCTTGACGGAAGGCGGCCGAACCGCGAACTCATTGAGCAAATCGGCGCAAAAATAGAATAGGCAATGTAAACTCTGTCAAAAATATCGCATAAAAAGCTCTTGAGAATGGCTTTCCGGTCATACAATCAAGAGCTTTTTGCGCATTTTATTATCTGAGAATCGTTTTGCCGCCTTAACGGAGAGCATCCGAGCTTAGGTTACAAAAAAATATGTATGATACGGCGCGCCGTGCATTTTATACATCGGCACAAATTTATGAGAGCCGTTTCGGAGAGAAATTTCGCTTTCATCGGCTTCAAAATTTTTGTCGAAGGTAAGGTATTCCTTCGATTCGTCCTCCGTCACCATGACGAACGGCCCGTACAGCACCGACGCGAGCGGCTTGCCGTCTATTTTGTCGGGAGTGTATTCAAGCCTGACGTCATAAGTGAATTTAAACGGCAGTACGTCAACCGTTCCGCCCTTATGGGAAAGAACCGCGTAACGTCCCTTCGAGGGCAAATCGAACGGATTTTCGCTCCACAAAGGAATCCTGAAATACACGATTTTATCCTCCGCGCCCGACACGGTTATAACTCCGTCCGGCTGCGGAAAGCCGCTGTCAATGTCTATCGTGGTCACGGATCCGAACACCGACGGAAGATATTGGTTTACATAAATCGCGCTTTGGGTTTCAAAAAACGAAGCGTCCTGATATTTGACATGATTTTCCATTCCTGTTCCGTGACAGCAGGTGAAGCTTCCGTAATCGTCGCTGTATTCCTTTTGCGCGCCGGGGCCTATCGGGAGCATATATGTAACTCCGTTATGGCGTTCGGGCGCGGTAACGGGAGCTTGGGAAGCCAGAATCTGATTTATCATAGCCCGCTCGTAGTAATCCATATATTCCGCTTTTTCGGGATTCAGCGCGTACAGCAGTCTCGCGGTTTTCATCAAATTGTACGCCGCGCAGGTTTCGCAGTTTGTTGCTTCATTTATATTGGCGGCAAGCTTTCCGCCGTCACGGAAGCTTTCCGCCTGCCCCACTCCCCCGATGGAATACATATGATTTTTTACAACTATATCAAAGAAATTTTCGCTTAACCGCAGATAATATTCGTCGCCCGTCGCCGAATATTCCTCAATCGCGCCTATAATCTGGGGAATGTGCTGATTGGCGTGACGGTTGGCAATGGCGTCATTGCCCTTTGAAAGCGGAACGAAAATATTTTCGTTGTCGAACATTTTCGCCGCGGCAAGGTATTTTTCGCAGCCCGTGATATTATACAGCGTCGTCAGGCTTTCGCCCATGCCGCCGTATTCTCCCGCGATATAAAGATTCCACATTTTTTTGCGCCGTTCTTCGCCGAGAGGAGAGAGGCGGTCATAAACCCAGTCCGCGATTCCCTCGGCACATTCGAGCGCGTCGGCGCTTCCTCCGCGCTCAAAGCAATCCAAAAGCCCGGCGACAATTTTATGAAGCGTATAATACGGCGCCCATATTTTCGGGTATGGGACATACTGCTCCAGCAAGGCGAACTGATCCGGAGAATATGCGCTGAGGAAGCCCTTCCCCCAGACAGAGGGGTCGCGGCTCCAATTTTCCCGACCCGCATTTTCGGCGTCAGCCTTCGTCGTGAAATCGCTTGCCCTGCCCTTACACATTTTTTGCAGCGCGCAAAGCTCGCCGACAATATAATTGATTTTTTCTTTGTACTGCTCTATGCCCGTTGCGCTGTAGGCAAGAGCCAGCGCGGAAAGGAAATGTCCGGTGCTGTGACCGCGCAAAAGTCCGTCAGGCGCCTCCCAGCCTCCGAGCGGCTCCGCGTCGGTTTCAACGCCAAAAGCGCGGCGGAAATTATAAAGCATTCTGTCGCAGTCCAATATATTGAGATACGAAAGCGTTCTTTCCCTGTTTTCGTAAAACGCTCCCCTCTCCTTAAGCCTCACTCTGCCGAGCGGGGCATAGCCTGCCGCCGTCATAGATTTCCCCCTTTTCGCCTTATGTCCGCGCCGGCCGCAAGGGCATTTTCGCGAAGCTGCCAATCGCACAGCCGCGCATCGCGCGGTAACGGCGCAACCGTTAAAGGCTTGTTTTGCGTATATTATACTACGAAACACGTCTCATGTCAAGGGCGCGGCTTATTCAACCGTATACGCGACTTACATTACATAATATTCGGGATTCATGCAAACTCCGTCCAGCCAAGTTTCAAAATGAAGGTGCGCCAACGCCTTGCTTTCGGCAGGCGCGGTGCCGACTCCGCTTATTGTTTCTCCGGCTGAGACATTATCTCCGACCTCGACCATGGAAAGCGTTGAAACGCCCTTATATACGGTTTTAAGTCCGCCCCTATGCTCAATTTCAATTACGTTTCCCCAAAGCTTGTCCTCGTAAGCGCGCGCGACAGTGCCGTCCTCGGCGGCTTTTACCGCCGCCGACAGCGACGCCTCAATATCCATTCCCGTATGAGCGCGCCAATCCTTCATGGTTTCCGAATAAACCGACATCAGCGAATACGGCTCGGAAACGGTTCCGTCCACGGGAAGCATCAAGCGCTGCGGCGGTTCCTCGGTTTCTTCCTCTACCGCTTGTCCGGCATCCGCAATCGCAATCACTGCCTCCGCGTCGGCTGCGGGGGAAGCCGGCGGAGAAGCATCGACATCATTGATTTCGGAAGCGCGCAGCAGCGGAAGAACCGCCACGGCGCGTTCGGCTTCCTCCTTAATCAGCGCGTTGTTTCTTTCAACGCTTTTCACCGCCGATATTCTGCCCATCACGAAGCTCACGCCGAATATTGCGGCTACAGCCAGAAACGCAAGAGTTCTGTTTAGAAATTTCATTCGGATTTTATCACCTCAGTATAATTTTGCACGGTTTTTGTATAAAATATACAAAGCCGCCCGCCAAAAGCTTGAAATTACAGCTTAAAGCTCTTCAAAAACGAAAAAAACACGGGAAAATATACCGCGATAAGAGGAAGAAGAGCGGAAAATATAACGAAAACCGCCGTAATTTTAAGCCAATGTTTCATGATTATATCCCCTTTCAGGATAATACTATGCTTCAAAAGAATATTTAGAACATTTTGTTATTGAAAATTTTTTTGTTTTGTGCTATAATCTAAATCACACGACGGTCAAAGCCGTCCAATCGGTATGTAAATTGGGAGGAACTGTTATGCCGGGAACAAAAAACGAAACTTTTCGTGAGCTTTGCGAGCTTTCGAGAAGCGTATATACAATGGAACAGGAGCTGTATACGACCTATAACGTCAAACGCGGACTGCGCAATGCCGACGGCAGCGGTGTTCTTGTAGGACTGACAAAGGTCGGCGAGGTTCACGGCTATGTGCTGGACGAGAATGAAAAGCTGCCCGTATACGGATCTCTCCGTTACAGAGGAATCGACGTTGAGGAAATCGTCCATGCCTGCCGCCACGAAAAACGCTTCGGCTATGAGGAAGTGGCGTATCTGCTGCTTTTCGGCAGACTGCCCTCAAAGAGCGCGCTTGACAAATTCAATGCTTATCTCGGCTCCAAGCGCAAGCTTCCGCCAAATTTCACGGAGGACATGATTCTGAAGGCTCCGAGCGCCAACATCATGAATAAGCTTGCCAGATGCGTGCTTGCTTCCTACTCTTACGACCCAAATCCCGATGACAATTCCCTTGAGAATGTGCTGCGCCAGTCGTTTGAGCTGATTGCGCGTATGCCCGTGTTTATTGCTCACGCTTATCAGGCGAAGTCGCACTATTACGACGGAAAGAGCCTTGTCATACATACGCCCGTACCCGAGCTTTCCACTGCCGAAAACTTTTTGCACCTTATGCGCGCCGACAACGAATATACCCAGCTTGAGGCGGAAATCCTCGACCTCTCGCTGATTCTTCACGCGGAGCATGGCGGCGGCAACAACAGTGCGTTCACAACCCACGTTGTTTCCTCGACCGGAACCGACACCTACAGCGCCATTGCCGCGGCGATAGGCTCGCTTAAAGGGCCGAAGCACGGCGGAGCGAACGCCAAGGTCATGGAAATGATTGAAGATTTCAAGGCAAATATAACCGACATAAACGACGAAAAGCAGATAAGAGAGCATATTGTCAAAATATTGAAAAAGGAAGCTTTCGACCGCAGCGGTCTGGTTTACGGCATCGGTCATGCGGTCTATACAAAAAGCGACCCCCGCGCCGTGCTGCTGCGTGAGTATGCGCTGGCGCTTGCCAAGCATAAGGGCATGGAGGACGAATTTTATCTTTACGATATAATCGCGAAAAACACTCCGCAGCTTTTTTCCGAAATAAAAAACAGCGACAAGGTTGTCGCTCCCAATGTGGATTTTTACAGCGGCTTTGTTTATAAAATGTTAAACATTCCGCCAGAGGTTTACACTCCGATTTTCGCCATGAGCCGCATTGTCGGCTGGTGCGCCCACAGAATCGAGGAAATTACGGTTTCCGACCGTATTATCCGTCCGGCATACAAGGCGGTTATGAAAAAAACGGAGTATGTTCCGATTGATGAAAGATAAATTTCGATTGTACTGCCGTCAAAGGCGATCGAGGCTGAGAAGAAGCGGTTTTTTATCCGCTTTTCCTCAGCCTCGGTTTTTCAATAAAATAAGCTATATAAACCTTACGCGGTTTTCGGGAGCCGTATACATTCCGTCCCCGTTTTCAATCCCATAGGTTTCATAAAATTCATCGAAGTTGGACAGCACGGCGTTAACACGGGTTTTGCCGTCGGAGTGGACGTCGTACGCGGAGCAATATTCGTCGTACTTTGGCGCTCTGACCTCGGCCCATGTCGCGGCATAGGCGCGAAACAGGGCGTCAAGGCTGAGATTTTTTTCCTTCGCGATTGTGATTATGCAATCCATGGCGATTATATCGGCAATGTTTTCGTCGGAGGTTAGCTTTCCGTTTATCGGATTGCCGCAGGCTGTGGCATAGCCGCCGTAAACCTCGGCAAGCGCATCGGCTTTTTCGCGGAAAAGCCTGTAGTCGTCCTCCTTCCACCATTGGGAATAATCGCCGTCGGCGTCGTAAAGGCTGCCGCTTTCGTCAAAGGCATGAGAGACTTCATGCGCGATTGTAAAGCCTACGCCCGCGAGCAGCTCCTCCTCGGTCTGAGCTTGGGAATACATCGGCTCATTGAGATAGCCGGCAAAGACATACAGCGAGTTAGAATATCGGTTATAGGCGGCGTTCACAGTATAGCACGGAAATTCGGAATTTACGCAGACATAGGTTGAATAGAAGCTCCCGCCGTACATACCGTATGCGTCGAGCGCAACGTCGAGCAATGCCGCCGCGTCGCGCGGAAGGACAAAATAATCCCCGTAGCCGTTGTCGTAATAGCTGTCGTCGGAAATTTCGGCAATGCTTATTTTCATTTTGCGAAGCTTTGAAATCGCTTTCGCAGAGGTTGAAGGGGAAATGAAGCTTGAGTGCTTGAATTTATTCTCAAAGCAGCTCATAATCTCATTTTTAAGCGAGGCTATTTTGTCAGCGTCGATATTGCCGTATTTTTCAAGATACTTCAATTCGTAGTATTCCCCGTACAGCCAAGAGGAAACCTCCGTCGCGTACATTTCCGCCGAGGCGCAGTCCGTACCGCCGCCGTAAATTGTACGGGCGTATTCCGTTGACGCGTCGCGGTACGCCTTTGGCATGAACAGCATAAGATTCTCGACGAGGTTTACCGCGCAGGCCGCGCGCAGAGTTTCAATATCGGCCGCTTTAAGCCGATTTATCGCAAAATCGAATTGAGCCGTGTCATACATTATAAGCTCCAGATTCGTGAAATCATCGCAGAGCTTTCCGAGAGAGCTAATTACGATATTTTCATTTGTCCCGTAGCGTTCAAAAATATCCTGACAGCTGAAAACATACTGTTCTTCGTCCTCAGCGCCGGAGTCAACCTCGGCGCGTACCGTTTCGGTATAGGTTTTGCCCGCTCTGTCAACCGAGATATTCAATTCGGCAAGCTTTTCCGCCGTTACGACGGAGTCGGGAAAATCGAGAAGCTCCAAAATTTCGGCGAGATACTTAACATAATTTCCGCGAGCTTCATCGCCGCCGTTTTCCCAAAACGAGCTGTCGAAGCCCGCGCCCGCATAATCCATATACACTCCGCCGAGAACGCGGCTCTGTCCGGTTTTTGTTTTCTTATACGGAGTTTCAAAATCAATCAGAATCGGAATCCGATAATCCCGAATCAGTTCGCCGTTCAGCTCCGCAAGCTGAACGAGCGAGGCGCTGTTTTTTATTTTTTCGATAAGCGGCAGCAAGGAAGAAAGCTCTCCGGCGTCGTTATAGGAATCATAAGCAAGGAAGTAAAGCTTTGCCGCTTCCTCCTCAAGACTGTTTGAGCCCGAATAGCTTCTGTCGGAGTATTTTTCGGCAAGCTCACGGCCGATTTCCTCAAGCTGCTCCTCGACCAGCTCCGCGGTATCGTCAATCGGCGAAACGGAAAGCTGATTTTCGCCGAGAGAAGCGGAAGAAAGAAAATCGCTGTTTACCGCGGAATAGAAATCGTCCTTAAGACTTGCTTTGCCGTCATTTGCCGACGGAGCAATGCGGCTGACAAGCAGGTCAAGCTGTTCGTCGGTAACATTGTCGTCCGCCCCAAGCAGACCGTTGCCCAAGCCGTTGACGATTCCGGCGCGAAAGAGCCGTTCAATCTCGCCGGCAGCCCAGTCGGGAACGTCGGAAAACGCCTCCGCTTCGCGAACCGCTTCAAGCTTCGGCAGACAGCGTCCGAGAATTACCAGCGCTTCGAGCCTTGTTACGGTATTGTTCGGACGGAGGGTGTTGTCCTCGTAGCCCATTATCAGGCCGTTTCCGACGGCAAGAGCAAGACTTTCCGCAAATTCGGGATCGGCGGTGTCCGCGTCCGCATATACGGAAAGATCGGCGGCGGGCTTAGGCAGACTGTCCTTCCCTACCGCTTCAACGAATTTCCGAATTACGCACTGTCTTGTCGCCGCGCCGTCGGCAAATGCCGCCGGGACAGCCGAAACAAGCATTATCAAGGCTGTGAGCAGGGCGGCAAATCGTCTTCGTTTCATTTTCCTTTCCCTTTCTTTACCAAATTTTGTCTGACGTAGCGCAGAGTTTCCTCCTCGCCCTTATCGCGGAGCATTTCAAGAAGCTCCAGCAAAAGCCTTTTGGTTTCGGGATGAATGACTTCGCGTTCCTTTGACCGCATAAAATATTCATAGGGCGAAGCGTCGGTATACAGTTCCTTTTTATAAATTCTGCTGGCGGCAATACGATCGCAAAGCATTTCGGCAACATATTTCGGCGGCATTTCCACAGGCACAATTTTCTTTTCGTCGCCGAGGGCGTAATCCGTCCAATACTCTATGTGGTGCTTGTTGCGTCCCTTATGGTGAAGCCATGCGCTGCTGTAGCCCTTATCCTCACGCTCGGCATTGTTCGGGCTTCGCGTACCCTGATAATATATCGCCCCGGGAATAAATTCCGTCGGAGAATATTTCGACAGGTCATGCAGCAGGCCCTGCTTATACAGGCCGACGCGGAAGCAATATTTCATAACAAGCAACTTGTGCGCCGTTACGGTTTTAAAGTGTCCCCACGGATTCACTGCTATCTCTCCTCAAATATTTCATGTGCATATTATAGCACACGCCGTAAAGTATTTCAATAGAAAACCGTTAAAAATTTTATATTAATTTACAAAGAATTGTATTGAAAAATTTTACCTGCTGTGGTAAAATATATAAATGTGAGAAACTGCGGTGAAGCGCCGATTAATTCTAAAACAAATGCCGATTGCGAAAAAGACCTGCCTGTCTCGAACGTTTTCGGCAAAGCATTGAAAAAGCGAACCGCCGAGCGGCAAGCCGCGGGCGTGAATTGCTTGGCGCTTTCGCAAAAAATTCAGTCAAAGGAAGCACGGCTATGCTTTATATTCTTGCGTCCGGCTCTCCTCGGAGAAATGAGCTTCTGAGAAGCATCGGGCTAAATCCGAAGGTTATTCCGGCAAAAATCGACGAAAGCTCCGTAAAAGAAAAAAATCCGAAGCGTATGGTGACGCAGCTCGCGCTGCTAAAGGCCCTTGACGTGGCGAAGGATTGGCAGGGGCGCGACTGCCTGTGTATAGGCGCGGACACCTGCGTATATATTGACGGGAAAATTCTCGGCAAGCCGAAGTCCGACGAGGACGCCGCGGATATGCTCCGCCTGCTCAGCGGGCGCGAGCATGAGGTTTACACGGGTTATGCCGCCGTAAACTGCCTGAGCATGGAAACCGTCGCCGAGGCGCAAATGTCCCATGTTAAATTCAAGGAGCTTTCCGAAGAGGAAATCTCCGCCTATGTAAAGAGCGGAGAGACGAAAGATAAAGCCGGCGCTTACGGCATTCAGGGCAGAGGCTGTCTTTTCGTTGAAAAAATCGACGGAGATTATTTCAATGTTGTGGGTTTGCCGCTGTGCGCGCTCGGAAAAATGCTGCGGCGTGAATTTGGAATAATCCTTTAGAGAAAAATGCAATGCGGAGGTGCATCCGTTGAAAAAAATATCGAAAAAGCTGTGGATTGCTCTGCTTATCGCGACGGGCGTAATTTTGGGGATTATGGCGGCGTCGGCCGTTACCGGATCGGAGGTTCTCAATTCCGCTTTCGGAACGCTTATAACGCCCATACAACGGGCGGCAGCGTCGTTCGGCGTCGTGGGCGATTTTTTTGACAGCATAATCAACAGCGGAAAATACAAGGGTGAAAACGAGGCTTTGCGTGAAAGAATAGCTTCGCTTGAACAGGAAAATATAAACATAGACTCCTATAAAAGTGAAAATGAACGGCTCCGCGCTCTTTTGGACATGAAGGATCTTCGCACGGAGTTAACCTATACCGGCGCAAATGTAATTTCGCGTGAAAGCGGAGACTGGTACGACACAATCGTAATAGACAAGGGCACGGCGAGCGGAGTGAGCGTAAATTCCGTTGTAATTGTTCCCGAAGGTCTTGTCGGCAGTGTGTATGAAGCGGGGGCGGATTACGCAAAGGTGAAAACTCTCGCCGATGTCGAATCCTCTGTCGGGGGCGTGTGCGGAAGAACCAACGATATGGGGCTTGCCGAGGGCAAAAGCGGACTTACTCCATTGGGAAGCTGCAGCTTGAACTACCTTGACAAAAACGCCCGCATAGTTGTCGGCGACAGCATAGAAACCTCCGGCACGGGAGGGATTTTTCCGAAGGGACTGCGCATAGGCAGGGTTACGGAAATCAATGAAAGCAGCGACGGTCTGACGCTGAGCTGCGAAATTGAAATCTCGGCAGATCTTAATTCCGTCACGGAGGTATTGGTTTCGGTGAAAAATTAGTAGGCGCTTTATTGTTGTTTATTAAATATAGCGGATATGAGGTGAAAAAATGAGGCTGAAAACTATTTTGACAAAGGCGGCGGCGCTGCTGGCGGCATTGCTGCTTCAGTTCGGCGCGGTACAGAGGCTGAGCGTGTTTTCCTTTACAGCCAATCTCTGTGTGCTGGCTTTTGTCGGAGTGTGCTTTTTCAGCTCTCCCGCCGAAGCCGTCGTGTTCGGCGCGGTGTTCGGGCTTGCGCTTGACAGCGTAATCGGACGCGGCTTCGGGGTTTACACTCTGCTTTATATGTATCTCGGAGCGGCGGTTAAAATCCTCGCGAGCGAAAAAATCAACAATTCCCCCGCAATTATGGCGGGCTTTGTCTGGCTGTTTACGGCTCTTTACTATCTTGCATACGGGCTTCTGTCGCTGACTGTGCCGAGCGGCAGCATAGGAATCGGAAGATGGCTGCTTACGGCTCTTGTAACGGCGGTCATAAATTCCGTTGTCGCGCTTCCCGTATTTTGGGGAGTATGCAAGCTCCGGCCGAAAGGCGGTGCGGCATGAACGAGGGACGCTATACCGCGGCGAGGATATTTATGCTTTTGTGCGCCGTCCTCATCTTCGGCAGCCTTATCAAGCTCCAGCTCGTAGACGGCGCGGACTACCGGCTGCGCAGCGACCGCCGCACAACAAAAAGCATAACCGTCGAAGCTCCGCGCGGTGAAATTTATGACCGCTACGGGCGCGATATTGTGACAAACCGCAGCGGCTACAGTGTTCAGCTTCAGAAGCGGCAGGACATGGACGAGGAAAATCTCAACCGTCTTATATACAATCTGTGCTATGTGTTCAAACGCCGCGGCGAGTCAAAAAACGCGGAAACGGTCATAGTTTATAAAGACAACGGTTATTGCTTCAATTATGAAGGTGAGGACGCCGCCGAAAACGAGCTTGACTGGAAGGAGCGGCACGGCTTTGATGCCGGCGACGACGCGGACTCAATTATTGCCGCGCTTTCCGAAAAATATTCGCTTTCTTCCTATACAGGCTCCGATTTGGCGGAAATAGCGGCCGTGCGGCTCGATATGGACGAAAGGAACTTTTCTTCCTCATCGCCGTATGTTTTCGGCACGGACGTCAGCATTGACGTTGTTACGGCAATAAAGGAGCAGTCATCGGGCTTCGGCAGCGTCAACATTGTGGTTCAGCCCGTTCGCGACTACGCCGAGGAAGGCATTGCCACTCACATTCTCGGGCGCGTAGGCAGCATAAGCCGCGAGGAATATGAAGAAAAAAAGGACGAGGGTTACACCGTAAATTCCATGATAGGCAAGCAGGGGCTTGAAAAATATCTCGAAAAATATCTGCGCGGAACCGACGGTCTGAGCGTTGTTGACCAGACTTCGGGCGGCAGCAATATAGACGCGGCAATCGAGCAGCCCGCCGTAAAGGGCAGAAACGTCACCCTGACAATAGATTTGGAGCTTCAAAAGGCCTGCGAGGAGTCGCTTCGGGAAAATATTTTGAAAATTTCCTCGGAGGCGGGCAGCGGCGAGGGCGGCAGCGAATGTGACAGCGGAGCCGTTGTTGCGCTTGACGTGAACAACGGCGAGGTGCTTGCTATGGCATCGTATCCGACATATAACATTGAGGATTTCGGCAGTATATATTCCGACCTCACCAAAAATCCCGCAAAGCCGCTGATTAACCGCGCTCTTATGGGAACATACTCCCCCGGCTCCACATTTAAGCCATGTATAGCGGTGGCGGGACTTGAGGAAGGAGTTATCACTGCCGACGAAAGAATCGAGGACACGGGGAAATATACCTACTACAAGGACTATCAGCCCGGCTGCTGGATTTACAACCAAAGCGGCGCAACTCACGGCGACGAAAACGTCAGTGAAGCGATAAGGGATTCCTGCAACATATTTTTCTTTGAGACCGGACGGCGTCTCGGAATTGAAAAAATCGTCAAATACGCGGAAAGCTTCGGCTTCGGTAAAAAGACGGGCATCGAGCTTGAGGATGAGGAAAGCTCGGGTACGGTTTCCTCTCCCGAATTAAAGGAAAAGCGCGGCGAGATATGGTATCCCGGCGACGTACTCCAGACAGCGATAGGGCAGTCGGACACTCTCGTAACGCCGCTTCAGCTCGCCATGTATACGGCGGCGCTCGCAAACGGCGGCACGGTATACCGTCCTCACCTCGTCAAAAGTATTCAGGCGGATGAAAATTCGGCGGAAACGGTAATAAAGCCGGAGGTTATATCCACGGTTGAAATGAGCGCCGAAACAAGAGCCGCCGTGACGGAGGGTATGCGCATGGTCGTCACATCGGGGACGGCGCGCGAAGCGTTTGAAAGCTGCGAAACCGAGGTTGCCGCAAAAACGGGCAGCGCACAGGTGAGCGAGATATACACAAACGGTGTTTACATTGCCTATGCGCCGTATGACAATCCGCAGATTGCCGTCGCCTGTATTCTTGAAAAATCCGGCGGCGCAAGCAAGGCGGGTCCGATTGTGCGTGCGGTCATAGACCGATATTTCAGTCAAAACGATGAAGCTGAGGAAACGGCGCCGAACACTTTGAAGGAATAATTCGGCAAATCACGGCCGCGGTCAGCACTAAATACGAAAGGGGGAAGAATATGGCGGCGTTTGTTGTGACAAGCGGAAAAGGCGGAGTCGGAAAAACCACGGTTACGGCAAACCTCGGAGCGGCGCTCGCTCTCAGAGGCAAAAAGGTGCTGCTGATTGATACCGACATCGGGCTTCGAAATCTCGACATAGCGTTGGGAATGGAAAACGGCATAGTTTACGACCTCGTCGATGTCGTGCGCGAAAGCTGCGAGCCTAAAAAAGCCGTCCTGCGCCACCGCGAAATTGACGGGTTGTATCTTCTTCCCGCGGCACAGACAAAGGATAAGCTTGCGGTAACCGCGACGCAGATGAGGAATCTTACAGAAAAGCTTTCTCCCGAATACGACTTTATTTTAATCGACTGTCCGGCGGGCATAGAGCAAGGCTTTGAAAATGCCGTAGCGGGGGCTGACGCGGCGATAGTCGTAACCGTACCCGAATTGAGCGGTATACGCGACGCCGACAGAATTTTGGGGCTTTTGGAAAAGCTGGAGCTGACGGATACGAGACTGGTAATAAACAGACTGCGCCCCTCTTTGGTGCGCAAAGGGCTGATGCCCGACATAGAGGACATCATGGGCTTCCTCTCGGTAGACCTTCTCGGAGCCGTTCCGGAGGACGAGGAAATTGTTATTGCCGCGAACACGCTCAGGCTTGCCGCTCTCAATCCCGCAAGCGAAGCCGGAAAAGCCTTCGCAAGAATGGCCGCAAGGCTTTGCGGGGAAAAGGCCGAGCTTATGAATTTTAAGGAAAAAAACGGCATTTTCAAAAGGCTGTTTAAAAAATAGCTTTTCCAGTGACGGAAAAGCGTAAAATCGACAGAATTACAGGAGGGTAAAATTATGAACATCGCATTGATTGCCCACAACCAGAAAAAAGAACTGATGGTTCAGTTCTGCATTGCCTACAAGGGCATTCTTGAAAAGCATACCCTTTGCGCCACGGGAACCACGGGAGGTCTTGTCACGGAGGCGACCGGACTTAACGTACATCGGTTTTTGTCGGGTCCTCAGGGGGGCGACCAGCAGATAGGCGCGAGAATAGCCTACGACGAAATTGACCTTGTGCTTTTTTTCCGCGATCCCTTGACCGCACAGCCTCACGAGCCGGACGTAAACGCGCTGTTCCGTCTGTGCGACGTACACAATGTTCCGCTTGCGACCAATGTCGCCACGGCGGAGGTGCTTGTGCGCGGACTTGAGCGCGGAGATTTGGATTGGCGCGACATTGTTAATCCGAAAACCTCGGGCAAGACAAATTTTTAACCGAAAAACAGGGAATGATTGATTTGGATATCTTAAAACAGCTTTGCGCCGAGCTGGACGTGCGTCCCGATTACGGCGAAAACATTGTGAGACTGCTCGACGAGGGAAATACCATTCCGTTTATAGCCCGCTACCGCAAGGAGCTGCACGGCGAAATGGACGACCAGCGTCTCAGGCGATTTGCCGAACGGCTTGAAGCCCTGCGTTCACTTGAAGAGCGGCGCGCCGAGGTAAGTCGTCTCATTGACGAGCAGGGGAAGCTTACCGTTGAGCTTACGGAAAAAATAAACTCCGCAAAAAACATGACGGAGCTTGACGACATCTACCGTCCCTATCGCCCCAAGCGCAGGACAAGAGCTTCCGCGGCGCGGGAAAAGGGGCTTGCTCCGCTGGCGGAGCTGATACTCGCGCAGGAATTTGACGGCGACATAACCGCCGAAGCCGAAAAGTACATTTCCGAAGAAACGGGAGTGGAAACCGCGACCGACGCGATTGGCGGCGCAAAGGATATAATTGCCGAAGAAATAAGCGACAATGCCGATTTTCGGAAGGAAATCCGCCGTTTAACGTACCGCGGCGGCGTTGTGCGCAGCGTCAAGGGCAAGGAAGAAAATCCGACCTATCAAATGTATTTTGAATTTTCCGAGCCTGTCAATCGCATTGCCGATCACCGTATTCTGGCTCTTAACCGAGGTGAAAAGGAGGGCGCGCTCTCCGTCGGTATAGATATTGACGCGGAGGAAATCCTCTCCTTCCTACGCCGTATGCTTCTGAAGCCGAACGGCGCTCTGCACACTCTTGTAAACGAAAGCCTTGAGGACGCATACAAGCGCCTGATTGCGCCCTCGATTGAAAATGAAATACGGAGCGCTCTTACCGAGCGAGCCGAAGCCGGCGCAATTTCCCTTTTCGGAATAAACCTTAAAAATTTGCTGCTTGCTCCTCCCGTCAAAGGACACGTCGTCCTCGGAGTCGATCCCGGCTATCGCACGGGCTGCAAGCTTGCGGTTGTTGACGAAACGGGGAAGGTGCTTGAAACGGGCGTCGCTTACTTTACATTGGAGCATCACGACAAGGAAAAAGCGAAGGCCCAGATAAAGCGCATAATCGAAAGACGCGGCGTGACGCTTATTTCCATAGGCAACGGCACGGCTACGGGCGAAAGCGAGCAATTCATCGCCGAGCTTATAGGCGAGCTTCCGCGCAAGGTGCAGTATATGGTTGTCAGCGAAGCGGGAGCTTCGGTTTACAGCGCAAGCAAGCTGGCTGCCGAGGAATTTCCCGATTATGACGTTTCGCTCCGCAGCGCGGTTTCAATTGCGCGCAGGCTTCAGGATCCTTTGGCGGAGCTTGTAAAAATCGACCCGCGCTCCATCGGCGTCGGGCAATATCAGTATGACTGCAACCAGAAACAGCTCAGCGAAGCTTTGGGCGGAGTTGTGGAGGACTGTGTAAACAGTGTCGGAGTTGACCTTAATACCGCATCCGCTCCGTTACTCGGCTATGTTTCGGGCATAAATTCATCCGTAGCAAAAAATATTGTAAGCTACCGCGAGCAAAACGGCCGCTTCAACAGCCGCCGTGAGCTTTTGAAGGTATCAAAGCTCGGAAAAAAGGCATTTGTCCAGAGTGCGGGCTTTATGAGAATAAGCGGCGGAACGGAATTTCTTGACAATACGTCGGTTCATCCCGAAAGCTATGCCGCCGCCAAGGAGCTTATTTCTCTTTGCGGCTATACCGATGAGGAACGCTTATCGGGCGCATTTTCCGACATTGACAGGCGCACGGCGGGAATGAATCGAGCCGAGCTTGCGGCGCGTCTCGGTATAGGCGAGCCGACACTGGCGGACATAATTTCCTCTCTGCGCCGTCCCGGACGGGATCCGCGCGACGAGCTGCCCAAGCCCTTGTTACGCAGCGGCTGTATGTCGATTGAGGAGCTGCGCCCGGGAATGATAATCGACGGAACCGTGCGCAACGTCATTGATTTCGGCGCGTTTGTGGATATAGGCGTTCATCAGGACGGCTTGGTGCATATTTCCCAAATTGCCGACCGATATATAAAGCATCCGACCGAGGTGCTGAGTGTAGGGGACATTGTGAAGGTGAAGGTGCTTTCCGTTGACCCCAAAACAAAACGAATTTCTCTTTCAATAAAGGAGGTCTGAAATATGTCGTTTATAAAAAAATATATGAGCTATATACTCATAATTCTTGCCGTATTGGCGGTTTTGGCAGCGATTTTCGCGTTTTTTGAGCTTCTTTCGTCAAAAACTCTGCCGATTGATGAGTGCGACGGAGAGGCGGTTTGCATATGAAAAAATGCATTTTGAAAAAAGCGGCTTTAATTATATTCATTCTTTCGTTTTTGCTTCTTGTCGGCTGCGGCAGAAGCGATGTTACGCTGACCGTGAACAGTGACGGAAGCTTCACCGCCGACGTCGATTACAGCATAACAAAGTCACTTATGGCGAATGACGATGTAAAGGAACAGGTGAAGTCGCTTATAACCGACTCTCTTGACCAAAATAATATTGAATATGCCGAAAGCGAAAACGAGGATTACGTTATAATTTCCGTGCAGCGCAGCTTTGCCGATTTAGCCGAGCTAACCGACGAAAATTCATGGAAAGGGCTCAGTATGATTCCGAAATTTTCCTCGGAAAAGACTGACGGTGCGCTCTGGACGCGCTATGAGGACGGCAAGCTGAAAATTGACGGTCAGCTTGACGCGGACGCTTTCGGCGCGGGAGAGCTTGTATCGCAGAGCGGCGCCGGCAGCGACGCTTTCGGCGGCAGTCTGAAAATTGTGCTTCCCGATAAAGCCGAAAGCTGTGACGGCGTTGAGGACGGCTCCGCTTCGTATATCTGGAGCGGCACAAGCGCCGAAAGCAAAACCGTATCGCTTGTATCGGGGGAGCTTGCCGCCGTCGAGCGGGCCGATGCTTCCTCGTCCGAAGCCGGCGCAAAATCGTCCGGTACGGTCATAGCGATTGTTTTACTGCTTCTTGCCGCCGCGGTGGTATTTACGGTCGTTAAAAAAGGTAAAAAAGATAATTCTTGAGAAGAAGGAAGATAAACAACAAGCGCAGCCATTTGACTGCGCTTATTTTATTTTAACCTGATATGCCTGTCCAAATCCGATTTTAACGGCTGTAAATCTCATACATTGAAATCAAGCGCCGTTTTGCCGCCGCCG
>CAZICW010000029.1:0-18745 GCA_964537995.1 uncultured Oscillospiraceae bacterium
CAACCGTTCCCTCCCAGACATCGGCGGCGCGGCTGAAAAAACGCCTTGCCGAAGCGGGAATAAAAAGCAACATAACTCAAACTCCCGCAATTCTGACAAAGGAAGGCTGCGGCTACAGCCTGCGTTTCGACGAAAAATACCGTCCGTTCGCGGAAAAAGCCGCAAAGGAGCTTCGGATAACCATACGCGCGTTCTTTGCGGAAACGGACGGCGGATATGTTAAAAAATGAGGAGATGCGCAATTGATATATCTTGACAATGCGGCGACGTCATTCCCCAAGCCGGAAACGGTTGTTTCCGCCGTAGCGGAATTTATGAGAAACTGCGGCGGAAATCCGGGACGCGGCGGGCATAAGCCCTCAAGACGGGCTGGAGAGCTTGTATTCGAGTGCCGCGAGGAGCTTGCCGCGCTTTTCAATATAAATAATTCGGAAAGAATCATTTTCACAAAAAATGCGACCGAGGCACTTAATACGGCGATAAACGGAATTGTCGGCGAAGACGGCGAGCTTGCCATATCCGCCATGGAGCATAACAGCGTGCTGCGGCCGGCTGTGCAAAAGGAAAGCGAGGGCGCAAGACTGAGAATAATTCCCGCCGACAGAGACGGACGCATAACTCCCGAAGCCGTTGAAGCCGTAATAACGAAAAAAACAAGGCTTGTATGCGTTGTTCACGCGTCAAATGTTACGGGAACGCTGAACGACATCGCGGCGATCAATGACGTTGCGCACAGCTACGGCGCGCTCACGCTTTTCGACGCCGCGCAGACAGCGGGACTTGTGCCGATTAACGCCTCCGATTTTGACCTGTTGGCTTTTCCGGGGCATAAAAGTCTTTACGGCCCGCTCGGTACGGGCGGACTTTATATCCGCGAGGGACTGTTTTTGCGCCCGCTGACCTACGGCGGCACGGGCAGCGCTTCCGAAAGCGCGTTCATGCCCGACCGTATGCCCGACCGCTTCGAGGCGGGAACCGTAAACGCGGCCGGAATCGCCGGTTTGCTTGAAGGAATCCGCTTTGTTCGCCGCGAAAATCCGCTCGAACGCGAGCAATATCTGTCGAAAAGACTGGCGGAAAGGCTGAGCGTGATAAAATCGGTTGAAATAGTCGGCGATAACGGCGTAAACGTCGTCGGAGCAAAAATTAAGTCAATGGACTGCGTTGAAGCTGCGGCAAGGCTTGACAGCGAATATTCGGTCGCCGCGCGCGGAGGGCTGCATTGCGCGCCTATGGCTCATCGCAGTATGGGAACAATCGGCGGCGGACTGCTGCGCTTTTCCGTCGGAGCGTTCAATACCGAGGAAGATACGGACGCGGCGGCGTCGGCATTGGAAAAGGTTCTTCTCGGAAAATAACAAAAACGCCGATTTGTTTATGCTGCGCGGCCAAGGCGGGAGCATGGTAAACATCGGCATTTTCGGCGGCGACGACGTATGGCTTTTCGGCAGCGGGTCGCCGCAAACGGGGAAATTTCCCCTGCTCTTATCGGAAGCGGCGCAGCCGTCAAAACGATTTATAACCTAAGCGCAAAGATATTTTTTTGAAAATATTAAAAAAATGCTTGACAATATAAAAATAATATGATAGAATAGCCTTACCTCGAAGAGAAGGCTTTTTTATTGTGCGGGCAACCTTGCGGTATCAAAGCGGTCGTCGGTCGAATCGGCGCGGCTTAAGAGGGAATTTACGTAAGGGCCGCGAAACAGCGGTTCTGTGCATAAATGAAAGGAATGAATCACATGAGAGTCAGAGTAACGTTGGCGTGTACGGAGTGCAAGCAAAGAAACTACAACACAATGAAGAACAAGAAAAACGATCCCGACAGACTTGAAATGAATAAGTACTGCCGTTTTTGCCGAAAGCACACCGTCCACAAGGAATCTAAGTAAAAAGGGTGATTGAAATGGGAGAAGCTGTAAAAAAAGAGGGAATCCTCTCGAAAATCAAAAGAAGCTTTAAGGCTACAAAGTCCGAGCTTAAGAAGGTTGTTTGGCCTACAAAGAAACAGCTCGTGAACAATACGCTCATTGTAATCGCCGCGATAATTATTATAGGGCTGATAATCTTCGCTCTTGACGCGCTGTTCTCTACAATTGCCGGTTTTATCTGGGCATAATTGAAAGGGGGCAGGGCATAGCCCGAAGCGATGATTAAAACAAGCGATGAGCTTAAATGGTATGTTGCCCATACCATAACCGAGTATGAAAACAAGGTAAAGGACAGTATTGAGAAAATTGTTGAAAACCGCGGAATAAGCCACCTTATTTCCGAGGTCAGGATTCCTATGCAGGAAGTCGAAGAGGAAACCGAGGACGGGCAAAAAAAGGTCGTTCAAAGAAAAATTTATCCGGGGTACGTTTTCATCAAAATGATGATGACGAATGAGACTTGGTACATTGTCCGCAATACGCGCGGCTGTACGGGCTTTGTCGGCCCCGGAAGCGAGCCGGTTCCGCTTTCCGAAAAGGAAGTTGAGCGTATGGGCGTTGAAACGAAGGAAGTTGAACTCAGCTTCGGCGTGGGCGATACCGTCCGCATCAACGAAGGCTCCATGGAAGGCTTTATGGGAGAGGTGCTTGAAATAAACAAGGAGCGCAGAACCGTGAACGTCATGGTGACAATGTTCGGCGGGCGCGAAATGCAGGTGGAATTTGATTTCCGTCAGGTAGAACCGTTAGATTAATTTAACATAACCGAAGGGAAGCCTTCTGTTATATAAGTGGGAGGATGGCAAAAGCCACAATCCGCTACGGCAAACGCGCCGCGCTTGCCGATACCACATTTTTTCTAAGGAGGTGCACTAATAATGGCACAGAAAGTTACAGGCTATATTAAGCTTCAGATCCCCGCGGGCAAAGCGACGCCGGCTCCTCCGGTGGGCCCTGCGCTGGGTCAGCACGGTGTTAATATCGTGCAGTTTACAAAGGAGTTCAACGAAAGAACCTCTAAGGACGCGGGTTTGATTATCCCCGTTGTAATCACTGTTTACGCCGACAGGTCGTTTACTTTTGTTACAAAGACTCCCCCTGCGGCAGTCCTTATCAAAAAGGCTTGCAAGATTGAAAGCGGAAGCGGCGTCCCCAACAAAACAAAGGTTGCGGCTATCAAGAAGGCTGACCTTCAGGCTATCGCCGAACAGAAAATGCCCGACCTCAACGCCGCAAGCCTCGAAGCGGCAATGAGCATGATTGCCGGCACGGCAAGATCCATGGGCGTAACGGTAGAGGAATAATTAAATAAGTGGGAGGGAGAAATCCCGCTGACCACAAGGAGGTATTTAAGCATGAAACACGGTAAGAAATATCAGACCGGCGCAAAGCTTATTGAAGCCGGCAAGCAGTATGATCCCGCCGAGGCTCTTGAGCTTGTCGTTAAAACCGCGAAAGCGAAGTTTGACGAAACAATCGAAGTCCATATAAAGCTGGGCGTTGACTCACGTCACGCGGATCAGCAGGTTCGCGGCGCGGTTGTATTGCCTAACGGAACGGGTAAAACCGTGCGCGTTCTCGTTTTCGCAAAGGGCGAAAATGCGGAAAAGGCGCTTGCCGCGGGAGCGGAATATGTCGGCGCCGAGGAATATGTTGCGAAAATTCAAAATGAGAACTGGTTCGATTTTGACGTTGTAATCGCAACCCCCGACATGATGGGCGTTGTCGGTCGTATCGCCCGTATCCTCGGACCCAAGGGACTCATGCCCAACCCCAAGGCGGGTACGGTAAGCCCCGATGTTGTGCGCGCCATAAATGAAATCAAAGCAGGTAAAATCGAGTATCGTCTTGACAAGACAAACATAATCCACTGCCCGATCGGCAAAGCATCCTTCGGCCCCGAAAAGCTGGGTGAAAACCTTGACACTCTTATGCAGGCAATTGTTAAGGCTAAACCCGTTGCCGCAAAGGGAACATACCTTAAGAGCGTTGCCGTTGCGAGTACAATGGGCCCCGGAATTAAAGTAAACGGCTCGCGCTTTATGTAAATTTTTTCAAAAAGCGCTTGACAAAGATTTGTCTTTGTTGTATAATATTCATCGGAGCATTTTCGGTGTTCCGAATCGTTTTTCCGCAGACAGCAGGCGGCTCTGCCATAAGTCCTGCCGAGGAAGAAAATCGTATTTTACGGGATTCTTTGCGTCTGCGGCGAAGAATCCCTTTATTTCTTTATGTGAGGTGAGAAAGTATGCCAAGTCAGAAAATTCTTGAAGAAAAGAAGCAGGTAGTTGCCGGACTCAGCGAACAGTTCAAAACCGCGGTTTCGGGCGTGCTGGTGGATTATTGCGGACTTACCGTCGAGCAGGATACACAGCTTCGCAATAAGCTCCGTGAGGCGGGCGTTGATTATAAGGTAATAAAAAACACCCTCGCGCGCATCGCCGCAAAGGAGGTTGGCTTTGACGAGCTTGATCCCATCCTTAACGGCCCCACGGCTCTTGCCGTAAGCATGACGGATGAGGTTGCTCCCGCGAAGATTATTTCGGATTTTGCCAAAGACAACGAAAAGCTGGAAATCAAGAGCGGCTTCCTTGACGGAAGGGTTGTCAGTCTTGATGAAGTAAAGAAGCTTGCCGCAACTCCCAACCGCGAAACTCTCATCGCGAAGGTTATGGGCAGCTTAAACGCTCCCGTAAGCAAGCTTGTAAGAACACTTCAGGCTATTGTTGATAACGGGGTTGAACCTGCCGAAATTCAAAAGCCCGCCGAAGAGAATCCCGTTCAGGAGAATCCTGCTGAAGCGGCTCCCGCCGAAACCGCGGAAGCTCCGGCTGCCGAGTAATCGGTGCGGAACATAATCAAAGGAACTAAATAATTTAAAATATTGGAGGTATAATCATGACTATTCAGGAAATTATTGATGCCATAAAGGAGCTTAAGCTTCTTGAGGTTGCCGACCTTGTAAAGGCTATGGAAGAGGAATTTGGCGTAAGCGCCGCAGCTCCCGTCGCCGTTGCGGGCGCAGCCGGTGCCGCAGCTCCCGCCGCCGAGGAACAGACAGAGTTTAATGTTGTTCTTGCAGAGGCAGGCGCGGAAAAGATTAAGGTTATAAAGGTTGTCCGTGAGATTACAGGTCTCGGTCTTAAGGAAGCGAAGGCTGCCGTTGACGGCGCTCCCACAACCCTTAAGGAAGCTATTTCCAAGGAAGACGCCGAAAAGATTAAAGCTCAGCTTGAAGAAGTTGGCGCAAAGGTTGAACTTAAGTAAATCCGATTTAAGGACGAACATTGCCACAATGATATAATCCCCTTGGAGCGTTGCCTGAAGCAATAAGAATTTCAGCCCGCTTTGAGGGGATTTTCATGTCCGGCTTTAAATAAATTTTTAAATTTTGCCGATAAGCCGCAAGCGGCTTTTTCGGCATATTCAAAAATATTGAAAAAACCTCTTGACATATTTCGTTTTTATGTTATAATTATTATGTCACTATATGCGGTTACTTTTTTCGGCGTAGCTGCGAGGGGAGGGTTAGAAGATGTCCGAGGTTAGAGTTAAAGATAACGAATCTTTAGATAGCGCCCTTAGAAGATTCAAGCGCTCTTGTGCTAAGGCAGGCGTATTGTCTGAGGTACGCAAGAGAGAGCACTATGAAAAACCCAGCGTGAAGCGCAAGAAAAAGTCCGAAGCGGCAAGAAAAAGGAAGTACAAGTAAGACTTGAAATTTCCGAGGTTAATGAATAATTTGGAACGGCGCGCCCACATACAATTGTATGTGGGCTGTGTTGTAGATTTTATTTTCGGTGCGGCGGGTGAACTATGTATATTCGGAAAATGTATCCCACGGAGGGCAAAAAGCTCGCGGAGATTTTGTATAAATCGGTACATACTCTTTGCGCAAACGACTATACCTCGGCTGAGCTGGAGGCATGGGCGCCAAAAAATATGGATATAACTAAGTTCAAAAGATCGCTTTCCCGCAGTATAAACTGGGTCGCGGTCGAGAACGGCAGGATTATCGGCTTCATAAATCTTGAATATGACGGCTATGTCAACCGCCTTTTTACTCATCCGGATTTTGCGCGCCGCGGCGCAGCCTCCGCGCTTCTTGGTAACGCGGAAGACTGGGCAAAAAAACGCGGACTTAAAAGAATCCGTCTTGCCGCCAGCAAAACGGCGCTCGGCTTTTATAAGAAGCACGGATACAAGCCCGTCGATATTGAACGGGTCGAAAAAAGAGGCATCGTTTTTGAAAATAAAATTATGGAAAAATTCCTTTAAAGGAGCGACAAATGGTTAAGCTTGGAAATGATTGGGACGAATATCTCGGCGATGAATTTAAAAAAGATTATTATCTTCGGCTGCGAAATTTTTTGAAGGCGGAGTATGCGCGGGGAGAGGTTTATCCCGATATGTACGATTTGTTTTCCGCGCTTAGGGTTACGTCCTACAAAGCCGTGAAGGTCGTTATACTCGGACAGGATCCCTACCATGAGCCGGGGCAGGCGCACGGTATGTCCTTCTCCGTAAAGCCCGGTGTTCCGATTCCGCCGTCGCTGATGAATATGTATAAGGAACTGCAAGCCTCGCTCGGCTGCTATATCCCCAACAACGGCTATCTCATGCCTTGGGCGGAGCAGGGCGTTCTGCTTTTGAACACGGTGCTGACGGTGCGCCGCGGAGAGGCAAATTCCCACAGGGGTATAGGCTGGGAAATTTTTACGGATAAGGTAATTTCTTTGCTCAGTGAACGGCGTGACCCCGTTGTGTTTTTGCTGTGGGGAGGAAATGCGCGCAAAAAAACCGAGCTTATTGATACCGAAAGGCATTTTGTATTTGAAGCGCCCCACCCAAGTCCGCTCTCCGCAAGCCGCGGCTTTCTCGGCTGCGGACATTTCAAAAAGGCGAACGAAGCGCTTATAAGCGTTTTGAAATCGCCGATAGACTGGCAAATTCCGAATGTGTGAATAAAAAAATATTAAATGAAGATACTACACCGTATGAAGTATCGGGAGCCGCTTCCCGTCAGGGGCTGTTTCTTATTCCCGATTAAAAAAAGGTGGCAGTATTTATGGACTATATAAAAGCGTTTGTTTTCGGCGGAATAATCTGCGCAATAGGGCAAATTGTGATTGACAAAACCAAGCTCACTCCGGCTCGGCTGCTGACAGGCTATGTTGTGAGCGGTGTGTTTTTGTCGCTTATAGGAGTGTATAAGCCGCTCGAAAAATTTTGCGGCGCGGGAGCGACGGTTCCGCTGCTCGGCTTCGGTCATGCTCTGTTTCAGGGTGTTAAAAAGGCAATCGAGGACGACGGCTTTCTCGGAATCTTTACGGGCGGACTTTCCGCTACGGCGGGAGGCATTTCCGCGGCGATACTGTTTGCGTTGCTTGCCGCGCTCATATCCAAGCCGAAAATAAAGTAAACTGCGCAGCGGCGGGACTTTCCCGCCCCGCGTCCGCAACTTGAAAAGGAGAAGGATAATATGAAGCTGTACAACACAATGACAAGGCGGAAGGACGAATTTGTACCCATAACCGAGGGCGAAGTTAAAATGTATTCCTGCGGCCCGACGGTGTATAATTATTTTCATCTGGGCAACGCGCGCCCGTTTATCGTCTTCGACTGTCTGCGCTGCTTTTTGGAATATATCGGTTATAAGGTTACATTTGTACAAAACTTCACCGACGTTGACGATAAATTAATCAATAAGGCGCGGGAAGAAAACTGTACGGTTAAGGAAATTGCGGATAAATACATAGATGAATATTTTGTTGACGCGCAGGGGCTGGGCATAAAAAGGGCGACAATCCACCCGCGCGCGACAGAAAACATCGACGCGATAATCGAAACCGTTAAGATTCTGATTGAAAAAGGTCACGCCTATGAAGCCGACGGCGATGTGTATTTTTCCACAAAAAGCTTTAAGGACTACGGGAAGCTTAGCCACCAGCCGCTTGACGAGCTTGAAAGCGGAGTGCGAAAGGAACCCGAAGCCGGCAAACGCGATCCCATGGATTTTGCGCTCTGGAAAAAGCGCAAGGACGAGAGCGAAATCGGCTGGGAAAGCCCGTGGGGGATAGGCCGCCCCGGCTGGCATATTGAGTGCAGCGCGATGGCAAATCGCTATCTCGGAAAGACAATTGATATTCACAGCGGCGGCTTTGATTTGATTTTCCCCCACCACGAAAACGAAATCGCTCAGAGCGAGTGCGCAAACGACGCGCCCTTCGCGCATTATTGGCTTCATAACGGCTTTATAAATGTAAATAATGAAAAAATGTCAAAAAGTCTCGGCAATTTTTTCACAATACGGGATATTTCAAAAAAGTACGATTATGAGGTAATTCGCTTTTTCATGCTTTCGGCTCATTACAGAACGCCGATAAATTTCAGCGATGAGCTTATGGAAGCGGCGAAAACGGGGCTGGAGCGAATGTATAACTGCCTCGGCAATTTGGAGCATATCTCAAAAAGCGCCGAACACGGCGGCGCGAATGAGGCTTGCCGCGAAAAAATGGAAGCCCTGAAGGCAAAATTTATAGCCGCGATGGAGGACGACCTCAACACCGCCGACGCGATTTCCGTACTTTTTGAAATGGTGCGGTTCATAAATACCGCCGAAAAGCTCAGCTTTGAGGACGCGGAATTTTGCCGCTCCATGCTGAAGGAACTGGGCGGCGTGCTTGGACTGCTCCAAAAAGAAAAAAGCGGAGACATAAGCGCCGAGGTTGAGGCTCTCATTGCCGAGCGCGCCGAAGCGAGGAAGGCGAAGGATTGGGCAAAATCCGACGAAATCCGTGACAAGCTAAAGGCTATGGGCGTTGTTTTGGAGGATACGAGAAGCGGCGTAAAATGGAAAATTGAAAAATGACGGAGGAATCGGCATGGATTGGCTGTGCGTCGGCATATGTACCACCGCTGAGGGAATCGACCCCGTGTGCGGTAGGCTTATGAATCTGAACATTACCGGCTTTGAAATAGAGGATAAGGACGATTTTAACGAGTTTTTGGAAAACAACCGCCGCTGCTGGGACTATGTGGACGAAGAACTGCTTGCGTCAAAGCAGGGCGAAACCAAGGTTAAAATTTACATAAGTGACAATAAAGAGGGCGCAAAGCTGCTTGAGAGCGTTCGGGAGGAGCTTAATGCTCTTAAGGAAGCGGATACCGACGGCGCCTTCGGCACCCTTGAAATTGTGACGGAAAGTCTGCGCGAGGAGGATTGGGAAGAAAATTGGAAGCAATATTTCCATCCGATTCCCGTCGGGGACAGGCTTATAATAAATCCCGAGTGGGAACAGCCGGAAAACACGGAGGGGAAAATTGTTTTCAATATCGACCCCGGAATGACCTTCGGAAGCGGTCAGCACGAAACAACCCGCCTTTGCGTTGAGCAGCTTGACAAGCGCGTCAAAAAGGGCATGAAGGTGCTTGACCTCGGCTGCGGCAGCGGCATACTTTCAATAATTTCCCTCATGCTCGGCGCGGACAGAGCATATGCCGTAGACATTGATCCCAACTGTATAAAAATTGCCTATTCCAACGCCGCTCTCAACGGCGTCGGAAAGGATATATACACCGTAGAATCGGGCGACATTCTGGGTGACGTGGAGCTTAAACGAAAAATTGAGGCGCAAGGCGGCTTTGACATTGTTGTCGCCAACATTGTTGCGGATGTGATAATTCCGCTTTCGGCGGATGTGAGGCGTTATATGAAGGACGGCGCGGTTTTTGTTTGCTGCGGGATAATTGAGCCGCGTCTGTCCGAGGTCACGGAGGCTCTTGAAAGAAACGGCTTTAAAATAACGGAAATTAAAAACGAAAACGACTGGTACTGCATAACGGTGCGGTGATGGACAAAACGGCAGGTGATAGGAATGAATTTTTTTGTGGATAAGTCTTCGATACGGGACGGTCACGCTGTTGTGGACGGCGAGGAATTTTCGCATATAACGCGCGTGCTGAGAATGAGAAGCGGAAGCGAGCTGACGCTTTGCGACGGCGAGGGAATGTTTTACGACGGAGTTATTTCTTCTTCCGACGACCGCCGCATATACGTTGACATAACCGACGTTTATCCGGCTCAAACAGAGCCGAAGCTGAAAATTACGCTGTTTCAGGCTGTACCGAAAAATCCGAAGCTGGAGCTTATAATCCGAAAGACAACGGAAATAGGCGTAACAGGGATTGTGCCCGTAAAAAGCGCAAGAACGGTGGCAAAGCTTGAAAACGGCAAAAAGCTTGAAAGACTGCAAAAAATCGCGCTTTCCGCCGCAAAGCAGAGCCGTCGGGGAATAATACCCGAAGTTACCGCTCCGGTGTCGTTTGAAACGGCGGTAAAGCTGGCGGCGGAAAAGGATCTCGCCGTAATTCCTTATGAGGAGGAGCGCGCGACGTCGTTCGGAAGCTGCCTGCGCGGGAAAGCCCCGTCGTCGCTTGCGATAATGATAGGCCCCGAAGGCGGCTTCGAGGAAGCGGAAATCGAGCTTGCCCGCGAAAACGGTATTCTTCCGGCAACTCTCGGAAAACGGATACTGAGAACGGAAACCGCGGGACTGATTGCCGCCGCGATAGCCCTTTACGAGCTGGGTGAGATGGAATGATTAAGGCGTATCTGGCGGAGGGAATGGACAAGGAGGAGTTTGTGCAAAGAGCGCTTTGCGACTATACGGGCAGGAATGAAGCCTTTGAAATAAGGCGAAAACGCACCGGAAAGCCCTACGCCGTGAACGGCCCCTGTTATTCCTTTTCCGACAGCTGCGGCTTTTTGCTCTGCGTCGTCAGTGAACGGGAAATAGGCGGGGACATCGAGCGGAGACGCAGCGCGGCAAAATATATGCGCATTGCAAAGCGGTTTTTTGCTCCGGATGAAGCGGCGGCAGCCACGGAAGAAAATTTTTTTGAAATCTATACGGCAAAGGAAGCCTATGTAAAGTATACCGAAATGGGAATTTTCAGCGATATGGAGCGTTTCTCCGTGCAAAGCGGAAGGGTCGGCAACGTAAACATAATTCGTTTTTCCGACGGAGACTGCATTTGCGCCGCCGCCTCCTCATATGAAAAAGAGGTGGAAATAAAATGGATATATTAGTTACGGCATTCACACCCTTCGGCGGTCGTCAGACAAACAATTCCGCCGAAGCGCTTTCTTTTCTCGGAGCCGAAAAGGGGATAAGCACATTGCTTTTGCCGACGTCGTATGAACGAAGTATTGCCGAGCTGAAGAAATATCTTTCGGAAAACAGCGTGCGCGCGCTTGTGCTTTTGGGCGAAGCCGACAGAGATCGGCTGACGGTTGAAAGAGTGGCGATAAACGTGGCGGACTGTTCTCTGCCCGACAATGACGGCGTTGTGATGGAGGACGCTCCCTTGGAGTATAATGCTCCGGCGGCGTATTTTTCAACTCTCCCGCTGAAAAAAATGCTCGCCGCCGCGGACTGCCGAATAAGCAACAGCGCCGGAACCTATGTCTGCAACAGCTTGATGTATAGGGCGCTCAGGCTTGTCGAAAAGGAAAATATCCCCTGCGGATTTATACACGTTCCCATAAACGCGGACGCCGCGCTCTGCGCCGCGGAGCTTATCAAAATGCTCTCGGTTCTGTGATAAATTTTTGCTGTTGAAAACAGCAAGACGCAATTTCGTAATATTTATGTAAACCTATCCGAACGCCATTTCTGAGGGATTTTGTAAAATCCACATAGTATGTTGAAAATTCGGCGCTTTGCTGTGGAAACTGTGCAAAAACTCTGTGGATAACCAAAAAACAAAGGGCTTGACCTGTGGAAAACTCGCCTGCAAAAAACGGTATGTTTACATAATAAAATAAATTTTGCATAATTATTTAAACCGATACAGGAAAATTTAGTGAAAAAATACATGGGTCTTTCTTGATGAGAGCGGTTGACACACGGATAAAAGAGTGCTATAATAAAGAAAATAAATAAACAGGTATATTTTTATCGAAAGGGCTGAATACAATGGAAAAACGTTACGAACTCAACAAAAATCTTGCTCAGATGCTTAAGGGCGGCGTCATTATGGACGTAACTACGCCCGAGCAGGCGCGTATAGCTCAAGAAGCCGGCGCGTGCGCGGTTATGGCTCTGGAAAGGATTCCTGCCGACATACGGGCCGCGGGCGGTGTTTCCCGCATGAGCGACCCCGCTATGATAAAGGGTATACAGGAAGCGGTTTCAATTCCCGTAATGGCAAAGTGCCGCATAGGTCATTTTGTTGAAGCGCAGCTTCTTGAAGCAATTGAGATTGATTATATCGACGAATCGGAGGTGCTTTCTCCCGCCGACGACAAGTATCACATCGACAAAACAAAGTTTAAGGTTCCTTTTGTCTGCGGAGCAAAGGATCTTGGCGAGGCTCTCAGAAGAATAAACGAGGGCGCGGCAATGATAAGAACAAAGGGCGAGCCCGGTACGGGCGATGTTGTTCAGGCTGTGCGCCATATGAGAATGATGCAAAGCGAAATCCGCCGTCTCGTTTCCATGCGTGAGGACGAGCTGTTCGACGCCGCGAAGCTTTTGCAGGTGCCTTATGACCTTGTGCTTTACGTTCATGAAAACGGCAAGCTTCCCGTTGTGAATTTTGCCGCGGGCGGAGTTGCGACTCCCGCCGACGCCGCGCTTATGATGCAGCTCGGAGCGGAGGGCGTGTTTGTCGGCAGCGGAATTTTCAAGAGCGGCAATCCCGCGAAGCGCGCCGCCGCTATAGTAAAGGCTGTCACAAATTATACCGACGCCAAGCTCATAGCGGAGCTGAGCGAAAACCTCGGCGAAGCGATGGTCGGCATTAACGAGCAGGAAATCGAACTGCTCATGGCGGAAAGAGGAAAGTAAGACGACATCGGAAAGGAAGAGGTGAACGCCTCATGGCTTTTACAATTGCGGTGCTTGCCGTACAGGGTGATTTTGCGGAGCATGAAGCCATGCTCCGCGAGCTTGGGGCGGAGTGCTTTGAAATAAGAGAAAAAAAGGATTTGCAGCGTCCGTTCGACGGACTTATTTTGCCGGGCGGCGAAAGCACGGTGCAGGGAAAGCTGCTGCGTGAGCTGGATATGTTCGATACCTTAAAGGCGAAAATCGACGGCGGAATCCCTGTGTTCGGCACCTGCGCCGGACTGATACTTCTTGCCGACAATCTCTCGAACGACGAAAACGTCTACTTTGCCGCCATCGCCGCAACCGTGCGCCGCAACGCCTACGGCCGTCAGCTTGGCAGCTTCTATGCCGAAGAGGACTTCAAGGGTATCGGAATAATCCCCATGACCTTCATTCGGGCGCCGTACATCGAAAGCGTCGGCGAGGGAACGCAAATTCTTGCGAAGGTTGACGGAAATATCGTCGCCGCAAGAAAAGGAAACGCACTCGGAATTTCCTTCCATCCGGAGGTTGACGGAGATAACAGGGTTCACAAATATTTTCTGGATATAGTGGAAAGAGCGGGGAAATAAGAGCTAAAAACGGAGGAAAATGAAATGGCTTTCGGCGGAAATTATATGAAACCGGGTCCCGGCGTCCGAAAGGACGAACCGGAAAAAACCGGTCTTGCACGGTATTTTGATATTTTGGGGAGAAGATTTTGGAAAATCGTTTCCCTTAATTTTCTTTACACGCTGTTTTCCATAATTCCGCTTGTACTTATGGCAGTGGTTTGCTCTATGAGCATGGTTGTGACAATGACACTGAAAATGTCGCCCGAAGAGGTAACGGACTGGCTAAATAACGGCGGAACACTTTTAATAGGCGTCGTCGCGCTGTTTGTATATTGTAATTTCGGCGGCGGAGCGGCGGCGTGCGGTCTTGCGAACGTACTGAGAAAATATATCGACGACACTCACGCGTGGGTCTGGCAGGACTTTCGCGACGGCTTGAGAGCCAATTTGCTGCGCGGTACGGCGGCGTACATAATAGATTGCCTTTCCGTCGGCGTGCTTATAATAAACTACGGCTATTACAGCATAATGGGCGGAGTCGCGGGAACCGTACTTCAGGGGCTGCTTGTGCTTGTCACATTCATTTGGAGCATGATGCATATATACATATATCCTATGATGGTTTCGTTCAAGCTGCGGCTGTGGGACGTTTACAAAAATTCCTTTATCCTCGTACTCGGACGGCTTCCGCAGACTTTGGCGGCCTTTTTGCTCGGAATCGTAATTTCATTTGCGGTGATATATTTCAGCATAGCCGTTCCGTATCTTATGCTGCTCATTCCGATACTTCTTTTTGCTTTCCTTGAATATACGAGACTTTCGATTTCCTACCCGCTGATGAAAAAACACATTGCCGAAAAAACGGCGGAGGAAGCTCCGAATACAAGTGAGCCTGTGTTCAGCGACGACAGGACGGATTCGCAATGAGCCGTCGCGGCTTTGTCAAGGGAGCGGTTATTCTTTCGGCAGCGTCGCTTCTCGGAAAAGCGCTGAGCGCGGTGTTCAAAATACCGCTCGACCGTTTTTTTATCGGAGCGGAAGGAATAGCGATATACCAGAATGCCTATACTATATATAACTGGCTGCTGGCAATCTGCTCAACGGGAATCCCTCTCGCGCTCAGCAACCTTGTGGCGGAAAGCGATGAGGAGGAGGCCGCGACGCTGCGCTCCTCCGCGCTTTGGCTTGTGACGCTTTTCTCTGTAATTACGGCGGCGGCGCTTATAATTCTTGCCGAACCGATTGCCGCTTTGATAAGCGGCGCGAAGCATGGACAGGCCGCCGCTTCGATAAGGGTTATGGCGGGAGGCGTCGTGTTTCTGGGAATTTCCGGCGCGTACAAGGGATATTTTCAGGGCAGGGGAGATATGCTTCCATCCGCGCTGAGTCAGATTGCCGACAGCCTTTGCAAGGCCTGCGTCGGCATTGCCGCCGCCGCGCTTCTGTTGCCTATGGGCATTGAAATCGCCTCGGCGGGCGCGATGAGCGGAGTTTCAATCGGAACCGCCGTCGGCGCGGCTGTGCTGATGATAATGGGGAGAAAGCGAATTTCCGTTCACAAAAAGCCGAACGTCTCGGCGGCGAAGCGGATTTTTTTGCTGGCGGTACCCGTTACTCTCGGCGCGGCAGGCTTTTCCTGCATGATGATGACCGACAATTTCACCGTTCAACGCATCCTCGCGTCAACGGGATTTTCCCAAAGCGAGGCGACAACGCTTTTCGGGCATCTTACGCGTTGCTTTATGATTTATAACCTGCCCGCGACGCTGATTTCGGCAATCACAATGAGCGTTGCTCCCGCCTGCTCCGAGGCTTACGGCAATGGCGACAAAGCGCTTTTGCGGCAAAACGCGGTTTCGGCGGTGAAGCTGCTTATGCTGGTTTCCGCGCCATGTATGCTGGGCTGTATCGGCTTCCCCAATGAAATTCTGTCGCTGCTTTACGGCGAAGCCGCCGACTACGGCGAGCTGCTCATGTTCACGGGAGTTCTTATGACGCTGATTCCCTTCACACAGGTCGCGTCGGGTATTCTTCAGGCGACAGGCTGCGTTTGGCGGCCGATTGCCGTCCTCGGCTCAGCCGTGGCAATAAAGGCGGTCTTGAATTTCGTCCTGATGCCCTCCATGGGAATAGCCGGAGCGCCGTTTGCTTCGGTCATAGCCTACTCGGTAGCCTGCGTTGCCTTTGTCTGGCTGTTTCACGAGCATCTGGAGCTGAGCATACCGATTGGGACGGTTCTTCGTCCGCTGCTTGCCGCGCTTGCGGGACTGCTTTGCGGGCGTAAGCTTTGCTCCGTCCTTGGAGGCGGAACCTTGGCATTTATCGTCGGAGCGTGCGTTATGGCGGTTATTTATGTGATTTTAATTGTATTGCTGGATATAACCGAAATAAAAGCCGCAATAAAGCAAAAAAAAATACAAAAAAATTAAATAAATTTGCCGAAAGCCCTTGAAATTGTCGAAATTGTATGGTAGAATAATATACAGTAAAAGTTTTATTCAATAAAATAAAGCTTTATAATTTCTTAAGGAGGTTGTAAAAATGAACAAATCCGGACTGGTTGCGGCTATGGCTGAAAAGTCACAGCTCACAAAGAAGGATGCCGAGAAGGCGCTCGCTGCGTTTATCGAAACAGTTGAGGGAGCTCTTAAGAGCGGCGACAAGGTTCAGCTTGTCGGTTTCGGTACCTTTGAAGTAAGAGAGCGCGCCGCTCGCGAGGGGCAGAACCCCGCCACAGGTGAGAAAATTCATATTGCGGCGTCTAAAGTTCCTGCTTTCAAGGCGGGTCAGGCGTTTAAAGACAGCTTAAAGTGATTACTATATCGAAAAAATTCGGAAAGCGCAGCTTCCCGAAAAAGAACTGCGCTGAAAGCGCAGCTCTTTTTTTGCGGTATTAAACAACTATTCCCACCGAACCGGTTATGTTCTCGATTGTGACCTCCGTGCAATCGCCGCCAAATTCGCCGTCAACGGTCCACGGGACGGCGTTTTCACAGATGAAGCGGATTTTTTTCGCTTTGAAGCTGAGGAAACCGTTGTTGGCGCCCTGATTTAGAGCCGCGGAAATCATGCCCTGAATGTCTGCCATGGACTTGGGGGCGCGTATCAAAAACACCTCGAACATTCCGTCGTTGAGAGAAACCGCCATGTCGGACGGTATCAGCTTCATTCCGCCGACCTGAAGCGTATTGCTGACCATGCCGTAAAGAAATTCGCCCTCAATGACCTTGCCGTCAACTTCGATTTTCAGCTTGTATGGCTTTATGCTGCCGACCTGCTTTATGCCTTCGAGCACATATGCCGCGTGTCCGAGAAGATTTTTCGTCTGCTGGGGAGTGTCGTATGAAACCGAGGTAAAGGCGCCGAACGCGGCGACATAAGTGAAATACTTGTCATTAAAGGCCCCGATGTCGCAGCGGAACGGCAGCCCTTTCATCATAACCTCCGCCGCTTCCTCCATGTCCTTCGGTATGCCCAGCGTTGTGGCAAAATCATTTGTGCTGCCGGCGGGAATATAGCCGAGAGGCGGACGAGTCTCGGGCGGAATTGCCATAAGTCCGTCAACGGCTTCGCTGAGGGTTCCGTCGCCGCCGCTGCAGCCAACAAGGTCATAGCCGCTTCCGAGCTTTTTGATAATCTCGCTTGCGTCGCCGCGCTTCTGCGTCGGCCATACTGTTGTAAGATAGTCTGACTTGGCGAAGGTGTCGATTATTTTTGAAAGTTTTTCGTTAATTTGAGCCTTCCCCGCATGGGGATTGTAGACAAAAAGCAGACTTTTGCTCATAAATTATTCTCCTTTTTATATAATTGCGGGTACTGTTGGAGCGCTGCTCCGATTTAAATTATATCAACTTGTTTTTTAAATGTCAATATGTGAAAAATTTAAAAACAGAGACAATTCTTATGCGGAAAAGAGGTAGCCGAATGGAATTGAAAATTCCGAAGGATACGGCGGCTTTGCTTGCCGCTCTTGAAAATCGCGGCTACAGCGCGTATGTGGTAGGCGGCTGCGTGCGCGACAGCCTTATCGGGAAAACACCGAAGGACTGGGACATCTGTACCTCGGCAAAGCCCGAACAGGTTACGGAGCTTTTCGGGGACGGCAAGGTGCTGCCGACGGGAATAAAGCACGGAACGGTTACGGTTATGTGCGCGGAGCCGTGCGAAATAACGACCTTTCGTCTTGACGGCAATTACTCTGACTGCCGCCGTCCCGAAAGTGTGGTTTTTGTTGACGGAGTTGAGACTGACCTTGCGCGCAGAGATTTTACGATAAACGCCATGGCTTACAATCCCCGCGAGGGCTTGATTGACCCGTTCGGCGGCAGCCGCGACCTTGAAGCGGGGATAATCAGAAGCGTGGGGGACGGCGAACGCCGTTTTTCCGAGGATGCCCTGCGAATCCTGCGCGGCTTGCGCTTCAGCGTAAGTCTCGGCTTTGATATTGAGGAAAAAACCGCCGAAGCGATGCTTTCCAAGCGCGCGCTGCTTAAAAACATTTCCGCCGAAAGAATAAGAACAGAGCTTATGAAAACCTTAACCGCCGGAGCTGTCAGGCGGCAGTTTATTCGTTTTCGGGAAATTATAGCGGAAGTAATTCCCGAGCTGCGTCCGTGCTTTGATTTTGAACAAAATACCGTGCATCACTCCTATGACGTATACGAGCATATTCTTGTCGCGGTTGACGGCTACTGCGGCTCGGACGAAGCGATAAAGGCGGCGCTGCTGCTGCATGATTCGGCAAAGCCGCAAAAATACCGCTTTTATAACGGAAGCGCGCATTTTAAGGGACATCCCGCCGCAAGCGCGAAAATTGCCGAATCCGTGTTTGCGCGACTGAGGTTCGACAAAAAAACGGCAGCAACCGCCGAAACGCTGATAAAATTTCACGATGTGCGCTTTAATGGCGGAATGGCGCAGATACTGAAGCTGACAAATCTCGTCGGAGAAGAGAATATGCGGAGGCTGTTTTGCGTAATGCGCGCCGATACGCTTGCGCAATCGGACTATATGCGCGCGGAAAAGCTTTCCTTGATAGAGCGCGGAGAGGAAAATTTCCGCCTTGCGCTTGAAAACGATTTGTGCCGCGGTCTTTCCTCCCTTAAAATAAACGGCGCCGACGCGGCGGCTCTCGGATTGAAGGGGCGGGAGATAGGCGCCGCGCTGCACTTCGCGTTAAACGGAGTTATGAACGGCAGAGTTGAAAATACACGGCAAAATTTATTGATATATCTTGACAGGTTTTTGAAAATGTTATAAAATAACTTATAACCTAAGCGCAGATGTCCCCCGCCTCTAAGGCGGCGGGGTCCACTTCAGGGTTTCAGTGGGAGTTATAATCTCCCACTGAAACCCTGAGGAGCTT
>CAZICW010000030.1:0-18141 GCA_964537995.1 uncultured Oscillospiraceae bacterium
AATAATTCAGCAGCTCCTTCTTGGCTGTGTCGTAATCTCCGCTGTCAACCGCAGCCTTTACCGCGCTAAGTCCCGGATACGCGCTGTAGTTGAATTTCGCGAAAAATGTGCTGTCGTCCATGCTTGCCGCCTCCGTAGTAATTGTGAGCGCGCCGAACACCGATATAATCATCGTCAGCGCCACAAAAAGCGACATTGCCCTTTTTGTTCTCATTTTTTTGCCTCCTTTTAATTTTCTTAAATCTTCCTTATTTGCTAAAGCGCGCTGCGATACACGCTTTTAACATACTCATAGCTTTTTTTATCCCCTATGTCGTACCGATTGCCTGTCATTTCAAAGCCGTAAATATCCGTTTTTTCACACATATAACACACAAGACTGCCGGGCGCGTCGGTTCCGCAGCCCTCGTCGATTCCCTTTTTTATCAGCGGCAGATCCTTCTTTCTGTATATATAGAACGGCCCCACGCACCAATTGCTTTTCGGGTTTTGCGGCTTTTCCTCCATTGAAAGGATTTTCATGTTTTCGTCGGGAATCATAACTCCGCAGCGGCGAAGCTCGTCAAGGCTTTCCTCGCAGCCGCACATTACGGCGGAAACGTCTCTTTCGTTTGAAAAATCCACAAATTCCTTGAACGAAAAGTCAATCAGATTGTCGCCCGCAATGATAAAAAGATCGTCATTCTCAAGCCCGCACTCGTCAATCGCGAACTGAATGTCCTTAACCGCGCCCAGACGGTTTTCGTTTTCCGTGCTGCCGTCGTCAATCACGGTTATCGGCTTTTTCACGGCGGTATTTTCCTCCGTCCATTTTTTGAACTTGTCAAAATAGCGATGATTTGAAACGATTATGTGCCCGTCTATGCCGTCGATTTTATCAATGTCCAGAAGAAGATGATCCAGAATACTCATTCCGTCCACTTCAAGAAGCGCCTTGGGAAAATTTTCAGTAAGAGGGTAAAGCCTTGTCGCATAACCCGCAGCAAGTACAACGCATTTCATAATTTTTCCTCCGAATAATTTCTAATTATTTCAGGGGTATTCCCCCCCCCGATTAAAATTCGAGAAGCTTTTCGATATAGCTCTCTATTTCCTGCGTTTTTATTCGTTTTTGTTCCATCGTATCGCGATCGCGCACAGTGACGCAGCCGTCCTCCGCGGTGTCAAAATCGACTGTTATGCACACCGGCGTACCGATTTCATCCTGCCGGCGGTAGCGTTTGCCGATTGAGCCGGACTCGTCGTATTCACACGGGAATTTCTTTATAAGTCTCTGATAAATTTCATTCGCGCTTTCGCCAAGCTTCTTGCTCAGAGGCAGCACGGCCGCTTTGACGGGCGCAAGCACGGGAGAAAGTCTCAGCACGACGCGTGTGTCCTTTTCGTCGATTACCTCCTCGTCGTAGGCGTCGCAGAGGAAAGCAAGCGCGACTCTGTCCGCGCCGAGGGAAGGCTCGATTACATAGGGAACGTAACGCTCATTCGTGACGGGGTCAACATATTCCAGATTCTCTCCGCTGTGATTTATGTGCTGAGTAAGATCATAGTCGGTTCTGTCGGCTATGCCCCATAGCTCGCCCCAGCCGAACGGGAACAAAAACTCGATGTCGGTCGTGCCCTTTGAATAGAAGCTAAGCTCCTCCTTGCCGTGGTCGCGCAGACGCATATTTTCTTCTTTAAGACCGAGACTGAGCAGGAAATCACGGCAAAAGCCGCGCCAATACTCAAACCATTCCATATCCTCGCCGGGCTTGCAGAAAAATTCCAGCTCCATCTGTTCAAATTCACGGATACGGAAGATGAAATTCCCGGGAGTTATTTCGTTTCGGAAGCTCTTCCCTATTTGCCCCACGCCGAAGGGTATCTTGCGGCGCGTTGTACGGGCGATATTTTTGAAGTTTACAAATATGCCCTGCGCGGTTTCGGGGCGAAGATAAATTTCGTTCTTCGCGTCCTCCGTAACGCCCTGAAAGGTTTTGAACATAAGATTGAACTTTCTTATTTCGGTGAAATTATGTCCGCCGCAGTTGGGGCAGGGAATTCTGTTTTCATTTATATAGTCCGTCATCCTCTGATTGTCCCAGCCGTCAACGACAACGCTTTCGCCCTTCGCGGCACAGAAGTCCTCAATCAGCTTATCGGCGCGCTCGCGGGTTTTGCAGTCCTTGCAATCCATAAGCGGGTCGCTGAAGCCGCCGACGTGTCCGCTTGCCACCCATACCTCGGGATTCATGAGTATGGCGCTGTCAAGTCCGACATTGTAAGGATTTTCCTGTACAAACTTCTTCCACCAAGCTTTTTTGACGTTGTTTTTAAATTCGACTCCGAGCGGGCCGTAGTCCCACGAATTGGAAAGTCCTCCGTATATTTCACTGCCCGGATATACATATCCGCGTCCTTTGCACAAGGCAACGATTTTTTCCATTGTTTTGTCTTTGTTGTTCATGTCAGCCGCATTCCTTTCATATATTGCCCTATTATATGTATTGTACACCTTTTTTTCTCTTTTGTAAAGTACTAAATTCACAAATAATTAAAAATTTGTTTACACAAAATCGCGCCGGTTAATTCCGATATACCGCTCGGCGCGAATTTTTCGGGCGGTCCGTATATCGCTTCCGCAAAATAATAATAATAAAACGGAATAAATTTTCGCATTTTGGGGCTTGACAAAGCCGTCCGTATGTGGTAACATAAAAAACAGCATTAGAGGTGCCGCAAGGCTGAGAGAAACGAAGGTTTCAACTCTTGAACCTGATCAGAGTAATTTCTGCGTAGGAAAATGTGTTCAAAACGCATATTTTTGCGCCGCGGATTCGCTCTGCGGCGCTTTTGTGCATTTTAAAGCACATTAAGAAAGGTTGGTTGATTGAAGATGAACGAAAAACAGCCGGAAGCAAGCATTGCTATCCAGTGTCTCCCCGCCGTGGAGGGAGAAGAAATTATCCGCGTGGTGGACAAGGTTATCGAGTATATCAAGTCCACCGGACTGAATACCTATGTCGGGCCGTTTGAAACCACTGTTGAGGGCGATTACGAGCAGCTCATGGAAATCGTTAAGGAGTGCCAGTACATATGTATCCGTGAGGGCGCGCCGTCGGTTTCCAGCTATGTCAAAATTGCGTTCAACCCCAAGGCAGGTGTCTGGACAATTGATAAAAAAACCGCGAAGCATCATCAATAAGCTTTATCCCGCCGCCTTTCTCGCGCTGATAGTTCTTGTCTGGCAGCTTGTGTGCCAAGCGGGTCTGGTTCAGGAATTTATGCTGCCGTCGCCGGTAAGGGTGGTTTCGGCGCTGATAAGCGAAGCTCCGGCGCTGCTGCTTCATTGCCGCATAACATTGCTTGAAGCGTTTGTCGGGCTTGGACTGAGCATTGCCGCCGCACTGATTTTTGCCGTGCTTATGGATCGCTTTGATTTTCTCTATAAGGCGGGCTATCCCGTTGCCGTCCTTACCCAGACTGTCCCGACGGTCGCGATTGCGCCGCTGCTGGTGCTTTGGTTCGGCTATGGAATCGCGCCGAAGATTGTGCTTATATTCATAGCCTGCTTTTTCCCTGTTCTTGTCGCTCTGCTGGGCGGCTTCAAGGCGGCCGATCCGGGGGTGCTGCGGCTGTACCGCTCAATGAACGCGGGGTATCTGCGCGTACTTTGGGACGTCAAGCTGCCTTATGCTCTGGACAGCTTCTTTTCGGGGTTAAGGATTTCGGTTTCCTATTCCGTCATCGGAGCGGTTATTTCCGAGTGGCTCGGCGGCGACGGCGGACTCGGAGTGTATATGACAAGAGTGCGCAAATCCTTTGCCTTTGACAAAATGTTTGCCGTAATAATAGTAATAAGCGTGATAAGCCTCGTGCTTATGAAGCTTGTTGATTTGATACAATATTTCGTAATGCCGTGGAAGCGGTACGAAAAAAAATAAGGAAAAGATAAAATACAAGGAGAAATAAAAATGAACATAAAAAAATTGCTTTGCGTTCTCAGCGCGGGAGCGCTGCTGCTCGGCGGCTGCGGTGATCGGCAAAATGCCGTAACCACGGCGGACGACGCCGCTTCCGACGGCGAGGCGGAGCTTTCAAAAATCACCTTTGTTCTGGATTGGACGCCGAACACAAACCACGCCGGTGTTTACGCCGCCGACGCGCTCGGATACTATAAGGACGCGGGAATCGAGGTTGAAATCGTGCAGCCCCCCGAGGACGGAGCCGAAGCTCTTGTCGCAAGCGGAAAAGCTCAGTTCGGCGTATCCTTTCAGGACACCATCGCAGCCGCTTATGCCGCAGATACGCCTTTGCCCGTCACAAACGTGGCCGCAATCATAAACCATAATACCAGCGGCATAATTTCCCGCAAGGATAAAGGAATCGACAGCTTCGCGAAGCTTGAGGGACATAGCTATGCCACTTGGGACAGCCCGATCGAACAGAATGTCATAAAGGCGGCAATGGAAGCCGAAGGCGGGGATTTCGGCAAGGTTGAGCTTATCTCTACCCTTGTCACCGACGTCATGACCGCTCTTCAGACCGACCTTATCGACAGCGTGTGGGTTTACGAGGGATGGGACGTCGCAAGCGCAAAGGTTAACGCTCTGGAATACAACTACATTGACTTTGCGGACGCAAATCCCATTCTCGACTACTACACTCCGACAATAATCGCCAACGATGAGTTTCTCGAAAACGAGCCGGAGCTTGCGCGCGCTTTCCTCAGCGCAACGAGCAAGGGATACGAATACTGCGCGGAAAATCCCGAAGAAGCGGGAAATATACTCTGCGAAGCCGTTCCCGAGCTGGACGCGGCTCTTGTGCAAGAGAGCATGGCGTTTCTTGCCTCGGAATACATAGGCGACGGCGACGGATGGGGTTACTTTGACGCTTCGCGCTGGACGGCATTTTACGACTGGCTGTTCGAAAACGGTCTGATTGATAAGGATCTCGGCTCCTTCGGCTTTACCAACGACTACCTTCCCGAAAGATCATGAGTGCGGTAATCGAAGCGAGAGCCGTTTCAAAGAGCTACGGCGGACGGGAAATAATCGAAAGCGTTTCCGTCAGCGTAAGCAAAGGAGAAATTGTAAGTCTTCTCGGAGTCAGCGGCATAGGAAAAACCACTCTGTTCAACATACTGTCGGGGCTGGAAGGTCCCGACAGCGGGCAGGTTTTCCTCAACGGCTCCGACATTACGGGCAAAAGCGGACTCGTAGGCTATATGCAGCAAAACGATTTGCTGCTTCCTTTCAAAACCATTGCGGACAACGCCTCAATTTCCCTTGTGCTGCGCGGAGAAAAACGCAAGGCCGCGCGGGAAAGGGTATGCTCTCTCCTGAAGGAATTCGGTCTCGAGGGCTGCGAGAATTTTTATCCCGCTCAGCTTTCGGGAGGAATGCGCCAGCGCGCGGCCTTGCTGAGAAGCTATCTGTTTTCGTCCGAGATTTTGCTTATGGATGAGCCGTTCAGCGCGCTTGACACGATAACCCGCGGCAATATGCAAAAATGGTTCAAGGCTGTTGCGCGCGAGCATGAAATTTCCGTGTTTTTTATAACGCACGACATAAACGAGGCGCTTCTCCTGTCCGACAGAATTTATATTCTCGGCGGATCGCCGGGCAAAATTTCCGCCGAGCTTAAAAATGTAATTCCGCAAGGCGAAAATCCGGAGCTTACGCATGAATTTCTCGAAAATAAAATACGGATAATGAACATCGTGGAAGGTAAATAATAAGGCGCGGCGGGAATTTATCCGCGTTTTTTGAAAATTTTCAAAAAATTTCAAAAAAACGCTTGACGCGTGCGAAAATTTATGATATAATCTCAGAGACAATAAAGCAGAGCTGCCGCTCTCACCCCTCCGATTCCGTTCGTGTTGGGTTAATATTCGGTTGTTTTCCATGTACAACTGTGCGGCGGGCGATGCTTTGCCGCATTTTTTGTATTTTTAACTGGAGGTGTTTTTCATTAGCAAGGAATTGATGATTAATGAGGAAATACGCGACAAAGAGGTTCGCGTCATAGGCGGCGACGGAGAGCAGCTCGGAATTATGAGTCCCGCTCAGGCGCTGGAGCTTGCGGTAAAACGCAATCTCGACCTTGTGAAAATTTCCCCGCAGGCTAACCCGCCCGTATGCAAGATTATGGATTACGGAAAATACCGCTTTGAAATAGCGAAGCGTGAAAAGGAGAACCGTAAGAACCAAAGGGTGGTTAACATTAAGGAAATAAAATTATCGCCTTCTATTGATACACACGATTTTGAAACAAAGCTGAAAGCGGCAGTTAAATTCCTTAATTCCGGCGACAAGGTTAAGGTCACCGTCAAGTTTCGCGGGCGCGAGGTTCAGCACGCGAAGCTCGGCGAGGAGCTTTTGCAGCGTTTCCTTGACGGCATGGACGGCGCGGGCAGCGTCGAAAAGAAGCCGAAGCTGGAAGGAAGAATGATGGCGATGGTGATTTCGCCGAAAAAGTAATTTTATGAGATCCGGCCGACAGGCTACGGATAAATAAGGGCAGTTCGGAAAACCGTTTTGAAAAGCGAAAGCGGTCAAAGCGTCTCAGACGCGAAGTCCTCATCGCGGAGTTTTTCCTTAAAACAGGCTTTTTGCGGATGCCCATAATCGAGAGGAGAGTTAATATGCCTAAAATAAAGACCCACAGAGCCGCCGCGAAGCGCTTTGGTCTTACCAAGTCCGGCAAGGTAAAAAGAAACAGAGCTTTCAAGAGCCATATCCTCACAAAAAAGGATACAAAGAGAAAAAGACGCCTCAGGAAGGGGACGTATGCGTCCGCTCCCAACGCAAAGGTTATCAAGAAACTCATTCCCTACAAATAATTTAAGGAGGTATTTGTCATGGCTCGTGTAAAGGGTGGAATGAACACCAAAAAGCATCATAAGAAAATATTAAAGCTTGCCAAGGGCTACAGAGGCTCCAAGTCCAAGCTCTACAGAGTTGCCAATCAGGCGGTTATGAAATCGCTTTCCTACGCATATATCGGAAGGAAGCAAAAGAAGAGAGATTTCCGCTCCATGTGGATAACAAGAATAAGCGCGGCCTGCAAGCAGAACGGAATCAATTATTCCCGTTTTATGAACGGCTTAAAGAAAGCAAATGTCGAAATCAACAGGAAGATGCTTTCCGAGATTGCCATCGGCGATCCCGCCGCGTTCTCTCAGCTTGTTGAGACGGCGAAGGCTAATCTGTAAAAAATTTTCGGGGCTGCCGATCGGCGGCTCCGATTTTTTAAAGCGAACGGAGATTTTTATGCTTATAACGTCAAGGGATAACAAAATATATAAGCTGCTTAAGGCTTTAAACGACAGAAAGCGGCGCGAAAGCGAGGGACTGTTTCTGATTGAGGGAGTACGCGGAGTCGGCGACGCAATCAAGAACGGGCTTGAGGTCAAGTACGTCATATTATGCGAAGGCAGCGAAACAAATATCGAAGCGCCGCGGACGTATGTTTTTGCGAAAAGGCTGTTTGCCGAAATTGCCGACACTCAAACTCCCCAAGGAGTAATCGCCGCGTTTGCGATGCCGAAAGCGGAGCTTTCCGATCTTTCGGGCGGCGAAAATTCCTTTGCGGTGCTTTGCGAAAATGTACGCGACCCCGGGAATCTGGGAACGATAATACGCACGGCTGACGCCGCGGGAGCCGCGGGAGCGGTGCTTAACAAGGGCTGCTGCGATTTGTTCAATCCGAAAACCGTGCGCTCCACCGTGGCAAGCATAGGCAGCCTGCCGATTGTGCGCGGAGCCGACGCGCACGAAGCGATAAAAACGCTCCGCGCCATGGGCTATAAAATTGCCGCGGGAGCCTTGAGAGGCAATTCGGTTGATCTGTATAAGGCGGATTTGTCGGGAAAAATCGCGTTTGTTCTCGGAAACGAGGGCGGCGGCATAAGCAAAGAGCTTCTGTCCGAAGCGGACTTCATTGTCCGCATACCCATGCGCGGCTCGGCGGAAAGTCTGAATGTTTCCGTCGCGGCGGCAATTATGCTGTATGAAAAGGTGAGAATCAATTCAAAATAAAACAGGATGTCGGCGCGGACAAAATTTCCCTCAATTTGCTTGACAGCACCGACAGTTTATGGTATAATTATTGAAACAGCCAACGAAAGGAAGTAGTATCAATGATCAAAGTCAGCCTGAAGGGCGACGTAAAAGAATTTGAAAGCGGCGTTACGTTGCTTGAAGTTGCAAAAAGCATAAGCGAAGGGCTTGCGCGGAACACAATGTGCGCCCTTGTTGACGGCAAAATGACCGACATACGAAAGCCCCTTACCGTTGACTGCGCAGTCGAATTTTGCGGTTTTGACACCGATGAGGGCCGCCATACCTTCCGCCATACGGCAAGTCACATTCTGGCGCAGGCCGTCAAGAGGCTCTATCCGAACGTCAAGCTGGCTATAGGCCCCGCCATCGACAACGGCTTTTACTATGACTTTGACACGGAGGGCATGAGCTTTGTTCCGGAGGATTTGCCGAAAATAGAGGCGGAAATGAAAAAAATCGTCAAGGAAAATCTGAAGTTAGAGTATTTCGAGCTTCCCCGCGACGAGGCAATCGCTCTTATGACCGAGCGCAACGAGCCCTATAAGGTAGAGCTTATCAATGACCTTCCCGAAGACGAAACCATATCCTTCTATAAGCAGGGTGATTTTGTTGACCTCTGCGCGGGGCCGCACATTCTTTCGACGGGCAGCGTTAAGGCGTTTAAGCTCACAAGCCTTGCCGGAGCCTATTGGCGCGGCAGCGAAAAGAACAAAATGCTCACGCGTATCTATGCAACCGCTTTCACAAAGGCAAGCGACCTTGAGGCGTACCTTGCGGCCATAGAAGAAGCAAAAAAGCGCGATCACCGCAAGCTCGGCAAGGAGCTGGGTCTGTTCGCGCTCATGGACGAGGGCCCCGGCTTTCCGTTCTTCCTTCCGAAGGGCATGGTTCTGCGCAACACCTTGCTTGACTATTGGCGCGAGGTTCATAAGCGCTACGGCTATGTTGAAATTTCAACTCCGATGATTCTGAATCAGGAGCTTTGGCACCGCAGCGGTCATTGGGATCACTATAAGGATAATATGTATACGACCGTAATTGACGGCGAGGACTATGCCATCAAGCCGATGAACTGCCCCGGAGGTATGCTGGTTTACAAGCTCTCCCCTCATTCCTATCGCGATTTGCCGCTGAGAATGGCGGAGCTGGGTCTGGTTCACCGTCATGAGCTTTCCGGCGCGCTCCACGGCCTGTTCCGCGTGCGCTGCTTCACGCAGGACGACGCGCATATTTTCATGACGTGGGATCAGATGGAGGGCGAAATCCGGAATGTCGTGCGCCTGTTCGACGAGGTATATTCCGTGTTTGGTCTTTCCTACCAGATTGAGGTTTCAACAATGCCCGAGGATCACATCGGCGACGAAAAAACTTGGGATTTTGCGACGGAAACATTGAAAAAAGCGATTTCCGACATGGGCAAGACTTTCGTTATAAACGAAGGCGACGGCGCCTTTTACGGGCCAAAGCTGGATTTCCATCTTTCCGATTCTCTCGGAAGAACGTGGCAGTGCGGCACGATTCAGCTCGATATGCAGATGCCGGAACGTTTCGAGCTTGAATACACGGGCTCTGACGGCGAAAAGCACCGTCCCGTTATGATTCACCGCGTTGTTCTCGGTTCAATCGAACGTTTTATCGGCGTTATAACCGAGCATTTTGCCGGAGCCTTTCCCGTATGGCTGGCTCCCGTTCAGGTTAAGCTCATGCCCATAGCCGATCGCCATCTTGACTATATAAAAGAAACGGCGGCTGTTCTCGAAAAGGCGGGCATACGCGTCGAAATCGACGATCGCAATGAAAAGATAGGCTATAAGATACGCGAGGCTCAGCTTGAAAAAATACCCTATATGCTTGTCGCCGGCGATAAAGATATCGCAAACGGGGTTATCAGCGTTCGTTCGCGCGGCGAAGGCGACCTCGGCGCAATGAGCGTTGAGGAATTTACGGATAAAATTCTCGAAGAAGTCAGAACAAAGGCGATATAAACATAAATATAAAAGTAAATTTATGAATTTACGCAAATTTTTAAAAAGGAGTGCATAAAAATGGACAAAGAACTTGTATTGACCAAAATTACCGACGTCGGCGTTGTTGCCGTCGTTCGGGCCGAAAGCGGAGAGAAGGCGAAAAGGATTGCCGACGCCTGCATGGAGGGCGGAGTTCCGGCAATCGAGCTGACCTTTACGGTTCCCTTCGCTCACAAGGTTATTGAGGAGCTTGCCAAGGAATACTCCGACGGCTCCATGATTCTGGGCGCCGGTACCGTTATGGACAGCGAAACCGCGCGCATAGCCATTCTCAGCGGCGCGCAGTACATCGTAAGCCCCTATTTTGACCCCGAAACGGTTCGGCTTTGCAACCGCTACCGCGTTCCGTCCATGCCCGGCGCAATGACCATCAAGGAGGTTGTCAGCGCAATGGAGGCCGGCGCGGACGTTGTAAAGGTGTTCCCCGGCGAAGCGTTCGGGCCGAAAATTCTCAAGGCCATAAAAGGGCCCGTTCCTCAGGCGAAGCTCATGCCCACCGGCGGCGTTGACGCAAACAACGTCGGCGAATGGATTAAGGCGGGCGCGTGCGCGATAGGCGCGGGCAGCGCATTGACGGGCGGCGCAAAGACCGGCGACTATGCCGCTATCACAGCCACGGCAAAGGAATTTGTTAAAAAGGTTAAGGAAGCCAGAGCAAAATAAACATCTGCGCAAAAAGGAGCCGCGGGAGATTCCGCGGCTCTCTCTTTTTGTCAATTTTGTTGTGAAAAGCCCTTGCCAAGCTCGGCTCTCTTTTCGGTTATCTTTCCATTTCCGACTGCGGCCCCTCGGCTTTATGAGAGCGGATTATGCTCTCGATTTCCTTTATGCTGCTCGCGCACATATCGCCCTCGATTGTATTTTTAACCGCGCTGAGAGCGTTTCCGATTTCCAGCGCCTGCTGAATATCGCGGCGGATTACAAGCCCGAACAGCACGCCGGCAACATAAGCGTCACCGCTGCCGACACGGTCAACAACCTCAATATTGTTGTAGCTCGGCTCCTCGTAGAACTGACCGTCAAAGTAAATTTTTGAGCCGAAATTGTGGCGCGTGGGGCTGATTGCCTCGCGGCGCGTTGTGGCGACAAGCTTACAGCCGTAATCGTCTGTATAGCCCTTCATGATTTCCTCAAGAGTTCCCGTGCGCTGAAGCATACGGCGGCTTGTTTCTTCGGAAACAAACAGCAAATCTATCATCGGGAAAATTCTCTCGATGACCCCTCTCGCCTCTTCCTCGCTCCAAAGATTTGCGCGGTAGTTTACATCGAAGCTGATAACCGCGCCGTTTTCCTTCATTCTGCGGATTACCTCAAGCGCCGTCTCGCGCAAATCCGGATCAAGCGCAAGAGTTATCGAGCTGATGTGAAACACGCTGGTCTTGCCGTACATACTCGGGTCAAGCTCACTAAGGCGCAGCGTCGTCATAGAAGAATGCGCGCGGTCATAGATAACCGAGGACTTTCTGGGATAAGCGCCGCTTTCGTAGTAGTAGATTCCCAGCCTTTTGGCGGGTGTGTCGTCGAAAACTATGTAGTCGTCGCTCACGTTGCCGTAGCGGATTTTGTTGCGGACAAAACGTCCAACCTTGCTCTGCGGCAGCTTTGTGATTATACCTCCGCGCGCGCCGAGCATTGCCGCGCCGCTGACAACATTAAGCTCGCTGCCTCCGGCGTTCTTGTCGAAGGTCTCCGACTGGGAAATTTTTTCCTTCCCGTCCGGCGAAAGGCGCAGCATAACCTCGCCCATGCCTATCATGTCGAACTCCTTGTTCTTCGGAATGAAGTCCAGATTTGAACTCATGCTTTTTCCCTCCTATTTTTATTTATACGGCAGAGCCGCAATTATCATTTTTCTGTTATTCTTCCTCCGGCGTCACGTCAAAATACACCGTTCCCGCTTCTCCGCCGCCGCATCTGTATTCAAGCAGCTCGCTCACCGTCACAAGCTGATAGCCCGCCTCTATAAGGTCGGGTATGACGCGGCACGCCGCTTCGACAGTTGGCTCATGAATGTCATGCATAAGTATTATCGCGCCGTCATAGCTTTTCTGCATTATGGTGTTATAGGTAGAATCGGCGTTTTTGGTTTTCCAGTCCAGAGTGTCAATCGACCACATAATCGCCGGCATATTGATTGCTCCGAGAACCGTGGAATTGTACGAGCCGTAAGGCGGACGGTAGAGCGCGGGCGTCTTTCCGACAATATTGAAAACCGTTTCGTTTGTCCTTTCTATCGTTTCCGCCGCCTTTGCCGCCGAAAGCGTGGTCAGAGAGGTGTGATCCCAAGTGTGGTTCGCGACCTCGCATCCAAGCTCCGCTTCGCGCTTTACAACATCGGGATAGGCCTCGTCAAGGTATCCGAGAGTGAAGAAGGTCGCCACGGAATTATATTGCTCAAGGCAATCGAGCAGTCTGTCTGTGTACTGTCCCGGGCCGTCGTCAAAGGTTATCGCAAGCATGGGCTGCGACGGGTCGATTACCCTTTTTACTACCGTCCAGCCGTTCGCCAAATAGGAATCGACATCGTCATTGAACACAAATTCTTCCTCCCCGTCATCCTTCACCATTTTCTGCGCGACGTCAAGAATACGGTCACTCCAGCCGTCGGCAAGATATTTGTCGGCGTCGGCCTTCAGAACGTAGAGCATACTGCCGTCGGATTTATACAGCGTTTTCATTATACTGTTCAAATTGCTTGTCCAGCCGTTTTGCTTATAATCTTCCGTTTTTGTATTCGGCACATACAGAGTTTTGCCGTCCTCGGCATACATGACCGTAAACGCGGCGGACTTGTCGGCATACCAGCCCTTTTCGGCAAGCTTTTCCGCGTCGCCGGCAACGGCGTTTATCGTACTGCCGTCCTCGGCATAAAATGTCATCGGCACAATGTCGGCGGCGTTGGCGTACCAGCCGTCCGCAAGATACTCCTCAAGCTCCGAGGGCTTTATAAACTCAACCCGCCCTTCATCGGAATATACGGCGATACGGTTCGGAGAAAGCGTCATCGGAAGCACAATCATAATTAACGCCACGCAGGCAATTATAAGCAGCAGCGACGCAAGCTTCGCGCCGTTTCCCGCGGTGCGCTTTCTTTTCCGGTTTTTACGCCGCTGCCGCGAGGTTGTCGGAGAACGCGGCTTCAAATTCTTCAGTTCGGGATATTCTTCATATACATCATATGTTTCCATTTCGGTTCTTCTCCATAGATAAATATATCTTATAAATATATTATAGCATAAACTTTTCAAAGTTTCAATAAAAATAATTGACTAAATCAATTTTTTTTGATAGAATAATAAATAGTTGTAAAAATATTTATCCGTAAAAGGAGTGAGACGCATGGCGTCAATGAAATGTCCGCGTTGCGGAGCCGAGCTTAAAGAAAATCATGTTTACTGCCCCGACTGCGGCGGCAGGCTTAAAGCCGAGGATAATTCTAAGGACGATACTCTCCGGCTGCCGGATTTGAGCGGAGTTTCCCCGACCGCTTCTCCCAATGTGCCGCGAAGCAGACGCAGCGCCGCTCCGCCCAAGAAAAAAAACGCGCCGGCCGTTACGGTCATTGTCTGCGCCTTCATAATCGCCGTCGCGGCGGCAGTCTGCGCAGCCGTTCTGCTTGCCGGAAGGAATACGGCTCCGTCCGTTCCCGATGATGAAGCTGTGGACAGTACGAAAAATGAGTTTGATGAAGCCGACGACTCTTTTCTTTCCGAAGAAGAAGAAGATAACAAGCGGAATGAGGAAGCGGACGCTGACGAGCCTGCTTCCGACGGGGAAGAAAATGCGGACGACGATAAAAACGTAGGCAGTGATGAAAATGAAGTAATTGCCGAGGACGTAACTCCCGAGCGCGAGCCGGTCGAGGAAGAATCGGACGACGAGGAGCTTGACGGCGCGCAGCCCGATAATACGGAGGAAAACGATGATAATCAAAGCGTTTCGTTTTCCGAAAGCGAGGAGGTTCAGCCATGAGCTACGCCGATAAAATTTTTGCCGACAATTGCAGAGACATACTTGAAAACGGCTTCAGCGACGAAGCCCTTGACGTCCGTCCCCGCTGGGAGGACGGCGCTCCCGCGCATACGATAAAGAAATTCGGTATAGTGAACCGCTACGACCTTTCAAAGGAATTTCCGATAATAACCCTGCGCCGCACCGCGCTCAAGACCTGCGTCAAGGAGCTTTTGTGGATATGGCAGAAAAAGAGCAGCAACATAAATGAACTTGACAGTCACATCTGGGATCAGTGGGCGGACGAAAGCGGAAGCATAGGCAAGGCCTACGGCTATCAGCTCGGAGTGAAGCATAAATACGCCGAAGGGGAATTTGATCAGGTTGACCGCGTCATATATGATTTAAAGCACAATCCGCAAAGCAGAAGGATTCTGACCAATATATACAACCATCACGACCTTCACGAAATGCATCTCTATCCCTGTGCCTACAGCATGACCTTCAATGTCAGCGGCAAAACGCTGAACGCGATTCTCAATCAGCGCTCACAGGATATGCTGACCGCCAACAACTGGAACGTCTGCCAATACGCCGTGCTTGTGCATATGCTGGCTCAGGTGTGCGGACTCGAAGCGGGCGAGCTTGTCCATGTAATCGCCGACGCTCACATTTATGACCGCCACATTCCCTATATCAGGAAAATGCTGGAGCTTGAGCCTTACCCCGCTCCAAGCTTTCGCCTTGACAAAAGCGTCACGGATTTTTACGCCTTTACAAAGGACAGCGTAAGTCTTGAGGGATACAGATATTACGACTTTGACGAAAAATTTCCCGTTGCGGAATAGGAGGAACGGCAATGAAGGCTATCGCTGCGGTTTCAAGGAATTGGGGAATCGGAAATAACGGAGAGCTGCTGTTTCACATTTCCGCCGACATGAAATTTTTCCGCCGCGTCACGACGGACAGCGTTGTCATTATGGGGCGGAAAACCCTTGAATCCTTTCCGTCGGGCAAGCCGCTGCCCAACAGGGTGAACATAGTTCTTTCCCGCGCCGAAAATTACCGCAAAGACGGCGCAATCACCGTTCACAGCGTTGACGGCGCAGTCTCCGAAGCGGAAAAATACGGGAAAGAAATTTTTATAATCGGCGGAGCGCAGATATATTCGCTTTTTCTCGACCGCTGCGACGAATGTCTTATAACAAGGGTCGAGGCGTGTCCCGACGCGGACAGCTTCTTCCCCGACCTCAGCGTTCTTCCCGAATGGGAAATTGCCGCCGCCGGAGAGGAAGAAGAAGAAAACGGAATAAAATTCAGATTCTTAAAATACAAAAAAATCAAGTACGAGGTATAATTATGTCAAAAACAGCATGGAAGGGAGCCGCACTGCTCGCTCCCGTTCCGCCCGCGCTCGTGTCATGCGCCTACGGCGGACGAGACAATCTCATAACCGTAGCATGGACGGGAATTTTAAACTCCGACCCGCCGAAAACCTATATTTCCGTGCGTCCCGAAAGATTTTCCCACGGGCTGATTAAAAGCAGCGGTGAATTTGCGATAAATCTTCCCACGGCGCACATTATAAGGTCGGTAGATTTTTGCGGCTGTCGCAGCGGACGGGAGCTTGACAAGTTTGACGTCTGCTCTTTGACGCGCGAGACGGCTTCGTCCGTGAGCTGCCCGACGGTGGCGGAAAGTCCCTTGAGCATAGAATGCCGCGTGACGGATATTATTCCGCTCGGCAGCCATGATATGTTTATTGCGGATATTACCGCCGTCAGCGTTGATGAACGATATATCGACGAAAAGGGTAAATTTCACATCGAAAAATGCGCCCTCGCGGCCTACGCCCACGGGCAGTACTTTGCCATGGGCAAAAAAATAGGCTCGTTCGGCTATTCCGTGAAAAAAAGAAAATAAGCAAAAAAGGCGACCGATTTATTTTTCGCCGATAAGACGCGAAACAACTGTCGGAACCGACAAAAAATTCAAAGAATGGGACTGATTGAAATGTGGGCATATGAAAGTGTTTTTTACCAGATATATCCGCTCGGCTTCTGCGGCGCGCCGAAGCAAAACGATGGCGTTACCGTCAGCCGCGTGGGAAAGGTTTCCGAATGGACGGAACATATAAAGGAAACGGGCGCGAACGCGGTGTATATGTCGCCGGTTTTTGAGAGCGACAGTCACGGCTACGACACACGCGACTTCCGCAAAATAGACTGTCGGCTCGGAACAAACGCCGATTTCGCGGCAATGTGCGGAACTCTGCACGAAAACGGGATAAAAATCGTGCTTGACGGAGTGTTCAACCATGTGGGACGGGGCTTCTGGGCATTTAAGGATGTTCGGGAAAAAAGATGGGACAGCCCCTATAAGGACTGGTTCAATATCAGCTTCGACGGCAACAGCGCCTACAACGACGGCTTTTGGTACGAGGGCTGGGAGGGTCATTACGAGCTTGTGAAGCTGAATTTGCGCAACGACGCGGTTATAAATCATATTTTCGACTGTATACGCGGCTGGGTCGAGGAATTTGACATCGACGGTCTTCGTCTTGACGTCGCCTATTTGCTTGACAGAGATTTTATACGCCGCCTGCGTGCTTTTTGCGACACGCTTAAGCCTGATTTTTTCCTCGTCGGGGAAATGATACACGGCGACTACAATCAGGTTGTCGGCGACAATATGCTGCACAGCTGCACCAACTACGAATGCTATAAAGGACTTTACAGCAGCTTCAACTCCATGAATATGTTTGAAATTATCCATTCGCTGAAAATGCAGTTCGGTTCCGAGCAGTGGTGCAGATACACGGGGAAGCATCTCATGTGCTTTGTTGACAATCATGATGTTTCCCGCGTCGCGTCAATCCTGACGAACGAAAAGCATCTGCCGCTGATTTACGGTCTGCTTTTCGCAATGCCGGGCATTCCCTGCATATACTACGGCAGCGAATGGGGCGAAAAGGCGGATAAACAGCGCGGCAGCGATGACAATCTCCGTCCCTGCTTTTCCGAACCGATTAAAAATTCGCTTACGGAAGCAATCGCCGCAATGGCGAAGGCCCATAAAGAAAATCCCGAGCTTTGCTACGGAGATTTCAAGGATATTGTTCTTACTAACAAGCAGTGTATCTTCCGTCGGCAAATCGACGGCAAGCGTATGTTTATTGCGATAAATGCCGACAGCGAGCCGTATACGGCGCATTTCGACGCTCAGGCGGGACGCGCGATTAATGTTCTGACCGGCGAATGGCACGATTTCGGCGGCGGCAGTACTCTCGCCCCGTACAGCGTGGAATATTGGAAAATCGTAGACTGAAATAAATATGCTTCATAAAAATCTCGGTTATATAGCGAAAGGTTATAATTTAAGAAAGCGTTAATTACCGTATACGGAAAATCGGGCGGCAAGCCCGATTTTTTCACCTCACCGAAACCTGTTCTCCTCCGCAGCGTTTAAGCCGCCGTGCGGTACTGCCGCTGTTTTTCTCGTCCATGCTGACCGTAAACAGCCAGCGTTCCTCCGGCTCCGAGCGCGCCTTTTCAAGATCCATGAAGCCGCCCACAATTGCGCCGATAACGGTTCCGCTGATAAGCCCCGCAACAGGGCCTATGGAAGCTATGAAGCCCATATTTTCAAGAGCGAGGGAGCTTATTCCCAGAACAGTGCCGACAGCGGCTCCCGCTCCCATGCCGATAAGCGTATTTCTGCCGCCGAACGAGGGCTGCTCTACGGCGCGGCAAACGCTTATTTTATCGGCCTCCGCGCCGTTTGCCCGCGCCGCGCTGCGGGCGGACTCGATTTCATCTTCGGTGTCGAAAAGCGCGCTTATAATTTTTTCCATACTTTTATCATTCCTTTACTTTACTTTTTAAATCGGAGCAACGCTCCACTTTGCTTGCAAGGAGTGGAGCTTGCGATAGATTGCAACCGGCGCAGGGAGCGTAAGCTCCTCAGGGTTTCAGTGGGAGATTATAACTCCCACTGAAATTCTGAAGTGGACCCCGCCGCCTTAGAGGCGGGGACATCTGCGCTTAGGTTATATTTATATTATTTTTCTGTTGCAAAATATTATTCGCTGTGATAAAATAAATCAGGACAAGGAG
>CAZICW010000031.1:0-18083 GCA_964537995.1 uncultured Oscillospiraceae bacterium
AGTGACAACAGATTTACAGTCTGCCCCCTTTGGCCGCTCGGGAACTCCTCCGTATGGAGCCGGTGATGGGACTCGAACCTACGACCTGCTGATTACAAATCAGCTGCTCTACCAATTGAGCTACACCGGCAAGCCCGCGGCTTGAGCCTTGCCGCGCGTTTCGCGTCTTACGAGTCCGCGATTTCTTCGCCCGTACTCACGCTCTTTGCTCGGCACGTTTGTTATTCTAACATAAATTATCGGGCTTGTCAATACTTTTTTTAAATTTATTTTTACTTTATTTTTCGGGAAATATTGGGAATAAATTCCTCACGCGCATGAAGAAACCGTTTAAAGAATTGACATCGTATGAAGCTTATGTTATAATTATCTTGCAGCCGCCGATAAAGATCATTTTTGAAAATTTTATCATTTTTACTGCAAAAATCAGGGAACTTTTTCCCGTTTCGCGCGTCTATATTAAAACGGACAATGCTCCGTAAAATCAAACAAGGAGGAATATCCATGAAAAAAATATTGAAAAAAGCGGCGGTGGCGGCATTGGCGGCAATTATGACTTTCGCGGCAATCGGCGTCACGGCGGATACCGGAACGGCGGCAACCGACGTCACGGTCGAAAAGGCCATCGCGTTGGCAAAATTGCTGCTCCCCATTCCCGACGATTTGACCGAATTTGAATACGACAAATGGGAAAACAACAACGGTGAGCAGTCATATTACTTAACTTGGCGCAACGAAGATAATACCCGCGAAGCGGAAGTGCAGGTCAACAAATACGGGACGATTGTTTACTATTGGTTTTACGACAGCAACTCGAGCAGCAAGGGACTTTCGGGATACACAAGGAGCGAGCTTTGGCAGCGCGCGGACGAATTTCTTAAAAACGCCGTTCCCGACCAAGCCGAAAGCTTGGTGCTTTCGGAGGAAGACAGCACGGCTCAACGCGCCGAATTCAACCGCTACGAAAACGGTGTGCGCGTTGAAGACAACGGCGCGTCGGTAGGCATAAATGCCATAACGGGCGAAATTACGTATTTTTCTCTCCATTGGGATTTTGAAAGCGAATTTCCCGCGGAGGAGCCGGCGATAACCTCCGACGAGGGACTTGCCGCTCTGAGCGGAGGCGCGGTCAGACTTGAATACGACACCTTCCGTAATGACGAAACGGCAACGGTCTTTTCCGTATACGCGGCAGACGCCATGCGCGGCCTATCTGAGCAGCGCGGGATATACACGGCCTTTCCCGTATACGCGGCAGATACCTCCTACCGCGCAAGTGCGGCTGACGGCACGCTTTTCAAGGCGTCGCAGCCGGAATCATTTTCGGCTGACGCCTCAAGCGCATCTGCGGACTTGGCGGCGGGCGAATCGGGCTCTGCCGGCGGCGGAGATCAAAACTACAAGCTCACGCAGGAGGAGCTTGCCGCGGTTGAAGCCATGCAGTCTCTGATAACAAAGGAGCAAGCAAAGGAAAAGCTCTCTTCTCTGACTGAGCTTTGGCTGCCCGACAGCTACAGCCTGAGCGCGGGATATTTCACCGTAAAGGATGGCGACAAGACCTCCTACAGGCTGAACTTAAAATATACCACCGAGGACGACGGCACCGGGAGCGTTTACATGGACGCGGAAAGCGGCGAAATAACCTCCGTCGCAATTTATCGCGACGGTATGTACAAAGCTCCTCAAAACCCCGTTTCGGACGAAGACTGTGACGCCGTCGCCGTTTCGTTTATCGAAAAAATAAAGGATATAAGCGAATACCGTTCCTATAGCGATCGCGCGGACTTCGCTTCGGACTCAAATTACAATTACACCAAGCAGTATGTAAGATACATAGGCGAAATTCCCTATCCCGACGATTATAAGACCGCAAAGGTTTCAAAAAGCAGCGGCAAGGTTTATTCCTACAGCGAATACTCTCCCGACGCGGAAATAATAATTCCCGAAGCTCTGACCGATAAGCTTGAAGCGGTAAAGGCAAATTATGAGGCGGAGCTTGTTTATACCTATAATGAGGGCGTCGTCGCGCTTGCCTACGCGCTTTCTCCTCTCAGCGACCTCAGCGAGATAAAGGCGGAAACCGGCGAAGCCATCGGCTACAACGGCGAAATCGTCAAAAGCAGGGGCGAAAAAGCCGACGAAAGCGGACATTGGGCTTGGGAGATTTTCAATATCATGCGCGAAAACAATATCTATATCGACGGCGCGTATTCCCTTGACGACAAAATCAATCGGAACGATTTCATGACTCTTGCGCGCATGGGAATCCGAAGAGGCGACCTGCCGTTCAGCTGGTACTATGACGAATCGGACGGCTCCGAAACCGTAACCCGTGAAGCGGCGGCAAAAACGCTTATGAGGCTCATGGGCTGGGAAAGGCTGATTGACCTTGACGTTTTCAAAACCGATTTTGCAGATGAAGCCGATTTCGAGGGCGGCGTAGGCGGAGCCGCGGTGCTTGAGGGGCTTGGTATTCTCACGGGCGAGAACGGGCGATACTATCCCTTGCGTGAGCTTACATACGGCGAAGCCTACGTTATAGCTTACAGACTGGCAACCGCCGTTGACGGAGACGACGGCGATGATTCGGCCACGCCGGCGGTATACACGGCGGAATAAAAAACGGCTCGGATAAGACTGTCCCCACGCTTCGGCGGGACAGCCCAAAGGAGCTTCGTTTCGTAAAAAGCATGGAAATAGGCTGCGGCAAAACGGTTCCCTGACCGATTTGCCGCAGCCCTTTATGTCGGAAAATTCGAGCGTGACTTTATTTACACAATTTATAAATCGCCCTCGCGTATATTTTGGCGATATTCAGCAGGGTTTCCACGTTTATATGCTCATCCGCGCCGTGCATATTGTTCTCCTCGCCGGGCATTACCGCGCCGTATGCGACGCCGCCGTCAACGGTGTGGAGATATGTCGCGCCGCCCTCGGCGATGCACCTGCCCTCTTTTCCCGTGACGTCGGTGTAGCAATCCAGCAAGGTGCGGATAAAATCGCTGTCCGACGGCACAAGATGCCCCTCCATGACGTGGGAAAAATTAAGCTCCGCTCCGAGAGGCTCAAACGCCGCGCGAACGCGCCGCTCAACCTCGTCCGCTCTGACCGTTGCGGGGAAGCGAATATCAACTCCGCCCGAAAGTCTGCCGTTTTCCGCGTTGAACAGGCTAAACAGAGCCGTAAGCGCGCCCGATTCCGCGTCGCTCATTTTAAGGCCGGCGTGTGCGCCGTCGCTCTCGCCAAAGGGAAAAAGCCCGTACAGCGCCGCCGCCGCGCGGAGAAGCTCGCTGTCGTCAAGCTTCATCGTCAGCAGCAGCTTTATCAGTCCCGTCAAGGCATTTACGCCCTTTTCGGGAACGGAACCGTGCGCTGACAGACCCTTGGCAAAAAGTCTTACTCCGCCGTCGCAGGGCAAAACGTCAACAGCTGTTTCCGCTTCCGAAGCAAGCCGCTTCGCCTCGTCAATTCCGACGCCCAGCACTGTCGCCTCCGCCCTGTCGGGCACGGCGTTGACAACATTGCCCGCCTTAAGACTCGCAAGCGCTCTGCCCGTTTCGTTTACGGTGTAATCGCGGCCGAACGAGAATTGAAAAACGCCCTTTTCAACATTTATAACGGGGAATTCTCCGTCGGGCGAAAGCATCATTTTCGGAAGCGGCTTTCTGCTTCTGTAATATTCCAAATCGCCCATTCCCGATTCCTCGTCGGAGCCGAACAGCAGCCGCACATTTTCGGAAAGCTCCGCGCCGCCGGCCTTCAGAGCCTTGACAGCATAAAGAACAGCTATCGCCGGTCCCTTATCGTCGATTGTTCCGCGTCCGAACACAGCCTTTCCTTTGCGTACAAGCTTGAACGGCTCGGATGTCCAGCCGCTTCCCTCGGGAACAACGTCCAAATGGGCAATGATGCCGAGAGCGGTTTGCGCATCGTTATAGTCGCATTCCAGCATATAATTTTCATGGTTTACCGTACTCAATCCCGCCTCGCGCGCAAGCTCCCCCATTTTCGCAAGCGCCGCGGCGCAGGCCGAACCGAAGGGCTTTCCCTCCTCGGCGGAGCCGCGTTTGCTGGGAATTTCCACAAGCGACGCAAGGTCGCCGAGAAGCCTGTCCGAGTTATCCTCCAAATATTTATCTATGGCTGAAAAATCCAAAGCCGCACACTCCCCTCAATCTATTACAATAAGCTCCTTTGAGAAGCTGTTCAGAACCTCAACGCCGTCCTCCGTAACCATAACAAGATCCTCAATGCGCACTCCGACGTCCCCGTCTATATATATGCCCGGCTCTACGGAAAAAGTCATGCCCGGCTTTACGGGGCTTGTGTTTGTTTCGGAAACGTCGCCGTATTCGTGAACCTCAATGCCTATGGAATGTCCGAGACGGTGAGTAAAATTTTTCCCGTATCCCGCGGCTGTTATTACATCGCGGGCGGCTTTGTCAATATCGCAGAAGCGCACCCCGGGGCGGATTGAGTCAATCGCCGCCTGCTGCGCTTTTTTAACGATTTCATAAATTTTCCTGTGTTCGTCGGATACCTTTTTATAGAAGAATGTGCGCGTCATGTCGGAGCAGTAACCGTTTTTCAGGCAACCGACGTCAATCAGCACACAGTCGCCCTCCTTAAGAGTGTTCGCGCCCGGCTCGTAGTGTCCGATTGCCGCCGCCGCGCCGAAGCCGACAAGCGGTTCAAAGGAACAGCCCTCCGCGCCCTCGCTGCGGTAAAGCTCCGGCAAATGCGACGCAAGCTCGGTTTCGGTCATTCCGCCGCGGATAAGCCCCGCAAGACCGCCCATCGCGTTGTCGTTTGCCTTGCTTGCCTCCCGCATGAGCCTTGCTTCCTCGTCATCCTTCATGCTGCGGACGAAATCCACGCACTCCGATGAATTTCTGTAATCGCTTGCCGCGCCGCACTCCATAAGGCGCAGCAGGAATCGCGCCTCAAGCTTCTTGTCTATGCCCAAGGGCTTGCCGCTGTCGGTATATTCCGCAAGCAGCGCCGCCGCGTCGGTATTGTCGTCAAAGCGCACCTTTTCTACGCCAAGCTCCTCGTTCACGGTAAAAAGATTGTTTATAAAAATTCGGTTTTTGGAGCTGTCCTTGTTTACATAAAGCGCCAGCATTCTTTCCCCCGGCTTTATCATTCTGCCCGTGAGGTAGAATATCGAGTACGGGTCGGAAATAACCATCTGCTCCAGACCCTTTTCGTCAAGCCGCGCAATTATCCTCTCCAGCCTCTGTGTTTTCATCGTTTATCAGCCTTTCCTTAATTATTCATAGAGCTTGCACGCCACATAATGTCCGCCGCCGACATCCTTGAGCACACTTTCGTAGTTCTCGCAGCCGTCCGTGCGCTTAAAGCACCTTGAGCAAAAGCGGCAGCCGTCGGGCGGATTTATCGGAGTCGGAACATCGCCCTCCAAAATTATGCGTTCGCGCCTTTCCTCCGGATCGACCGACGGAATTGCGGAAAGCAAAGCCTGAGTATAGGGATTGAGCGGATTATCGTAAAGAGCCTCCTTGTCGGCGACCTCCATAAGCTTTCCCAGATACATAACGCCGACCCTGTCGCTTATATGCTTGACAACGTTCAGCCCATGGGCGATAAAAAGATATGTCAGCCCGAATTCGTCCTTCAAATCGTCCAGCAAATTCAGCACCTGAGCCTGAATGGATACGTCAAGCGCCGACACCGGCTCATCGCAGACAATAAGCTTCGGATTCACCGCCAAAGCCCGCGCAATTCCGACTCTCTGGCGCTGTCCGCCCGAAAATTCATGGGCATAGCGGTTGCGTTGGTGATTTGCAAGTCCCACACATTCCAAAAGTCGATTAACTCTTTTCTCTATTTCGTTTTTCGGCACAATTTTATTCACAATCATGGGTTCGGCAATTATGTCGCCGATGGTCATTCTCGGATTAAGCGAAGAATACGGGTCTTGAAATATAAGCTGAATTTCCTTGCAGTACGCGCGCCGCTCCTTCGGCTTCAGCGCCGTAAGATCGGTTCCGTTATAGATAATTTTCCCGCTTGTGGGCTTGTACAGATTCACAAGCATTTTGCCTATGGTGGACTTTCCGCAGCCCGATTCGCCCACAAGACCGAACGCCTCTCCCTTGTATATTTTGAAAGAAACATCGTCCACGGCCTTCAGCACCGCTGTCGGCTTTCCGAAAAAGCTGCGTTCGACGACGAAATGCTTTGTCAGTCTCTGAACCTCCAAAAGGACTTCCTTTTCAGCCATAATTAATTTTCCTCCGTTTCCTCGGAATATAAGAAGCAGCGCACCTTTCTGCCGCTTCCGTCGGGCAAATCGGTCAGAGCCGGCATTTTGAGACGGCATTTTTCCATACAGCTTTCGCACCTGTCGGCAAATGTGCAGCCCGCCGGAAGCCTTGTCGTATCGGGAACCGTCCCTCTTATCATATACAGACGGTCGCGGTCGTCGTTGAGCTTGGGAATGGACTCAATCAAGCCCTTTGTATAGGGATGCTTCGGAGCTTCAAAAAGCTCCCTGACCTCCGCCTGCTCCACAATCCGTCCGCAGTACATTACAACCACCCTGTCGGCGGTTTCGGCGACAACGCCGAGGTCATGCGTTATCAGCATAACAGCCATGCCTATCTCGTTTCTGAGCCTGTCTATAAGGTCAAGAATCTGCGCCTGAATCGTAACGTCAAGAGCCGTGGTCGGCTCATCGGCAATCAGAAGCTCGGGACTGCAGCAGAGCGCCATTGCAATCATAACTCTTTGGCGCATACCGCCCGACATCTGATGCGGATAATCGCGGATGCGCTGCTCCGGCGAAGGGATTCCGACAACGCGGAGCATTTCCGTCGCGCGGTTCATCGCCTGCTTCTTATTCATATCGGTGTGCGTCAGAATAGATTCGCAAATCTGATCGCCTATTCTCTGCACGGGATTAAGAGAGGTCATCGGCTCTTGAAAAATCATGGATATTTTGTCGCCGCGGATAGCCCTCATTTCATTCGGGGATTTTTTGCGTAAATCCTCGCCGTTAAAAATTATCGTTCCGTCCGTAACCTGCCCCGGCTCGCGTATCAAGCCCATAACCGACAGCGACGTAACGCTTTTTCCGCTGCCCGACTCGCCGACAACTGCAAGAATCTCGCCCTTGGCGACGTCGAAGCTAACATTGTTTACCGCCTTTACGATGCCTCTTTTAACTTTAAACTCGGTTTTGAGGTTTGAAACCTCCAGCAGCGAAGCCATTCGGCTTCACCTCCTATTCTGTAGTCTTATATTTTTCTTATTATGAGAATACGGGAACGGGATTGCGGTTTTCAAGCTTCGATTCCCGATTTTTTCTATTGTCTTGATTTCGGGTCAAGCGCATCGCGCAGCCCGTCGCCGAAAAGATTGAACGCCAGCACCGCAAGAGTTATTGCCAAGCCGGGGAAAATCAGCATATGCGGGTAAACAAGCACCATGCTGCGCACTCTTCCGAGCATATCGCCCCATTCCGCCGTCGGCGGCTGAACTCCAAGTCCGAGGAAGCCGAGAGCGGCAGTGTCCAAAATCGCGCCGGAAATTCCCAGCGTAGCGCGAACAACAATCGACGATATTACGTTCGGCAAAATATGACTGAAAATTATTCTCGCGTCGGAGCTGCCGACAACTCGCGCCGCGGCGACATAATCGTTTTCCTTGACCGCAAGAATCGAGCTTCGCACAATTCTCGCGTATTCGGGAATCGACACAACGCCTATGGCGATTATCGCCTTCCCGATGCCCTTTCCGAGCGCCGCCATCAACGTTATTGCCAGAAGAATTGACGGAATTGACAGCATAATATCCATTATGCGCATGATAATCGTATCTGTTTTGCCTCCGAAATATCCCGACAGCGCGCCGAGTATCGTTCCTGCCGTAAGCGAAAGCGCTACCGCGGCAATGCCGACGAGCAAGGAAACTCTCGTTCCGACAATGATACGGCTGAAAATGTCCCTGCCGAGGTTGTCCGTGCCAAACCAATGCGCCGCCGAGGGAAGCTGCTTAGCCTCGGAAAGCACCTGCTCGTTTGGGTCGTATGGAGTTATATACGGGCCTATGATTGCGATTATCACCAAAAATATAATCACACAAAGCCCGAAAATCGCGGTTTTGTTTTTCTTGAACGTATCCCACATCGCCCTTAAACGTGATTCGGGCTTTTCCACGGCGGGAGCGCCGTCCTTATTTTTCTTCGCCATTGTCTAATTCTCCTTTCTTCCGTACTTTATACGGGGGTCTAAGAAAGCGTAGATAATATCGACAATCAGATTCATAACAACAAATATTGTTGCTATTATCATTACAACAGCCTGAATAACCGGAAAATCGGACTTCGTTATACATTCAACGGTATAGCTCCCTATGCCCGGCCACGCAAATACCGTTTCCGTCAGCACGGCTCCTCCGAGGAGCGACCCAAATTGCAGACCGATTACCGTAACTATGGGCATGAGCGCGTTTCTGAGAGCATGATGAGTTATGACCCTTCTCTCTTTCAGTCCCTTGCTCCTTGCCGTACGTATATAATCCTGATTGAGCGTGTCCAGCATACTCGACCTTGTCATTCTCGAAATAATCGCAAGGGTATAGAGCGCAAGCGTACAGCCCGGCAAAATTATATGCCACAGCGCGTCCTTGAACGCCGCCATATCACCGGCTATCAGCGTATCGACGAGATAAAGTCCCGTCACCGTGTCGGGACGGAGCATAGGCGATATTCTGCCCGACGCCGGCAGCCAGCCCAATATCTTCACGAACAGGATAATAAACAGTATTCCCAGCCAAAATATCGGAACCGACACTCCGATAAGGGAAAGCACCATGCTCGCGTTGTCCACAATGCTGTTCTTCTTAACCGCCGCGACAACGCCTATGGCAATGCCCAAAACCGAAGCCAGTATAATTGCGAAAACGGCAATTTCAAGCGTTGCGGGAAATCTCGCGGCAATTTCGTCCAGCACGGAGTTTCCCGTATAGTAGCTCGTGCCGAAGTCGCCCCTGATCGCGCCCTTGATAAAGTTGAAATACTGAACAAGAACGGGATCGTTAAGACCGTTTGCCTCCCTCCACTCGTTCATCGACTGCTCCGTCGCGTGCTGACCGAGCACAACAGGCGCGGGGTCGGGCGCGCAGACTCTCAGGAGAAAGAAAACAATCACCGACACACCCAAGAGCACCGGAATAAGCATCAGGAGTCTTTTGACGATGTATTTAAGCATTTTCAAAATCCTTTCCTGTAATTTGTTTAAGGCGCACAGACGCCCATTCTTTATTCAGCCTTCCCGCGGGAAGGCTGAATAAAGAATAACGACAACTCACAAGGGGGCGACACCCGCCCCCTCGCATTTGTCGTGTTTATTTCCGTTTATTTACCTTATGCATCCTTGGTTACTTTGTAGAGCTTAACCGTAGCCGTGCAATGATATTCGAAATCATGCACGCTGCTGAGGCAAGCCGTAAGGTTCTGCTGGTGGGAAATGGGCAGCCAGATTGCTCTGTCGGCAACGAACTGTTCCATTTCGGTATACATCTGGTTTCTGGATTCGCCCGCAGGCTCCTCTACGGCCCTTTCTATCATCTGAACATAAAGCTCATACGCAGCCTGATCCTGAACATCGGTCGCAAGGTTGAATCTCGCAACATTCATGCCGGCGTTTGTGTCGCTCAAGAGGTTCATGAAGTTGTCGGGGTCGCCGTTGTCGCCGTTCCAGCCGTAGAAGCAGATGTCGTAGTCGCCGGCAATGGCTCTTTCCTTATAGGTTGTCCAGTCGTAGGAATCTATGGTCATTTCCACGCCGACAGCCTGAAGATAGCCCTGAATGGCCTCGGCAAGGGTCTGACCCGTAGCCGTGTTGTAGGGTCTGGGATTGGTATAGGTTATTGCGTGTACGCTCGTGATTCCCTTGTCCGCAAGAGTCTTCGCGGCAGCTTCGGGGTCGTACTCAACCTGAGTTACACTGTCGCTGTAGCCGGGTACGAAGGTAGGCAGAATCGTTGTGGCCTTTTCGGCATAGCCGTTGTAAAGCGCATCGACAAGAGCGCCGGTATCAACCGCCTGCGAAAGGGCTATTCTTGTGTCGGTGTCAAGTCTCTCGACATTGTACGCCACATAGTTTATGTTCATGCCGGGGGTCTTGTTTACGGTTACGTTGGAGTCGCTTTCAAGGATTTCAACCTGGTTGGTGTCAAGACCGTCAATCATGTCAACCGTGCCGGACTGAAGCTCAAGGATTCTTGTTGAAGCTTCCTCGATTACACGAATGACAACGTTTTTGGTTTTTGCCTTTCCTTCCTCATTCCAATAGTCATCGTTGGCAACAAGCTTGATGTCCTGATCCTTTGTCCAGGAAACAAACTTATAAGGACCTGTTCCGACGGGATTGTTCATAAGGTCGCCGCCCTCGGCCGCCGTGGGGCTTACCATGGGAGCGCCGAACACCATCGCAAGATTTGCGAGGAAGGGTGTGGAGGGCTGGGTAAGCACGATTTTAATCGTGTAGTCGTCAATAACCTCACAGTGATCGACATAGCCCCATACGAAGTCGGCGTATGTCATATCCTCGGTCTTGTTGATTGTGTTTCTTTCAACATTGTACTTTACCGCCTCAGCGTTAAAGTCGGTGCCGTCGTGGAACTTGACATTCTCTTCGAGATAGAAGGTGTACTCAAGACCGTCCTCGGAAATATCCCAGTCCTTTGCAAGGCAGGGAAGAACGTCCGTGGAATCGTCCGCATATGTGAGAAGTCCCTCGTAAATCTGGTTTGTCACCTTTGCCGACTCGCCGTCGTCAACAATGTGGGGGTCAAGACCTCTGACATCAGCTCCCTGAGCATATACCAAAGTGTCCGCATAACCGCCCTCCGTTTTGGCGCTTTCATCGGTTTTGCTGCCTCCGCAGCCGCCAAGCAGCGCCGCTGCCGTTGCCAAAGCAAGCGCGCAGCTAAACAATTTTTTCATGATACTCGCTTCCTTTCCGGCTGAAGGATATATCCGCCCTTCACCGTTATTTTTTGCCGCAAAACATTCTGCGTCATATGTATTATAACACAGTTCAACTTGATATGCAACAGTTTTTTAATCCAATATTGACAAAAAAGTATCATATAACGCAATAAAATTTAACAAAAATCAAAGTGTGCCGTCGGTAAATCGTTCATATTTTGTCGATTTATCTGCATTTCGCTCATGATTATTCCCACAAAACCGTATGTCCCTGTTTGCGGGTTTCGTTCAGGTCTATAATTCTCTGGTTTGACGAACCCCGAAATTTGAGGGAAATATTCCTCAGCTCCTCCACATACCGTCCGTCCACCAATACATCCGTAAGCGACAGCAGCTCCTCCGTAACCTCGCAGTTCGGATAAGCGCCGCTTTTGGTAAGCTCGTCCTCGTAACGGAAGCCCGAAAACGCCCATATTGTTTTTTCGGGATAAAGCCGCTTAACCTTTTTGACGAACGGCAGCAGCGCCCGCTGATTTTCCGGTTCAAACGGCTCGCCGCCGAGAAGCGTGAGCCCGCCGATATACGCGGGCTTCAGCAGCGACAAAATTTCTTCCTCGGTTTCTTCCGTAAAGGGCTTCCCGAAATTGAAATCCCATGTTTCCGGCTGGAAGCATTTTTCGCAGTGGTTTGTGCAGCCCGATACGAACAGCGTCACTCTCACTCCCACGCCGTTCGCTATGTCGCAGTTTTTTATTTTGCCGTAGTGCATCGCCGTCTCCTCTTCCACTTTTTTGCGCTTAAATTGCACAGAGGCAAAGCCGCTGTGCAATTTAAGCGCCGATTTTTTATTTTCAATTTTGTTTACAGATGAAGAACTCTTTCCTTTATTTCCTGCGTCCGTCCCTGATTCCAGTATTGAGTTCCTATGTATCCGCAGGTACGCCTTGCCACGTTCATTCTGGTCTGATCCGTATTTCCGCAGTTCGGGCATTTCCATATGAGCTTGCCTTCCTCCTCGGCAATCTGAATTTCTCCGTCATAGCCGCAGTCATGGCAATAATCGGACTTGGTGTTCAGCTCGGCGTACATTATGTTATCGTAAATAAACTTCATAACCTCAAGAACCGCTTCGATATTGTTCTGCATATTCGGAACCTCGATATAGCTTATGGCTCCGCCGGGAGAAAGCTTCTGGAACCGCGACTCCAGCGCCAGCTTGTCGAACGCGTCAATAGGCTCGGTTACATGAACATGATAGCTGTTCGTTATATAGTTTTTGTCGGTCACGCCTTCAATTATGCCGAATCTGCGCTGAAGGCACTTCGCGAATTTATATGTTGTTGATTCGAGCGGCGTTCCGTAGAGAGAATAATCGATATTTTCTTCCGCTTTCCACTTCGCGCAGGCGTCGTTGAGCCGCTGCATAACTCTCAGGCCGAATTCCTCGCCCTCAGGCTCGGTCAGCTTTTTGCCCGTGACCTCATACACGCACTCCCAAAGTCCGGCGTACCCGAGGGAAATTGTGGAATAGCCGCCGTACAGCAGCTTCGTTATCGGTTCGCCCTTTTTAAGACGGGCAAGCGCGCCGTACTGCCAGAGAATGGGCGCCGCGTCCGACAGAGTGCCGACAAGGCGTTCGTGACGGCAGCGGAGCGCACGGTGGCAAAGGTCAAGCCGCTCGTCGAGAACCTCCCAGAATTTTTCCTCGTCCTTGCCGTCCTTGCAGGCTGTGCAGGCGGCATCGACAAGGTTTATCGTAACCACGCCCTGATTAAAGCGCCCGTAGTACTTCGGCTTTCCGTTCTCATCGACATACGGCGTAAGGAAGCTGCGGCAGCCCATGCAGGTATAGCAGTTGCCGTTGCCGTTTTTGTCAACCTTCAGCTCCAGCATAACCTTTTCGGAAATATAATCCGGAACCATGCGCTTGGCCGTACACTTTGCCGCAAGCTGCGTCAGGTACCAGTACGGCGCGTCCTCGGTTATATTGTCCTCCTCCAGAACATACACAAGCTTCGGGAACGCGGGCGTAACAAAAACTCCCGCCTCGTTTTTAACGCCTGTATAGCGCTGCTTGAGAACCTCCTCGATTATCATCGCAAGATCCCTTTTAAGCTGGGGATCCTTCGCTTCGTTAAGATACATGAACACCGTGACGAACGGAGCCTGTCCGTTTGTCGTCATAAGCGTAACAACCTGATACTGAATTGTCTGAACGCCGCGGTTGATTTCTTCTCTCAGTCTTTCTTCGACAATCCGAGAAAATTTTTCCTCGGAAACTTCCGTGCCGAGAGCCTCAAATTCCTTGCGCAGACCCGCGGCAATCTTATCGCGCGAAATCTGCACAAACGGAGCGAGATGCGTCAGAGAAATAGACTGTCCGCCGTACTGGTTGGACGCGACCTGAGCAATAATCTGCGTCGCGATGTTGCAGGCCGTGGAAAAGCTGTGGGGCTTTTCTATCATCGTGCCGGATATAACGGTGCCGTTTTGAAGCATATCCTCAAGATTGACGAGGTCGCAATTGTGCATATGCTGTGCGAAATAGTCCGCGTCATGGAAATGGATAATTCCCTGCTTGTGCGCCTCGATAATTTCCTGCGGCAAAAGTATGCGTTCGGTTATGTCCTTGCTGACCTCTCCCGCCATATAATCCCTCTGAACGCTGTTTACACTCGGATTCTTGTTGGAATTTTCCTGTTTTATTTCCTCGTTGTTACATTCGATAAGCGTGAGAATACGGTCGTCGGTGGTGTTCGACTTTCTGACAAGGCTTCTTGTGTAGCGATAGGTAATGTAACGCTTCGCGACCTCATACGCGCCGTGCGCCATAATCTGCTTTTCGACAAGATCCTGTATTTCCTCAACCGAAAGCGCGCGTCCCATTTTTTCGCAGGATTTCTGTACGGAATCGGCAATGCGCTGAATCTGCTTTGCCGTCATTTTTTCGTCGTCCTCGACAACATTGTTTGCCTTTGTAACCGCGGCGATAATTTTATTTATGTCAAAGTCCGCTTCCGCCTGATTTCTTTTAATAATTTTCATCTTATATATCATCCTTTCCGGTTTAATCCCTCAATCATCAGCGTACATTCCATATTATACACCACATATTGTTATTTGTCAATAGAAAAAACACAAGATATGCTATTTTTTTTGTTAGCTTAAAAAGCCCGCAGTTATCGGCTTTTTTGAGCCTCGCGACGAAAACGGGTATATTTATTATGCAAAAAATGTTTTTTCCGTTTCAAATATTTGCGGAATTTTCCCATGCAAAACGCATAGGAAAATCGAAACGATCCCCCTATGCGTCATTTATTTGCTTTGTCTATCTTCTCATGCCGCCCTGACCGCCGCGGCCGCCGCCCATGCCCATACCCATGCCCATGCCCGCTGAAGCGGAGCCGGCATAGGTAACATTACTCGAAAGCGTCACGGCTTCGGCAAGAACGCCGCCGCTGTATGTGCCGCCGCTGAGGACGCCGTTTTCGTCGGCGCCGCCGACGTATGTGCCGCCGAGGTAAACATTGTATACCCCGCCAAGCTCCAGAGCCGCCGACGTATAGAACACGCTCTGAAAAGCCTTGGGATTCCGATAGGTTATCAGCTCATTGCCGTTACTGTCCTCAATGCGGACAATCGTCCCCGCCTGCTGTACCGAAGCCGCCGCATAGCAAATGCCTGACTGGGCGCTGTCGCCGTCGGGATACTCCGCCATGCCGCTGCTGCCTGAGGCTATCATGGTTCCGCCGTTGACAAGGATTTTATTTCCGCTGTCGAGAGAGCCGTTGCCGCTGTCGGTGGGCCCGCTCACAACAATCGTTCCGCCGTTGACATAAATATTTCCGTTCGCGTCAAGCCCGTCTCCCGAAGCGTTGACATACAGACTGCCGCCGTTGATGTAAAGGCTGTGTTCGTCGGAGCCTGTGCGGTCGTCCTGTCCGCCCGTACCGCCCGCGTTCAGACCGTCGTCCGAAGAAACAACGCAAATGCTGCCGCCGTTTATGCAGAACATTCCCTTGCTTTCAATTCCTTCCGTGGACTTAAGAATGTCTATCTTCCCGTCCTCGACAACAACGGCCGCATGAGCGGAAATTCCCTTCTTTTTTTCAGAGGTAAGCGTCATTACGCCGCCGTTTACAAAAACCGTGCCGGCGCTGTGCAGGCAGTGATCGGCGGAATCCACGGTAATTTCGCCGCCGCTTATTATAAGGTTCGTTTCTGCCTTTATGCCCTTCGAGGACGCCGAATCGTCGGCGGCGGAAGCGTCGGGAGGCGTTACGCCCGGTCCGCCGTCCATGCCGCCCGCTTCATTGTTCATTTCTCCGCCGAAGCCGCCCATGTCGCCGCCGAAGCCGCCGTCCGGAGGTGTTCCGCCAAATTCGCCGTTCGGAGGAGCGGGCATATCCTCATTGGGGAACGACGCGTCGGAGCTGTCCGCCGCGTCGGGCAGGTATATGCCGGCGCGCACGCCTTTCTCTCCGTGGAATTTGCCCATACCGCCGCCCATGCCGAACTCGCCGAAGGAGCTTGAAACCTCGCCGTCGGTGACAATGTTCAGCGAGCCGCCCTCTATTTTAACGTATCCCTCGCTTTGGATTCCGTCACCGGTTGCGGTTACGGTCAGTTTGCCGCCGCTCACGGTCACGCAGTCGTTGGCGTGAATACCGTCGTTTACGGCGTTTATCACAATTTCTCCTTCTTCGATTTCAATGCCGTCGTCGGAGGCTATGCCATGGTTATAATTCGCGTTTACGGTCAGTTTGCCGCCGCCCTTTATTTCAAGGTCGTCATTGCTGAAAATCGCGCCCTTCGCGTCCACGTCGTAGGCTTCTCCGTCCGTAAGCACATTTTCCGTGCCGGAGGAGAGGGTTATATATCCTTTGTCGCTGTTTTCAAAAAATATCGCGGGGCCTGTAGTGTTGGTAAGATTTACGCCGCTGAGGCGCAGCTTCACTCTGTCCTCGGTATTGACGTATATCATGGCGTCCGCCGACGTTCCGGAAACCGTAAAGTCGCCGCCCGCGGTTATGGTTATAATTTTGCCGTCAACATAGCTCCCGTCGCCGGAAACCGTCATGGATGAAAGGTCGATTGCGCCTTCGTTCTCCTTCCAGCCTTCGTCGGACTCGCTTTGCTTCTTTGTTATCGTAACAATGCCGCTGTTCTCGTCCCAATCGACGTCCGCGTCAAGGGCCTCGCTTATTATGCTTAACGGAATCAGAACCACGCCGTCCTCAAGCACGGGAGCCGCCGAGACCTCAACAGCCTCGCCGTTTACGGTTATTGTCGAATTTCCGACCTGTGATACGATGCTTTTTCCGTTTTTTACCGCCGTAACGGTGGCGTTGCCGCTGTTCCACGAAACTGTCATTCCCAGCTCTTCGAGCATTTTTCTCATCGGAACAAGCGCGGTTCCCGATACAACGCGGGGCTCGACGTCAAAATCCAGCTCTTCCCCGTTGAGTACAACCGTAACTTCCTTTCCCAGCACACAGCTCGGCAGCAGCATTATTCCCGAGACCGCGACCGTCAGAGCCGAAGCTCCGCAGAGCAGCCTTTTTTTCAGTTTGATGTTTTTCACAAAAATGTCACTCCTTGCCGATTTGATACTACGGATTGTCTCCGTGTGCTTATATGATAGTTTGCTTTTGTTTCGCCTTCATCAATCAAATTTTAATAATTTATTAAGGAATCCTTCCTCAGGCTTTTCTGCTCCACATATAACCCAAAAGCTCCGGTATGCGCCAAAGCCTTTCCTCCCAATCGGGAAAATCGCCGCAAATGCGGGAAATACAGCGCGTACAGTAGGCCGCGCGTTCATTTTTATCCGCGCGAATCCGGCTTTTATGACCCCAGACATGAGTTATTGCGCTCTGGTTCTTCAAATGATACCGATCGAGAATGCTGTATACCGGCTTGCCCTTTTCCGCGGCGCACATTGCGAGGATGCGCTGCTCCGCAAAGACCATGGGAATTACGACGTTGCTGTCCTCCGACAGCCCCCGCATAAATTCAATGCTGCGCCCGACATAGTAATTTTTAAATTCCATATCCTTTATATAAAGGAAAGCGGTGTTGCAGGGAGCGGCATTCCAGTCCCAGTCGGGAAAGGTATAATCGGCTTTCATGCGGAAATAGCTCTTTCCCGGGTAAACCTCGGGCTTTATTTCCTCAAGATGAGCAACGGCAATCTCTTTGCCCGCCGTAAGCTCCGACGGATCGCTCCAGACTATCATGTCCGTGTCAACCATACACATCGGCTCGGCGCAGCTTTTCAGCGCCCAGATTTTTCCTCCCGCCCAAAAGAGAAACGGATCTATTTCGGGCGGAACGCTGTCAAGAACGGTTTCGACGCCGCCGTCCCACAGCGCGTCCATACCGCGCGACTTATAGTATTCCGCTCCCGCGCTGTCGGTCAGCATTTTTATGCTGCCGCCGTTTCTGCGCCATACAAGCGCGGAAAGTACGGTTGTGAGAATGTCAAAATCCTCCATGCTGTAAGCCTTGCCGCCGCGGACGAAAAACGGCTTTGTCCAATTGGAGTGAAACGCTTTCATATCAGGTCGATTCCGTAGCCGAAGCAGCCCTCGTCGCTTCCGCTTCCGCTTCCACTGCCGCTCCCGCTTCCGCTGCCCGCGTTATTATTGCCGCCGCTTCCACTTCCGCTTCCGCTGCACGGCGACGCCATGCGCGCCGCGACATATCCGTCCTCGTCGATATTTATCGGAAGATTCATCGCAAGCCGCACCGACGGCGGGAATTTCATTCTCATCGCTGAGCCGAGTTTGGCTTCGGCAAGCTCAACAAAGGGAGCGTATCTCTCATCAAAGTACAAAAGCCCCGTTTCGGCGTCCGCGCACGAACCGTTTATAAAGGAAAAAACCTCGTCCAGCCTGTTTAGCGGCAAGAAACGCCGTCCCGAAATTTTCATCGGAACGAAGTATGCGCCTTCAAGCGAATATATGTAACATTTTTCATCAAAAAACATAAGCAGTATTTTCACGGCAAAGCCTCCCCTTTTCTCCGATTTCGTCCGAAACCGTTTTTTCGGATAAGTTAATTATACCAAAGTAAGAAGCAAAAATCAATATCGAATAAAGATTTTCAACACATTTTCTTG
>CAZICW010000032.1:0-15327 GCA_964537995.1 uncultured Oscillospiraceae bacterium
AAATAAAAAATTTGCAAAAATCCTTATCCCCGGTTATATCGGAAACGGAGGAAATGAAAAATGGAAAGAACAATTTTAATCGTGGACGACGAAACTCCCATTGTGGATATGCTGAAGTTTAATCTGCAAAAAGCGGGATACAAGACCGTCGCCGCCTACGACGGAAGAACGGGGCTGGAATATGCGCTGACAAAGAAGCCCGACTTAATACTGCTTGACGTTATGCTGCCGAAAATGGACGGCTTTGAGGTTTGCCGCAAAATCCGCGAGGCGGACAAGAATGTTCCCGTTCTTATGCTGACGGCGCGCGAGGAGGAAATCGACAAGGTGTTTGGGTTGGAATCGGGCGCGGACGATTATATAACCAAGCCCTTCTCCGTGCGTGAGCTTATGGCGAGAATAAAGGCGAATCTGCGTCGGGGAGCCGGCGGCGAGGGAATTATAAGCATAGATTCGCTGGAAATAAACAGCAGTCTTTATGAGGTCAAGAAGGACGGCAAGCCGATTGAGCTGACGCTGCGCGAATTTGAGCTGCTGAAGTTTCTCGCGGGTCAGCCGGGGAAGATATTTTCCCGCGAAATGCTGCTCGAAAAGGTATGGGGATACGAATATTTCGGCGACGTCCGCACAGTTGACGTGACGGTGCGGCGTCTGCGCGAAAAAATTGAGGATAACCCCGCCGCGCCCGACAGAATAATGACGAAGCGCGGCGTGGGATACTATTACAACAAGCCGGAGCACGACAAATAAAAAACGGAAGTGCGGATATGTTTAAGAGTATTCAGTGGAAAATAATAGCGATTTTCCTTTTGCTCACCATATCGGTTATGGTTGTGGTGGGTACGTTTTTGCTGCAAAACATTTCCTCGTACTACCTTAATGACTTTAAAACCACAATGAGCGATCAGGTTTTCGGCCGGCAGCTTCTTGCCGAGCTGTCGGAAGCCGCCGAGGAGGACGAAGCCGTTGACGAAATGGAAAAATTGCTTCAGGTTTACTCCGTGAGAATGGGTATAGACTCCTTCCGCAATTACTATATTCTGGACGCCTCCACCTGCCGCGTGCTTGCCCGAAGCGACAGCGACGGCGGGAGCTTTTTTACAACGCCGAACATCGTCTCCGCGATGGCGGGAATGACGGGCGACAATATAGAAAGCGACGCTTCGTACATGGATTATGCGGTGCCGATAACCGATAAAAACGGAAACGCGAAGTATATCATAAGCGTGCGCGACACGAAGGAGGAGGTTTACGACATAACCCAAAACATCTTCGTGAATATACTTTGGGCAATACTTTTCGGAATACTGTTCAGTCTGATTTTGGGCTTTGTGCTTTCGAGAACGATAATCGCTCCGATTTCCACCTTGCAGTACAGAGCGCAGGAAATGGCTGCCGGCGACTTCAAGCACAAAATTGAGGTTCAGTCCCGCGACGAAATAGGGCGGCTGACTATGGCGTTCAACACTATGGCGGCGCAGATTGACGAAAATCTTGCCGATATTGCCGCGGAAAAGAATAAGATTGAAACCGTGCTGTTGCACATGACCGACGCCATAATTGCCTTTGACAGCGGCACGGGACGGGTTATACATGAAAACCCCGCCTGCGTGAGCATCCTCGGTGACTGCAGGGACAGCGACTTCGATGAAATTTTCAGCTCCGGTCTGGGGCTTGACGTGACGATGAGCCGCGTACTCTACCTTGACGAAGGGCAGACGCTGGAGTTCGACGTTGAAAAGGACGACAGAAACTATAAGGTGTTTTTCGTTCCCTTCAACGCGGAAAATGTGTTCTCATCGGGCGTTATAGTCGTGTTCAGGGACATTACAAAGCAGCTCCGTCTGGAAAAATCCCGCCGCGAATTTGTGGCTGACGTGTCGCACGAGCTGCGCACTCCGCTGACCACGATAAAGGGCTATGCCGAAACAATCATAGACATCGAGGATGAAGAGGGCCGCTCGGATGGAGCGACCGCCGGCTTTGCAAGGGTAATCGACAAGGAAACCGACCGCATGACCCGTCTTGTCAAGGATTTGCTGACGCTTTCCAAGCTTGACGACACGAAGCAGCGGCTGAACTGTACCACTTTCGACCTTATGGAGCTTTCCCGCAGCGTGACGCAAAAGCTGAGCATAAACGCGAAATCGCACAACCACAGCCTTGAGTTTGTTCCCAAAAGCGAGAGCTGCGGCTTCTTCGGCGACAGGGACAAGCTTGAGCAGGTGCTGACAAATATTGTTTCAAATGCGATAAAATATACCCTTGACGGCGGGAAAATAATTGTCGAGTGCGGCAATGACGGGCAAAACGCCCTTCTCCGCGTGACCGACAACGGCATGGGAATCCCGCGGGAGGATCTTCCGCATATTTTTGAACGCTTCTACCGCGTGGATAAGGCGCGAAGCCGTCAGAGCGGAGGCACGGGACTCGGACTGGCAATCGCGAAGGAAATTGTCGAACGCCACGGCGGAACAATATCCATAGAAAGCCATATTCCCGGCGGAACGGCGGTTTCGATTGTGCTTCCGCTTTTCCGTGAAAATCCGGAGGCTGAGGTTGAGCCTGTATTGTAAACAACAATTAACCTGTATGTAACAGTTCTGTAATATAAGTGCTGTATAATAAATTCATAGTAAAGCCATCGGTCAAATCACATAATATAACAGTGAATATGTTATAACGCTCGGACGGAAGGGATTTTCCTTGCGCCGTGCGGTTAAGCGGAGCGCGGAGGGTATAATTTGCCGCCCGTTCTTGACGGATATGCGCCCGCCGCCAAAGAGACGGTGGACATTTCAGCGAGTTTTGGTTTACCGCAGTCCCTTGCCGCAGGCTCACGTGCGGTTGGGAACAGGCAGTTTTGTGGGCAGAAAGGCTTGGAACGCGAAATGAAGCGGATCAGTGCGATTTCAGCCGTTATACTCATATTGTTTTCGGGTATTTGCGCTTTTGCGGCGCATCCCGCGTCAATCGGAGGCGATGAAGTCAGCACCGCGTCGGATTTGATAGTTGTAAAAAAACCGGAAGCAAATAATTCGGCGACGACAAAAACTACATACGGAATAACGGGAACGGGCAAAAACGGCGTAAGTGTCGCGTACTATACCGCCGCCGCCGACGGAACCTATTCGATTGCGCTTAACGCCGACGGCGAGGCTTTGCAGTCAACTATCGGCGCCGCGGGGGTGTTTTACAAGCAGGTAAGTCTTTCCGAGGGACACAATAAATTTGCGGTGCGCGCGGAGTATAACGGACTTTGTCAGGTTACATACTTGGATATAAACCTCCTAAAGCAGGAGGTAATTGATAACATGAACAGCCTTAACAACGATGTTCAGGCGATATTTAAGGGCTGGCTGTAGAAAATTCGGTGAGTAAAAACAAACAGGTACAAAGCGGTGTCTTGTACCTGTTTATTTGGTTTATTCCGCAATTGCCCGCCGACTTTTGCGCGCCGCTTAAAAACGGCTCGCTCTAACAAAATGCACAAAAAGAAACGGTTAAATTTATTAGAAATGACGAAAAGAAACAACTGTACTTTTGTTTTGGAATGTGGTATAGTATATATGTATAATAACATGAGTTAAGCCTTGGACTTGCTTGTGCAAAATTTATAAAAGGTATTATTTTTTTGAGGAGGAAAATCAATGAGAATTCGTAAGACCATTGCATTTTTAACCGCCGTTGCAATGATAATGGCGTTGCTTCCCGCGATGGCGCTGACGGCGTCCGCCGCCGAGGTGACGGCTATCATTCTCAGCGACGGCAAAACGGCTTACAGACTTTCCGGCTCCAATCTTATCGAGGACGGTTCGTTTGAATCTGACGCGTGGGAAAAACAGCTTACAACAGGTAAATGGCGCGGAAGCAACGGAGTTGCTTATACGGCGGTCATGAACGCCAGCCCCGTGGAGGGAACCGGCGTCTGGGAAAGAAGCTCCGAAGCCATGACGGGGAATTATTCGCTTGTCCTCGCGTCGGATACATATAATTCCACGAATATCAACGACCCGAATAAGCCCGGATCGATAAAGCATTACATTAAGAATACGTCAAACTCGTCAAAGAATTATTATGTTGTATTCTATGCGAAATCCGTCTCCGACAGCGGCGCAAGCTTCTCCCTTGCCGCCGAGAGCAATGACGGCGAAAGCGGAATAAGCGGCTATACGGAATATGACGTTTCGCCCGAATGGGAGAGCTTTGAAGCATTTGTAACCGTTCCGGCGGGCAATTATTTGCTTCTCAACATTTACGCGTTATCCGCAAATTCCGTCTGCTTTGATGACTTTGCGATTTATGAGGCATATACGGACAGCACGACAAAAGCGTTCGGCTCCGCGATGAAGAGCTGGAAGTTCGGTTATTCCGACGGCGACGTGATAAGCGGCGACATGACCTTGCCGACGCTGAGCAAGTCCGATTTTATCGCGACGTGGTCGTCCGACAACCCCGACATAATCTCTGACAGCGGCAAGTTTACGGCTCCCGCCGACGATACGGTTGTGAGACTTACGGTCGCGTTCTCGATGATTGACGGAGATTTTTATGCGGAAAGAACCTATTGGTTTACGGCGGCGGGCTTCAGAACCGCGCTTTACGAAGCGGCGAAGACGGTGCTTCCGCGCATGGTAGATTCCGACATAACGCTTCCCAAGACGGTGAGCGGCTATGACGGCAGCGTTATCAGCGGCTGGTCAAGCTCCAATCCCGAAATTATTTCCGACAGCGGCGTTTATAACGCTCCCGACAAGCAGACAAAGGTTACGCTTTCCGCGACCGTGGCGTACCGCGGATTTGAAATTGATTTTGAAGCCGACGTTATTACCGGCGTTCCCGAATCGCTGATTTCAAACGGCAGCTTTGAGGAAGCCCTTGACGGCAAGAAAATTCCCGGCTGGACCGTCGGCGTAAACGGCAATGACAGCAGAACCAAGGGTACGGCGGCAATGACTACCGACTACTTTACATATGAAACCGACAGCGAAACCGGAAACGGCTACATTGTTTCAACGGGACACGCCGCTCTTTCCAGTCCGTATTCGATCAGAACCTATACCAATCTCGGAGAAAACAAGGTCTATGACCTCAGCTTCGATGTTAAGTATGTCGGCGACGGCGAATCCGAGGAGCAGTATATCGCCGCGTATGTGACGAACAGCGGCGGCGCCGAGGAGCAGTACAATTCCAAGTACGGCGGAATGAACTATCTTGCGGGCGACGGCGCCGGTATATCCGCCGCCGACGGCTGGCAGACATATAAGACACGCATAATAACCGACAGCACCTATCACTATCTTCTTGTTGCCGCAAAATGGCTTAACCGCAGCACGGCGAACGACTCCAACTCGTCAAACGCCGACGCGCGCTGGGCGTTCGACAACTTCATTCTTACAGAGGTTGATATTGATTTTTACGGCGACGTAACCATAAACTATCTTGATAAGGACACCGGTGAAGCGCTTAAGGATCCGAGAACGCAAACCTATGTCATCGGCAATGAAACCTATACGGCAACCGACGACGACAAGGCCAATATAACCGTTGACGGCGAGATTTACGGCTATGACACGGCAAGCACGGACAGCGTTAAGGTCGTAATCGATCGAGAAACCGGCGAGGCCAATGTGATTAACCTTTACTTTGAGCGAATGCTTCCCGTTACGGTTGAGTTCGTTGACAGCGAAGGCAAAAAGATAAAAGACAGCGAAACAATTTACGGCATTGTAGGCGAAACCGTTTCCGCAACCGATGAGCAAAAGAGCGAGATGGCGAGCGAGGATTATCTGTACTACTATGACAACTCCGGCGTATCGACCGTTACGGTGACGGAGGACGGAGACAATGTCATAACGCTCCGTTTCCTGGGAACGAAGAACTATGCTACGAACGGCTATCTTACAACCGGCAACTCAAACGGCTGGACGAACCGTCTCGGCACGGCTATTTCCGGCGCGACAATAGAATATGACGAAGAAATCGGCGCGAACGCTCTGCTGATAACGACAGGCGGAAAAACCGATACGGCGAGCATAGGCACGATATGGAATGTTGAGAAGGGCAAAACATACTATATGTCATTCTATGTCGGCGGCGCCAAGCCCGAAAGCGGAAACTATCAGTATAACCGCGTTTCCAACGGCTATGCGGTCAGCGGCTCGAACTACGAAAATTCCGGCACGGATTTGTTTACCTTCGGCGCGGATATGGTTAACGGCAAATGGACAAAATTTGAGAAAACCTTTGTTTCCGAATCGGACTATGTATATTTGCAGAGCAGCTGGGCCGCGGGCGTTATGAAGTTTGCGAAGGTTCTCATATACGAGGTTACGGTTGACTATACGGCAGATGTAACGGTTAACTACCTTGACCGCGCAACAGGCGCAAAGCTTAAGGATTCAACGGTAATTTCCGATGTTGACGGCTATAACAACGGCAGCGCGACATATACTGCCGACGCCTCTCTCAAGGAGGACATTACTGTCGGCGGCGTTACCTATTTCTACGACACGACAAGCGTTGACAGCACAACGGTCAACAGAAGCGGAAACGTGATTAATCTTTACTTCATTGAGCTTTCACCCGTTTCCGCCGAAGACGTGGTACTCGATTACGCTTCGTCCGAAACTCCCGAACTTCCGGCTCAGGTAAGCGTAACCTATACCGACGGAAGCGTTAAAGAAACCGACGTTGTTTGGAGCAATGTTCCCGCCGCGTTTGCCGAAGGCACGACAACCGTTATAACAGGTACGGCGGCAGGACTTGAGGTAACCGCTACGGTGAACGTATTTTACGCCATTGAAGGCTCTTCGGGAGGAGACGGAGATAAAAACGACTATCGCTGGGTTGAAGTGGACGGCAAGAGCTATCCCATCGAGAAGGACGCCGCGAATATAGTTACAAACGGCGACTTTACAGACGGCACAAACGGCTGGACAAATGCTTCTAACGGAGGAAGTCTGTCGGCCAATTGGTCGGTGGTCGATTCCGGTTACGCAAAGAGCGGCAACTCCATTTATACATCAAACGGAAATGTCGGCGGCGCCAGCGATGGTACGATAAGAACCTTCTTCAAGGCCGAGGCCGGAAAGAGCTACTATGTTGCCTACCGCGTATATAATGCCGGCACAGAGGCGACGTCCAATCAGAACAACTCCGGTATGCGCGCTTTGGTCGGCACCGAAGGCTACGGCTACGGAAGTCCCAAGACCTGCGGAGCATCGCTTTACGGAGTTTCCGATTACGGCGGATTCTCGTCGTGGACGGCAAACGCTACAAATGATACCGATTTCCCGACTATCGGCACAATGCCGTCGCGTGACGACGGAGCTCATGCCGTCGGAGCAAATGATTATGCGACGGTCATCAATTTGCCCTCAACGGCGTCGAATCCTTACATTATGATTTCTCTCGGCGCATGGAGCGCGAGCTACCTTTATTACAGCGACTTTGAAATTTACGAAATTGCCAATGTGACCTTTGCGGGCATGGGCTCCAAAATAAAGGTTAATGTCAACGGCGCAGCGGCCGGTGAAGTAATCGTTGAAAAGGATTCATCATACGATTTCTCTGAAAAATATCCGAACTGCATAATTGACGATTCCGAGATTGACACAAGCGTTCCCAATGCGGGTACGGTATACATCATTGATCCCGCGACCGCTTCCTATATCTCCTTCAGCGGCAATAAAGCGGTTGTAACCGCGGTCGGCGAGGTTCTTAACGGCGTGCTTGTTGTTGCGCAGTATTCCTCCGACGGAGAGCTTTTGAAGGCTGAGAAAAAGAAGGTAAGCATCGGACCCGGTGAAACGGCGGAGCTTTCCTATACGGCGGCAAGCGGTGCGTCCGAAGTTAAGGCTATGCTGTTCGGCTCCCTTGAAAATCTGAATCCCTTACTTCGCTTTGCGACAAAGTAAAACAGCATAAAGCAACAAATGACCGAGGCGGCTGCCTCGGTCATTTTGAATTCATAAATTGCTAATCGGACAAGGCGAACGGCTGCCGATAACCGAAACAACAGTTTCGCCGCGCCGCCTGCGGTTCGGAGAAGTAGGGAATGTGAATAATACAGCAAAAAAAGAACGCCGCAATATTTTGCCGCGTTCTTTTGGATTTTTTCTGTTTTTAATATACGCTTACCTGCTTCTTATCTCTGCCCTTACGCTCAAACTTTACCCTGCCGTTTACAAGGGCATAAAGAGTGTCGTCGCTGCCGATTCCGACATTTGTGCCGGGATGGATTTTTGTCCCGCGCTGACGGACGAGAATGTTGCCCGCAAGCACCTCCTGACCGTCGGAACGCTTGGCGCCCAGACGCTTAGACTCGCTGTCACGACCGTTCTTGGTGGAACCGACGCCCTTTTTATGGGCAAACAACTGAATATTAAGTGCGAACATTATTTTCACTCCTCTCAAAAATTAAAGGTTAGTCATTCGGCTTGCCGCTTACGAGAAAAATATTTTTCTTATATTGCTTTGCCAGTTCGTTTACGGTGAGAAGCAGGCTGTTAAGTATTGCGTCCGCCGCGCTGTCGCGCTGTTCCGACAGACGGCAGTCCACGAACGCGTCATCCTGTTCATAGCTCACCTCGGCCAGTCCTTGATCTTCTATGCCTTTTATTGCCATCCAAAGCGCGGTTGAAACCGCCGCGCACACGATGTCGAAGCCTTTCTCGGCATAGCCGGAATGTCCCTTGATTGCAAGCCTTGTGACTTTGTCGCCTTTGCCGCGATAAATAGCGAATTTAATCATGGCTTTACGCGTTTATGGCCGTAATTTCGACCTTGGTATAGGGCTGACGGTGACCGGTCTTGTTTCTGTAGCCCTTTTTGGGCTTCATCTTGAAAACATAAATTTTTTTGTTTTTGCCCTGACCCAGCACCTTGCCGCTTACGCTTGCGCCCTCAACAGTGGGAGTACCCGCCTTAAAGCCGTCATTATCATCGGCTACGGCAAGAACCTCGCTGAAGGTTACGTCGGACTGAACCTCGGCATCAAGCTTTTCAACGAAAACAACGTCGCCTACCTTAACCTGATACTGCTTTCCGCCCGTCTTGATTACTGCGTACATTTGTTGCACCTCCCGTTTTTACAGACTCGCTATTAAGGCGTCCGACACACGGACTTGAGAGCCTTTTCTATGCGGTTACTAAAATATAGTACCATAGATTTCGCCGAATGTCAAGAGTTTTTTTGAGATTTTTGCGCACGGTTCGATTTAACTATTTAACAAGCTTGATGTGGATTATAACGCTTTCGAGCAGCACGGCGGCTTCGGCGCGGGTCATTTCCTTTGAGGGATTCAGCATACCCTTGTCGTCGCCCTTCATAAGTCTTGCGCCGACGATTGCCGTCATAGAGGGAACCGCGTAGCCGCTTATCTCATCACTGTCGGGAAAGGCGGCAAGAACGGAGGAATCGTAGGTCTTAATCTTGTTTTTGTACTTGAGCGCACGGTATACAAAGGCGCTTATATCCTGACGGGTCACGGTCGCGTCAGGATTGAAATTCCCGTCTTCGCCGCCGAGAGCAATGCCTGCCGCCTTTGCCGCCGCAAGCTCCTCCGCAAAGGGATAATCCTCGGGAACATCGGGAAACAGATCCCCGCTCCCCTCAATTTTTGCGCTGCGGACAAGCATAGCCGTGAATTCGCCGCGAGTGACGCTTTTGTCAGGCTCGAAACTCTCTTCGGCAATTCCGTCCAGCACGCCCAGCCGAGACAGCGCGCCGACGGCTATTTCCGCCCATTCATGGTCGTCCATGTCGTCATAGGGTGTTGCTTTCTTTTTTTCGGAAATTATGACAACGCTGTCGCTGCCGCTGTTTTCGCTTATCTCGGTTTCAAAGCTCTCGACAGTGAAGTCGTAATCGTACTTATCTCCGCTCCCGCTTGCGCGTCCGAGAAAGAAATCCGCATCCTCGGAGGAAGCGTGACCAAGCCTTACGCTGAAGCTGCCGGCCTTTTTTGCCTTGAACAGCAACGAGCATATAAGGGCATCATCGCTTCCGCTTAAATGAGCAATGTCAGCCGCGTCAAACTGAAAGACGCCGCTCTCGTTGCTGAACTCATTCCAGACTATGCTGAAGCCGTCGTCCTTATATACGGGAGCCACAAGCTCCGCCGTTTCAAAATCGAAGCTGCCGACGACGCTGTATGTCAAATATTTGTCAAAATTGCCGTCGAGCATGATTTTAACCAAAAACTGATCCCCGACCTCAATGCTTTCGTTGTCGCATACGGCAACAACCCTCAAATCCGCGCCGCTTTCAACCTCCGCGCCCATGGCGGCGGGAACGGAAAGCAGGCAGACGGCAAGAATAAGTGACAGGATTTTTTTCATTTTTGTTTCCCCCATTATTTAAAGTAGTCAACGCCGCTCTCAAAAATCAGCTGATCCTTGTCCATGGCGATGTTTTTCGCGACAAAGTTCCCTTTGCGTTCGCTGTGTCCCATTTTCCCGAGAATACGTCCGTCGGGACTTGTTATACCCTCAATTGCGTCAATGCTGCCGTTGGGATTGAAGGCAATATTGTGGGTGGGTTTGCCGTCAAGGTCAACATATCGGGTGGCAATCTGACCGTTGCTTCTGAGCTTTTCAAGCAGCTCGCCGCTTGCGACAAAGCGTCCCTCTCCGTGCGACACCGGTACGGCGTACACTCCGCCAAGCTCCGCTCTGCCAAACCACGGGCTGAGCTTGCTGACAACCTTTGTATAGGTCATTTGCGACACATGGCGACCGATATTGTTGAACGTCAGCGTCGGGCATGATTCGTCTATATCACGGATTTCTCCGAAGGGCAGAAGTCCGAGCTTGACAAGCGCCTGAAAGCCGTTGCAGATGCCGAGAATAAGGCCTCCGCGATCGTTTAAAAGCCTCATTGCGGCTTCGCGGACACGGGGATTGCGGAAAGCGGTTGCAATGAATTTTCCGCTTCCGTCAGGCTCGTCGCCGCCGCTGAATCCGCCGGGGAACATTATAATCTGACTTTGATCTATTTTTTCGGCAAAGGCACGGAGCGATTCCTCAACGCGCTGCTGAGAGAGGTTATTGAAAATACATATCTCGGTTTCCGCGCCCGCCTTGATAAACTGTCGCGCGCTGTCATATTCGCAGTTTGTGCCCGGGAAAACGGGAATGAATACCTTCGGCTTTGCGGTTCTGCTATGCGCGATATGCACGGCATTGCCGGAGTGGAGATAATCGTCGAGGGGAGCTTGCTCCTCCCGCGCTTTGGTGGGGAATATTCTTTCCAACGGAGAAGTCCAAGCCTCAAGCACTTTTTCGAGCGGGATTTCGGTTCCGTTTACCGTGATTGAGCTGCCGCCGGTTGTTCCGAGTACAATTCCGCCAAGCTCCGCGAACAGACCGCTGTCATCGGTTTCAACGATAAGTCCGCCCGTATTCGGGGCGAAAAGGTCGCCGCTGTAGTCTATTTTTGCTCCGATTTTATTTCCGAACGCCATCTTGCTTATCGCTTCGCAAATTCCGCCCATTTTCAGCGCCGCCGCGGAAAGCACCCTGCCGCCGCCGGCAGCCTTATACATCGCGGAATAGTTTTTGTGGAGGGCATGGAAATCGGGAGTTCCGTCATTTAGGCGGTTTAGCGGAAGATAGACAATGAAACTGCCTTCCTTTTTAAATTCCGGCGAAAGTATGCGCCCCGCGTCTTCAACGGCTATCGCAAACGAAACAAGCGTCGGCGGAACATCCATATCGCCGAACGAGCCGCTCATGGAGTCCTTTCCTCCGATTGCCGCCGTACCTATTTGGAGCTGTGCCGTATAAGCGCCCAGAAGCGCCGCGAAGGGCTTTCCCCAGCGTTTCGGATCGGAGCCGAGCCGTTCAAAATATTCTTGGAACGTAAGGCGCGCTTTGCTGTAGTCAGCGCCCATAGCCGCTATCTTGGAAATTGATTCCACAACCGCGTATATTGCGCCGTGATAGGGGCTTTTTTCCGTCAAATACGGATTATAGCCGTATGCCATAACGGTGGCGGTGGAGGTTTCACCTTCGCTGAGCGGGAGCTTTGCGGCCATACCTTCCGCGGGCGTGAGCTGATATTTTCCGCCGAAGGGCATAAGCACGGTGCTTGCGCCTATAGAGCTGTCAAAGCGTTCGGAAAGTCCCTTTTGACTGCAAACATTCAGATCGGAAACGGTTTCAAGCCATTTTTTTTCGACGTCATCGGTTACTGTTTCGGGAAAAAGCTCGTCCGCGGGAGCTTCGGCATATATTTTGGCGTGCTTCTCGGCCCCGTTTGTATTCAAAAAATCGCGGCTTATGTCAACTATTGCTTTGCCGCGCCACCTCATGCGCAGACGGTTGGTGTCCGTAACCTCTGCGACAACGGCTGCTTCAAGGTTTTCCTTGTTCGCTTCGGCGATAAATTTGTCCGCGTCAGCCGCGTTAACCACTACCGCCATTCTTTCCTGACTTTCGCTTATTGCAAGCTCGGTTCCGTCAAGACCTTCATATTTTTTCGCAACGGCGTCGAGATTTATATCCAATCCGTCAGCAAGCTCACCTATGGCGACGCTGACGCCGCCGGCGCCGAAATCATTGCAGCGCTTTATCATACGGGTTACGGCGCCGTTTCTGAACAGACGCTGGAGCTTGCGTTCCTCGGGGGGATTACCCTTCTGAACCTCGGCGCCGCAGCTTTCAAGCGAATTGACATTGTGCGCCTTGGAGGAGCCTGTGGCTCCGCCGCAGCCGTCGCGGCCCGTGCGTCCGCCGAGCAGGATTACCATATCGCCCTTTTCGGGAGCCTTGCGTATAACGTGATCCTTTGGAGCCGCGCCGACAACCGCGCCGATTTCCATGCGCTTCGCCACATATCCGGGGTGGTAAATTTCCGCGACCTGCCCCGTAGCAAGCCCTATCTGGTTACCGTAGGAGCTGTAGCCCGCAGCGGCGGTGCGGGTAATTTTCCGCTGCGGAAGCTTGCCGGGAAGAGTGTCCTTTACGGGAGTGCGCGGATCACCGCTACCCGTTACTCTCATAGCCTGATAGACATAGCTTCTGCCCGAAAGAGGGTCGCGTATGGCTCCGCCCAAACAGGTGGCGGCTCCGCCGAACGGCTCAATTTCCGTGGGATGGTTATGGGTTTCGTTCTTGAACATTACCAACCACGGTTCGGGCTTCCCGTTTATGTCGGCGGTTATATTTATCGAGCAGGCGTTTATTTCCTCGCTTTCGTCCAAATCGTCAAGCTTGCCCGCCGCCTTAAGCTCCTTCATGGCTATGGTTGCCAAATCCATAAGGCACATATTTTTCTTTTTGCCTGTGTAAAGAGCTTTTCTCGCGTCAAGGTAGTGACCGAACGACTGCTTCAGCGCCGTAAAGCCGTCATCAATTTCCACTTCGTCAAAAATTGTCGTAAAGGTTGTATGGCGGCAGTGATCGGACCAATATGTATCGATTACGCGCATTTCCGTAAATGTGGGATTGCGATGCTCGACGCTTTTAAAATATTCGCGGCAGAACCGAAGATCATCCATATCCATTGCAAAGCCCATTTTTGCCGAGAGGGCTTCAAGCTCGCCGTCACCGCCGTCAATAAATCCCCTGACCTCGGCGACGTCGGGAGGCACATCCGCTTGCATGGCAAGGCTTTCGGGCTTTTCCATATCCGCCTCGTGAGCCTCGACGGGGTTGATTACATATTTTTTTATACGCTCAATGTCGCCAAGCGATACCCTTCCTTTAAAAATTATCAGCTTTGCCGCGCGGACGACGGGTTTTTCACCCGTTGTCAAAATTTGGACACAAACCGCCGCGCTGTCCGCGCGCTGGTCATACTGCCCCGGAAGCAGCTCGTAGGCTATCACGTTCTCGTCCTCGGCTATGTCTATGCTTTCATCAAACGCGTAGTCCACGGGCGGCTCCGAAAAAACCAGACTGCGGGCGGCGGAATATTCCTCGTCGGTTATGCCCTCGATGTCGTAGCGGTTTACCACGCGCAGAGCCTCCAGCCCTTCAATCATAAGTGTGTGCCGAAGGTCGTGAAGAAGCCCCTTCGCTTCAACGTCAAAGCCCGGCTTTTTTTCAACAAAGATGCGTTTGCTCATGTCAGAATCCTCCGTCTAAGTATTTAAATCGGCATAATGCCGTTTTCCGAAAAGCTGTAGTATTTTTCTCCCGAAACGATTATATGATCCGAAACCGTGATCCCGATTTGCCTCAGTCCGACACATATACGCTTTGTGGTTTCCCTGTCCGCCTGAGAGGGAATGGGTTCGCCGGTGACGTGGTTGTGAGCTATGACAAGCATTTCGGCGCGATGGGCTATGGCAAATTCGGCAAGTCTGCGCATATGCACAGTGGTTTGAGAAACAATCCCCTTGTCCAGAATTTCAAAAGCCGTTTCCCGACGGCGCGAATCAAAAGCGGAAACCGCGAAAACCTCATTTGCGTAAAACCCTATCCGCGAACACATATATTTTCCCATTTGCTCGCTGTTTTCTATGCGGACGTCTTCCTGAAACCGCTCCCGCACATAATACTGCGCTGCCTGAGGTATCAGCTTCAAAAATACGGCGGCGTTGTATCCGATACCGTCAACCTCCGTCAAGGAGCTGATGTCGGCGTCAAGCACCCTGTCCAGCCGCCCGAATTTGTCGAGCAGCCTGTGCGCAAGCTCGTTCGTGTCTCTGTACGATATAACGTAAAAAAGTAAAAACTCAAGCACCTCGTGCGGAGCAAAGGAAGCCAGCCCCTCGGTTTCAAACCGAAGCCTTATCCGCCCGCGGTGACCGCTGTGTATGCTGTTCTTATCGCGCTCGCTCATAAGGCCTGTTTCAACCTGTACGCGCCGTAAATAAGGAAAGCGCTTTGCGCTCTTGTTGCTTTTTCAAAGGCGGAAAAGCCCATTTCATCGGTTATTATGCCGTTTGCCTTGAGAAGTCCGATCGCCGCGCGCGCGTATTCGGACGCCTCCGATTCATCGGTCGGACTGAATTTAAGTTCAATTTCCTTCATGCTGAGTACGCGGCTGACAATCAGAGCCGCATCCTGACAGATTATGCTGTCGTTCGGGCCGAAATTTTCTCCGTAGCCGCTGACAATGCCGTTGTTTGCGGCAATAAGAACGTATTCCGAAAACCAGTCTTCGGCTGAAACGTCGCTGAACGAAGCTGTTCCCGTGCCGGTGAAGTCAAAGGCCTCGACAATCATTTTCACAAACTGCGCGCGCGTTACGTTTTCGGAGGGGGCAAACGTCCCGTCGCCCATGCCGCTCACTATTCCCGCCTTGGCAAGCGCGTTTATGCTTTCCGCGGCCCATGGGGCCGAATCAAGGTCGGAGAACATCTCATCCGAGGA
>CAZICW010000032.1:15427-17702 GCA_964537995.1 uncultured Oscillospiraceae bacterium
TTTTCTTCGGTCTTTTCTTCGCTGACGGAGCCGTTGCCCGAAGCGCCGGAGCTTACGGAGGCGGTTTTATCCGCCGGAGATATTGTTATGTTAAGCGTCGCATAGTTGTTCCCGCAGTATACCCATACAACGGCCTTTCCGGTTTTCTTGGCCGTTATCTCCGAGACGGAGGAGGAGGGACTTGCAATGGTAATTTTATCGCCGTCATCGGTCGTCCACTTGAATGTTGATTTTTCGCCCGTAACCGTAACGGTCGCGCTTTCGCCGACCTTCAGCTCAAGCTCTGTCTCGGAAATGGAAATGTCCGTTGCCGTTACGCTTGTTTTGCCGCCCGAAGAGCCTGTTGACGACGAACCCGTATGGTCAACGCGATTCTCAACCACATCAATATAATAAATCGCCGACGCCGAGCCGCTTGCTACGCTGAGAACGTAGCTTCCGACCGCCCAGCTGCCGTTTATGCCGAGATAAACGCCCTCCGCAAGCGTAGCTGACGTTATCGTATTCATATACTTGTAATTTCCGGACGAATCGGCAAACGAAATCAGAACGCCGTATGAGGGAGCGGTGCCGCAAATAAAAATTTCCTCCCCAAAGCCGTAGGAATCGTAAATTTCCTCCAGCTCCAGCTCGGCGGCAAGAGCCGACGGAGCAAACGAAAGCAGAAGCAAGAACGCAAGCATAAGCGAAAGAATTTTTGTTTTTTTACAGCGTAATTGCATATTTTTTGCCTCCTTTTTAATTTAGTATAGCAGATTATTCTATTTTTGTAAAGTCACAAATTTAGGGAATTTAGCAGCTCGGCGAACTGCTTTTTTGTCATTATTGCATTAACCGCGTCGAGCATGGCGTTCGCGGACAGAGAAACGGGAATTTTCAGGCTTGCGCAGACGCGCTCGCGGCGTTTGCGGCTGCCGTCCGCGCCGCTAAGCCCCATTTCGTAAAAATCGGTCTTTGTAACCTTTTCGCCCACAAGACCGGCTTCGGACGCAAAGGGACGCAAAACCTCAGTCAGAGCCTCGCGGTTCATTCCTTCGACGCCCAGCTTTCCCTCGGCGGAGGGCTTGTCCTTGCGGCGCTCCTTGCCGTAAATTTCGGGAATATAAGCGTTTACAACGCCATTCCCGCCCGTGATATTGTGAACGCAGCTTCTTATCATAAGCCCCGCGCGATCGGAATCGGTAAGCACAATAAGTCCGCGCTCCCGCGCCAGCAAACGGATAAGCTCACGTTTTTCCCTGTCGCGGAAAATTTTGAAGCCGTCCGTTTCAAAGCAGCAGGCATCGCAGACTTCGCCGACGCGTTTGCGGTCGTATACTCCTTCGACAATTATTGCCCGTTCAATATGCAGCATTAAAAATCCCCTCTAAAAATTCATGCGGAGGCTTGTCCGCCTCCGCATGAATGAAACAATTTATTCAACGTCAATAAGGCCGTAGTCGCCCTGCTTTCTTTTATATACAATTGCGGTCTGGTCAGTCTCGGAATTGAGGAACACATAAAATGCATGACCTATCAGATTCATCTGCAAAACCGCTTCCTCGGGATTCATCGGCTTTATGTGGTGAGTTTTTGTGCGGACGATGCGAATGTCGCTGTCGCCGCTGTCGCTTGCGTCAACGAAGAAGGTTTCCGGCGCGGTCACATCAAGTCCCGAACGCAGACGCTTTGCCAGACGGGTTTTGTTTTTCCGTATCTGACGTTCAATAGCCTCTATGTTTTCGTCAACCGCGTTGTAAACCTCGCTGTCGCGTTCCTCGGCGCGGTATATCATATCTTTCGATGAAATCGTGATTTCAACAATTTTCTGTTCACGCTGCTCGCTTACCGCGACATTGGCTTCGGCTGAGTCGTCAAAAAATTTGCCAAGCTTTGAAACCTTTTTTGTAATCATTTTTTTCTGTGCGTCGTCAAGAGTGATTTTGCGCGTATAGATGTTGATTTTCATAATTGATCCTCCTTGTTGTGTTATTTTCTCTGTTTATTTTTGAAGGTATTGGGTTTTGCCGCCCTTGCCTGACATTATTATATAACAAATCGGGCGAAACGTCAATAGTATTTTGTGCGTATTGACCAAAAAATAACATATTTATTTTTCCCGCTCTGTCGGCAAATGACTGCCTTCGGAGGATGCCGCGCGCGATTTTGGGAAATCAGGGAATCACTGCCGTTACGCTCTGAAACAAGAAAAAAGCGAAACACTCAAACGAGTGTTTCGCCTTGGCGGAGAAGGAGAGATTCGAACTCTCGCGCCGGTTACCCGACCTACGCCCTT
>CAZICW010000033.1:0-17619 GCA_964537995.1 uncultured Oscillospiraceae bacterium
TTATATCCATATACACAATGATATACCCGATAAAAGAAATTTTTTATATCAATTTGTTAAGAAATTATTAATATTATGCGCGCTCCGCCTGAACGCCGACTCATTCCGTTTCCTCAAGTTCATCAAGCAAATCGGGGAAAATTTCAAGGCTTCTTTTTAAAATCCCGTTCATACACGCTATTGCCGTGCCGTAGTTTGTGAACGGCACTCCCTGCTCTACGGCGCACCTCATTCTGTAGCGCATTTCCTTTTCCGTGAGCATACAGCCCCCGCAATGGATTACAAGGGAGTATTCCGAAAGCTCCTCGGGAAATTCCGTTCCGGAGGTATGGGAAAGCTGAAGCTCCTTGCCCGTATATTCCTTTAACCAACGCGGAATTTTAACCGTACCTATGTCTTCGCATTGGCGGTGGTGACTGCAGCCCTCGGAAATAAGCACCTTATCGCCATCTTTTAACCGGTTCAGCGCGCCGGCTCCCTTTACGGCTGTTTTCAAAAAGCCTTTATAGCGCGCCATCAGAATTGAAAACGAAGTAAGAGGAATGTCGGGCGGAGTTTGCTCGGAAGCAAGCTTAAACGCCTGACTGTCGGTTATGACTAAGACAGGCTTCTTCGCAAGAGCGGAAAGCGTTTCCCTGTATTCCGTTTCACGAACAACCACAGCGATCGCGCCCGCATCAAGTATATCCCTCACGGTCTGCTGCTGCGGCAAAATCAACCGTCCCTTCGGGGCGGCGGAATCAATCGGAGTAATCAGCACCACAACATCGCGGGGATTTATCAAATCGCCGACTATACGAAGCTTTTCATCCTCAACCTTGATTATTCTTGCGATTTTTTCCTTAAGCTCCCATATTCCCGTTTTTTCCGTCGCGCTGACCGCAATCTCATTATCGGCGGAAATATGGCAAGCCGCTTCGTCGCACTTGTTGTAGGCTATTATATAAGGAACCTCGCGCTGTTCAAAAGCTTTGATAAGCTCACGGTCGGCGCTCTTCAGCCCCTCGTTTGCGTCCACAACCAAAATCGCGGCGTCGATTCTGTTCAGCACCTGCTTCGCTTTTTTTACGCGCAGCCCGCCAAGCTCCCCCTCATCGTCTATACCGGGAGTGTCCACAATCATAACCGGACCGAGCGGCAAAAGCTCCATAGCCTTGCGTACCGGGTCTGTTGTTGTTCCTTTGATTTCCGACACAACAGAGAGAGCCTGTCCCGTCACCGCGTTTACAAGGCTGGATTTTCCCGCGTTGCGCCTTCCGAAAAAGCCGATGTGGATTCTGTTTCCCGACGGAGTGTCATTAAGTCCCATTGCTATCATTCCTTCAAATCAGAAATATATAGGCCCCTTTGCCGAAGCGTTTTCGTTTATCGCTTCCTTTTAATAAGCTCGACAGCCAAAATTCCCGCGACAATCACCAATCCGATAACGACGGGGAGAATGCTGAGTCTGCGTTCGGTATATATTTCACCGCAGCTCTTGCATACCCTTTCCTTTATAACATAAAGCCCAGCGCGGCGAGACGTCGCCTCACCGAAATCATGCCCCGCGGCGGGTATACTTTCCTCCTCGACGTGACCGCAAAGAGAGCAGACTCTGCTTCGCACTCCTCTTTCCGTGCAGGCGGCTTCCTTTGAAACCGTCCATTCGCCGTATTCGTGGCTCTGTATGCGGTATGGCGTGTCAAGGCTGCCGTCGCCGTCCGTAAAGGCGATTGTTTCCATGTTCAGATAAAACGCGGGACGAACTCCTATGCTCGGCGTTGCCGCGTATTCGGAATCAACCCAGCCGTCCTGCGTTACGGTGCGGACGCTGTCCTCACGGTTCGAGCGGGCGTCGGCGTCACGAGTCCACCAAGCGGCGGTTCTGTCCGCCGACAGTCCGTCAATGCTCGCTTCGTTTCTGTTAACGGCGTCAGCCGTAGGCATCGCAAGCGTTTCCTCGCTGAAATTGCGCTTTATCGCACTTACGTCCGCCATACTCGGCAGGAAAATTCTGTCATATGTATAGCTTGCGTACGCAGTGTCATAATTTTCAAGGTTATTTATATTTCTGCGCATGACCATGGCTTCGGTGCCGACAGCGGATTCGTCAACATCAACGGGGCTGATTATCGTTTTTATCTCCACGGTTTTTATATACTGCAGCTCCTCCGGCGAAAAGCTGTTGAGAAAGCCTTGCTCGTTGGCATAGCCGTTGGCGCCGCCGGTTTTTTCGGAATTGGGCTTATTGCCGCACGGCCACGCCTTCTCGCCCTCGGGGTCGGAGGAATTGAGCCAATAACGCAAATTGGAAAGCGCCCAGTTGTTGCTTCCGTTGGCGTCTCTTTTTGAATTGCCGTGGCTGCCGGCCGCGTCATAAGCACGGAAGCCGAGGATTTTTTCACTCAGCATGAGAGCGCCGTTTTCGTTTACGTCAACACATCTCCACAGAATTTCGTTTCCGTAGAGAGTTCCCATTGTTATATAGTCGCCTTCGGTTACGGAGGCATTTGCTCCGTAGACGGTCAAACGTTCACGCTCCTCATTTGACGAGCCCTTGCCTATCGCCGCCGAGGAGCCGGCTTGCGAAACGACATACGGCGACGCCTCATATCCGTTGCCGCCGATAACCGCTATCCGATTATCAATATAAATTCCGGGGCGCACGCCTATCGAGCTGTCGTCGGCGTCGGCAAAGAGAACCCTGCCGTTCGGAAACACACAGCGCACGGCTTCGGGAAATTCGACATTTCCTATGCAGTCTCTGAGCCAATAGTAGTTATTGCTGCGGTTTTCCTCGTTTTTTGCGTTTCCCGACTGAGCGACGGCAGATTCACGCGGCTCGCATATAAACTCCGAGGGATAATTTAGAGCCATCGTTTCAAGCTGCTTCATATTCAGGCAAAAAACCCTGTCCTCGGTCATGATGCCGAATCCCTCTGTATAATTCTGTATAGAGCGGGAAAAAACGCCGTTGGAATTGTAAATATGAACCTCGCTTCCGGTGTTCGCGTCATCGAAGAAGTTTACGTTCAGAATACTTTTGATGCTAACGGTTTTTATGAGCGCCAGTTCCTCGGCGGAAAAGCCCGCGAGGAAGCCGGCTTCGTCGGCATAGGCATTGCCGTCGGTGTTTGCCGTGTCGGGAGCGGATTCCCCCCAGGATACGGATTCGTCGGCGGAATTCAGCCAAGTGCGGAGGAAGGACTTGTCCCACCGACCGTATTCGGCGGCATAAGCCTTATAGCAGAGAATGTCGCGGCTTATCAGCAGCGTTCCGTTTTCGTCGCTGCCCACGCAGCGCCATATAATCGGTTCGCCCATGTATGTGCCGAGACTTATATAGTTTCCGTTTTTTATTGTAACGGTTGTTTTGCCGTCAGCCGCAAGCCCTGTCTGCGAAAAAAGCAGCAGAGCGCAGAAAAGCGCCGCCGCAATCCGTTTTGCCGTATTCAATGAAAATCACTCCCGAATTGTCTTTTCTTTGTTTATTATATAACATAAGAACGCAATTGTCAATCATGTTTTCACCAAAATCAAATCGTCTCCTATTTTATATATATCTTCCCACGGGATATGAATATCCTCGGCTGCGCCGAAAAGTCCGAAAAACCTTCCCTGCCCCGGTATTACGATTGACTCTATCACGCCCTTTTCAAAATCTATCTCAACATCGCTGATAAAGCCTAACCTCCGTCCCTCGGTTATGCTTATGACCTCCTTTTGGCGGAAATCCGAGCTGCGGTTTGCCAAAAATCCTCCCTCCTGTTTTTTAAAATAAATTAATTGCAAAAATACTTTACAACTTTTAAATTTTATGGTATACTGAAGTATATTATCCGAATAAGGGCATGAAAGGAGCGAGCCGAGAATGAAAAGTGCAGTCCTTGTCCCCGACATACTCATAAACTGTGCCGAGGAGCTGTCGGACAAAACCGCTTTCATAAACCGTGACGGAAGCTCCTTCAGCTTTGCCGAGCTGCTCGGTCATTCAAGGTTCATCGCGGCGGAGCTGCTCGGTCTCGGACTTTACGGAAAAGCCATCGCAATCATGGGAGAGGTGACATACTCGGGTCTTGCGGCAATGTTCGGCTGTACAATGGCGGGGATTCCCGTTGTTCCGCTTGACGCTTCTCTTCCCGAAGCCGAGCAGGGAGAAATAATCCGAAAATACGGCATAAGCGGAATTTTTTTCAGCGCGAAGTACCGCGAGCGCGCCGAAGCCCTTAAATCTCTGTCGGAGATTTTCATATTTCCCGACGTCGAGGCGCTGCTTGACGTCGCAGAGCCGGACGCCGAGCTTTTGCTTCCGGAGCTTTCCCCCGACGATCCCGTGTTTTTGTTTTTTACCTCCGAAAACGGGAAAGCGGCTATGCTTTCACACAAAAATATATGCGAAAATCTGCGTGCCGTTGCAAGTACAATCGACATAAGCTCATACACTTTTTTAAGTCCGCAGGCATGGGGAAAAGCATTTGACTGTGTTATCGGTCTGCTGTTGCCTCTTTACGCCGGCTGTTCGGTTGTAAAGCGCGGCGAGAAGCGCAGCGTCGAAAGGGCGATTTCGGAATCGTCGGCGACGGTGCTGACCTGTACTCCGGAAAGGCTGCTCGCGCTTGAAAAATCGTTAAAAATAAAATTTGAAAAAAAACACCGCAAGCTTACGGCCACGGTTTCGGATTTCTTCGGAGCCATGCTCCATTCGATGGGAATTGATTTCAGAAAGCAGGTTCACCGCAGAATTCACTCCCTTATGGGCGACAGTCTGAAGCTGATAATCTGCGGAGGGGGCTATCCCGACAGGGATAATCTTCTCCAGTTTGCGAATTGGGGCTTCAGCGTATACAATTGCTATTATCTTACCGAATGCGGAGCGGCGGCGATAAGCAGGAACTCCGAAGAAAGACCGTTTCCGCTTACCGAAATAAGCTCGTCGGCGGACGAGGGCTGCGGGGAGCTTATCGTAAAGGGAGATTCGGTTGCTGTCGGATATTTCGGCGAGACCGAGGGGTTTTCCGGAGTTTTCCGCACAGGCGATATGGGTTTTATTTGCGAGGACGGAACCGTTGATATAAAGGGGAAACGGAAAACAATGCTCATGAGCGACAGCGACAGCGTTGTTTTCCCCGAGGAAATCGCCGCGAAGCTGCGGCGCAGCAGATATATAAGCCGCTGTTCGGTCAGCGGCCGCTTTGACACCCGTGCGGCGGGAATTGTTGTTTCGGCGTCGATAACGCCCGACTTCAAAGCGGTAGATTCGGTTCTCGGGTCAAAGTATTCGGAAAACCGGCTTCGGCTTTTCATGAAACGTGAGCTTGAGAGGCTTTCGCCCTCTCTTCCGCATAAAATCGATGAATTTAAGCTTACAGGAAAAAGGTCAGAGGTATCAAACAAGAAAAATGAACGAAAATAACAAATCCGTACTATTTATAATATTGCGTCCCATACTGTTTCTGCTTCCGCTCGCTTTCGGCTCGCCCTTTATTTCTTACTGTCTGTGCGCGTTCAACGCGGCGATAACGATAGTCGGGAACAGGCTTATCGGGGCGGCTGTCGAGGTGATAACGGCGCTCGGAGCAATTATGCTGTGCGCAACAATGGGGCTCGGAACGGCATACGGGGTATTTTTCGCAATGCAGATTGTGGCGGTTTCGGCGGTGTGCGCGCTTTGCATAATGACGCGCCGCAGCTTTGCGTCGGGGCTTTTGCTGTCCTCGACCGCATACGGGCTTATCGCCCTAATGCAGCTCAAGGCTTCCGCCGGCGCGGAGGGTCTGAGCATAGCCGACAGTCTTGTTTCCGGAGTAGTTACTCCCCTGCGGGAAAGCATAGACTCGGTTCTGACGCAAAACGGCATTGACGCGGGCACGGCGGAGCAGCTTTTTTCGACAATCGAAAGCTCTCTCCGTCTTTCCCTTCCGTCAATGATTATAATATACGCTATCGTCAGCGGTTATTTTGTGATGTGGATGGTTTCCCGTTCCTTCAGGTCAACTCCTCTCGGCAACGGACACTCCTTCGGGAATATACGCGTCGGCTATCCGGCGGTTATTTACGCCGCCGTGATGGGGCTGCTGCTTTTGATTCCCAACGAAAGCGTGCGTCTTATTTCGGTCAACGGCCTTATAGTTTTTGTTTTTCTGGCATTTTGCGCAGGCTTAAGCCTTGTTGACTTTCTTATGAGAATAAAAATAAAAAGCATTTTTGCAAGATGTCTGCTTCACGTGGCGATAATAATCTTCTGTTCGCTGTTGGGTTCGGTGATTCCCATATTTAACATTTTGCTGCTTTATGCCGCGGCGGGAGTCGTAGACTGCTTTGTTTCAATAAGAAAGAGGGTGAACACGGGGAATGAAATCAAATAAATATCTGAATACATTCCTTGAGGGAACGCATTTTATATATGTAATTATTGTGCTTATATGCGCGGTTTTCATTTTCCGCGAAAGCGCAATTGCCTCTATTGTGCTTTTTATATGCTCCGCGCTCATATTGCTGCATCTGTTTTTTGAGAGGCAAAATCGCAGACGCAAGATGAAGCGGTATTTCGAAAGTCTCGCCGGAGAATCCTTTGGCAACGGGAGCTTTCCTATGTTTAACATTCCCGACCCAATGGCGGGGGTGCGCGTTGACGGCACGTTCGCGTGGTACAACAAGCCGTTTCGCGACGCTTTTATGCAGGCGGGCTTCGGCAAAAAGCTCTGCGACATTTTTCCCGAGCTGCACGTTTCCGAAATAATTGCCGAAGGCGGGGCAAGGAATATAAATGTGTCGGCAAACACAATGGAATACAAAATTTTCCCGACGATAGTCAAAAATCCCGAGCCGGATAAGGCAGCGATAATTCTGTATTTTGAAAATATTTCCGACGTAAATTCGCTTAAAGCTCTGGCGGTGAGCGAACGTCCCGCGGTTATAATCACAGTGATTGACAACTACGACGAAGCAATTGCCGATACGGGCGAAAACGAACAGCTCGAAATTACCGCGTCAATCGACAGAACGCTGATAGGCTGGATAAATTCCCGAGGCGGGCTTGTGCGCAAGCTGGAGAAGGATCGCTATCTCGCCATAGTTTCCCGTTCCGCCTACGAAAAAATAGCCGAGGAAAAGTTTTCGATTTTGAATGAAATAAAGAATATAACCGTGCTTTCCGCCGCAAAGCCTACGCTCAGCATAGGCGTCGGAACCGGCGGAGAGAACATCTCCGAATCCGACAATTTTGCGCGCACCGCGCTGGATATGGCATTGGGACGCGGCGGCGATCAGGCTGCCGTATGCGACGGCGGGAAATTCAGCTACTACGGAGGCTCGACAAAGGAAGTCGAAAAGCGCACCCGCGTCAAGGCAAGAGTTATGGCTCAGTCGCTTAAGGAGCATATCCTTTCGGCGGAAAACGTTGTAATCATGGGGCATAAAAACGCCGACATCGACGCAATCGGCGCGGCGATAGGGCTTTCCTGCGCCGTATTCCATATGAATCGCGACGCGAAAATAATTCTCAACAGCAGTGATCCCGCTGTCGGCGCGCTTGTGGACATAATAACGAGCAACCACTACCACGACGGGCTTTTCGCCGAACGCGGCACGATAAAGGATTACATCGGGCCGCGCACGCTGCTGATTGTGTGCGACACACACCGTCCCGAGCTTACGGAAATGCCGGAGCTGCTCGAAACGGTTAGTCACAAGGCGCTTTTGGACCATCATCGACGCAGCGAAAGCTTTATTGAGGGCTGTGACCTTGTATACCATGAGCCCGGAGCTTCCTCTACCTGCGAAATGGTTGCGGAAATACTGATGTATATGGACGGAGGACTGAGCCTGAGTACAATCGACGCCACCGCGATTTACGCGGGAATCATCCTCGACACGAAAAATTTCGTGTTCAAAACGGGCTCGCGTACCTTTGAGGCGGCGGCATATCTCAGAAATTCCGGAGTTGACACGATAAAGGTCAAGCAGCTTTTTCGCGAAACCCCCGACGAATATAAGCTAAAAAGCCGGATTGTTTCCGACGCGGCAATCGACGGGAGGGGAATCTGCACGGCAAAGGTATTTACGGAATTGCCGCAGTCCCTTATTGCGCAGGCTGCCGACGAAATGCTGGACATAGCCTCCGTCAACGCTTCGTTTGTGATTTCCGCCGACGGCGACGGCGTTCGGATAAGCAGCCGCAGTCTCGGCGATATAAACGTTCAGTTGATAATGGAAAAGCTCGGCGGCGGCGGTCATGCTCTCCTTGCCGCGGCGCAGCTTAAAAACACAACCGTCAGCGAGGCGTCGGCACAGCTTGAAAAGGCTATTGACGAATATTTTGAACAAAAAAACAAATAAAAGTAAAGGATGAATAAGCTATGAAGGTAGTTCTTTTGGCAGATGTAAAGGGTCACGGAAAAAAGGGTGATTTGGTTGAAGCAAGCGACGGCTATGCCCGCAACTATCTTCTCCCCCGAAAGCTGGCTCAGGAAGCGACAAAGGGCGTTCTTAACGAGCTTAAGGGGAAAAGCGACGCCGCCGCATACCGCAAGGAGCAGGAACAAAAGGCGGCGCTCGAAGCAAAGGCGGCGCTTGAGAGCGGCGGCGTGACAATCAAGGCAAGGGCGGGCGAAGGCGGAAAGCTGTTCGGGAAAATCACCTCGCAGGATGTCGCACACGCAATCAAAATGCAGCTTCATCAGGTTATAGACAAGAAAAAAATCGTTCTCCCCGACGGGATAAAAAATATAGGCGACAAGACGGTCGATGTCAAGCTTTATCCGGAAATTTCCGCGAAGGTCAAGGTTTCGGTGGTGAGCGAACAGTAATATCCGATTTGCGAAAGGAGTGAGGCGGCATGGCTTCAAATCATACAGATTCTCCCATAGGAGTGAATATGCCGTATAATTTAGAGGCCGAGCAAGCCGTACTCGCAAGCGCGGTGATGAATGAAAACGCGCTGAACAGCGTTATGGGTTCGCTTACGGAGGACGATTTCTATGTAACGGCGCATAAAACGCTTTACAATGCCGTTAGCGCCCTGTTTTCCACGGGGCGGCCGGTCGATATGGTGACGGTTTCCGGCGAGTTGGGCGAAAAGCTGGACAGCATAGGCGGAATAAGCTACCTTTCAAAAATAATGCAGGGCGTTTACACAACCGAAAATCTCAGTCACTATATTTCCATTCTGCGCGACAAAACCACGCTCCGCCGCCTTATCGAGGCCGGCAGCGAAATTGTGGACATGAGCGTGAAGGATGAGGAAGAAACCGAGCTTATTCTCGATAAAAGCGAGCAGCTTATTTTCAGCATAAGCGAAAACATCGGCGCCAAGGGCTTTTCGCATATAGGCGAGGTCGTAAAAAGCACAATGGCTCTTTTGGAGCAGCTTAAGAAGCGAAACGGCAAGGTCACGGGAATTCCGACGGGCTTTTCGGGCTTGGACGAATACACGGCGGGGCTTCAGAAAAGCGACCTGATTGTCATTGCCGCGCGTCCCGGTATGGGCAAGACCAGTCTTGCTCTCAATATTGCCGAAACGGCGGCGATACGGAATAAGGCAACCACCGCCATATTTTCGCTCGAAATGAGCAAGGAACAGCTTGCGAACCGCGTGCTTGCGAGCGAGGCTCTTATAGACCTTGCCAAGCTTAGAATCGGCGATATAGACCAAAACGACGCCACAAAGCTGGCTCATTCGCTGAAGGATATTGTGACCGCGCCGATATACATTGACGACACTCCGGGAATAACCGTTTCGGAAATCCGTGCGAAGTGCCGTCGGCTGAAAATGGAAAAAGGACTTAATTTGGTTGTAATCGACTATCTTCAGCTTATGCAGAGCGGAAAGCGCGAATCCAACCGTTCCATAGAAATAGGCGAAATCTCACGGTCGCTGAAAATCATGGCGAAGGAGCTTAACCTTCCCGTCATAACGCTTTCTCAGCTTAACCGTGCTTCGGAAAGCGAAAAACGCCGTCCGAGGATAAGCGATCTTCGTGAAAGCGGCGCTATCGAGCAGGACGCCGATCTTATTATGCTTTTGTATAATCCCGCCTCCGATGAGGAAGGCGGAGAACCCTCAAATATTGTAGAGTGCATTGTGGCAAAAAACCGCGCCGGCTCCACGGGAACCGTAAAAATGGCATGGAGAGGCGAATTTACCAAATTCACTGACCTTGACCCCCGTCAGTAATAAAGATAAACGGAGAAGCATATGCTGTACGAAAAAGTTTTGAAAACAATAAAAGAGCATAACCTCCTCAGCGGCGGAGAGACTGTAATATGCGCCGTCAGCGGCGGCGCGGACTCTATGTGTCTGCTCACCGTTATGAAGGCTCTCTCGGCCGAAATGAGACTGCGCGTTGTTGCGGCGAATCTGAACCATTCTCTGCGAGGAGCGGAGGGCGACGGAGATTCGCAATATGTGGAAACGATTTGCGAAATTCGGGGTATACCGTTTTACGGGAAAAAGCTCGACGTCGCCGCGATTGCCCATGCGCGCGGTCAAAGCATTGAGGAAGCCGGCCGCGAGGAGCGATATAAATTTTTCCAAGAGGTTTCCGCAAAGCTTGGCGGAGCCGTGATTGCGACAGGGCATAATCTCGGCGACAACGCGGAAACCATACTTTTCCGTCTTGCGCGGGGCAGTGCGCCGCGCGGACTTTGCGGCATACAATATAAACGCGGGAATATAATCCGTCCTCTTCTGGACGCGAGCCGCGGCGAAATACGCGACTATCTCGTCGAGAACGCCGTTCTCTGGCGCGAGGACAGCTCCAATGCCGAGCTGAATTATACCCGAAACAAAATCCGCCATACGGTAATTCCCCGCCTTGAAGAGATAAATCCCGAAGCGGTGGAAAAAATCGCTGGCTTTGGCAAGAGTCTTTCCGAGGATGAGGAATATCTCGGCGGTCTTGCCGACAAGCTGCTTGAATCGGCAAGGGTTGAAAAGGATGAATACTCCACAGCCTCTATTCTGGGCGCGCCGCTTCCGATAGCCAAGCGCGCGGCGGCAAAGCTGCTTGAAATGTGGGGCGCGAAGGATATTGACCGAGACAAGGTAAGCTCTCTTCTGGCGCTTTGCTCCAAGCCCTCCGGCAGACAAATGGATATAAACGCTGACGTTTACGCGCTTCGCAGCTTTTATACAATCGTCAGGCAGGACAGAAAGCGTGAACGCGAATTTTCTTATATAATACGCGCCGGACAAAAGGTCTGTCATGAAGGCTGGGAGGTTTCGATTGAGGTAACCTCCTCTCCTCCTCCAAGCGATTCCTCCACCGCCGTGTTTGACGCGGCGCAGCTCTTCGGACTTTTCACCGTGCGTTCCCGACGCGACGGGGACAAAATAAAGATGAAGGGCTGTGACGGCAACAAGAAGCTGAAGGATCTGTTTACGGAAATGAAAATTCCGCTCACCGCGAGAGGGCTTGTCCCCGTGATAGCGAAGGGCGATGAAATTGTTTTTGTTCCGCCTCTGCGGAAAACACCGCGTTATGCTCCGAACGAGAACACAAAAAGCTTTCTCGTAATACAATATACGGATAAAAACAGCAAAGGAGACGATTGACATGACAGACAAAAACCTGAACAGCGTAATAAGAGACGTTTTGATTTCCGAGGAAGAAATTAAAAACAGGGTTGCGGAAATCGGCGCAAAAATCAGCGAGGACTATGCCGACCGCGAGCCGCTCATCGTGGCGGTTCTCAGCGGCAGCTTTATCTTTGCGTCCGACCTTGTGCGTTCGCTGACAATTCCCGTCGGTATAAGCTTTATCTATGCTTCAAGCTACGCCGACGGTTCGGTATCCTCCGGTGAGGTGGACATACGAACGGGCAAAGGCGGCTTGGACGTATCGGGGCGCGACGTTATAATTGTCGAGGACATAGTCGATACGGGCCGCACTCTCACGGCGGTAAAGCAATACATATCGGACAACGGAGCGAACAGCGTCGAAATATGCTCCTTCCTTGACAAGCCGTCAAGGAGAGTCGTGCCTCTTGAGGCAAAATATGTCTGCTTTAACATTCCGAACGAATTTGTTGTCGGCTACGGTCTGGATTATGCCTACAAATACCGTCAGTTGCCCTTTGTTGGAGTTTTGAAGCCCGAAGTTTACGAAAAATAACAAGGAGGTTTTATATTTTGAATAAAACCATAAAAAGTCTCAGTATATATTTAATCATCACTCTGATTATCGCGATTGTCGCGGCTTATCTTTTCAGCGCTCCCGAAGAACGGAAGATGCCGTTTTCGGATCTTGTGACCGCCATAAACGAAGGTCGGGTCAGCGAGCTTGAAATCAACGATTCCACCTGTGTCGCAACCATCGACGGAATTAAAACAAATGTGGAAGCAAAGCGCGATATGCTTTATGCGCTTTGCGCCGACGCCATAGCCAATCAGATAGCCGCAGGCACGCTTACGGTTACGAATCCCAAGCCGGAAACCGTGAGCTGGTGGGTTTCGCTTATTCCCTATCTGATTATAACGCTTATCCCCATTCTGTTCCTTGTATATTATATGCGTCAGCAGACGGGAGGAAAGGGCGGAATCGGCGGCTTCGGGAAAAGTCATGCCAAGGTTGACGACTCAAATGCTCCAAAGGTCACCTTTGCCGATGTTGCCGGAGCGGACGAGGAAAAGCAGGAGCTTGAGGAAATCGTTGAATTTTTGAAAAATCCCCGCAAGTTCATTGATCTCGGCGCGAGAATTCCAAAGGGCGTGCTGCTCGTAGGGCCTCCGGGAACGGGTAAAACCCTTCTTGCAAAGGCAATCGCCGGTGAAGCGAAGGTTCCGTTTTTCTCGATTTCGGGTTCGGATTTTGTGGAGATGTTCGTCGGCGTCGGCGCAAGCCGTGTGCGCGATTTGTTTGAGCAGGCACGAAAGTCTCTGCCGGCAATTATATTCATAGACGAAATTGACGCCGTGGGTCGTCAAAGAGGCACAGGCTTGGGAGGCGGACACGACGAGCGCGAGCAGACGCTTAACCAGCTTTTGGTCGAAATGGACGGCTTCGGAACAAACGAAGGAATAATTATGATTGCCGCCACGAACCGTCCCGACATTCTTGATCCCGCGCTGCTGCGTCCGGGGCGCTTTGACCGTCAGGTTGTCGTAAGCTATCCCGACCAAAAGGGGCGCGAGGCAATTCTGCGCGTTCACTCCAAAAACAAGCCCATAGACGAGAGCAGCGTATCCCTTGAGAAAATCGCAAAAACCACCTACGGCTTTACGGGAGCCGATCTTGAAAATTTGCTGAACGAGGCGGCGATTCTTGCCGCGCGTGCGGGAAAAAGCAAGATTACCATGGAAGAAATGGACGAAGCTATGCTTAAGACCGTAATAGGTCCGGAAAAGAAGTCCAGTATGCATACGGAAAAGGACAAAAAGCAGACCGCCTATCACGAAGCGGGACACGCGGTCGTTGCCCGTCTGCTTCCCACGCAGGATCCCGTGCATCAGGTTTCGATAATTCCGCGCGGACGCGCCGGCGGCTTTACGCTTAACCTTCCCGATCAGGACAAAACCTATATAAACCGGCAGACCATGCTTGACAGCATCGTCGTCGCGCTCGCGGGGCGCGCCTCGGAAAAGCTGATATTCGGCGAAATAAATACGGGCGCTTCAAGCGACCTCACCCATGCAACAAGCGTAGCACGCGAAATGGTAATGCAGTACGGCATGAGCGAAAAGCTTGGCTATGTAAGCTTTGACTCGGGCAATCACAATGTGTTTCTCGGCCGCGATATTTCCGAGGGACGGAACTACAGCGAAGCCGTCGCTGCGGAAATCGACGCTGAAATCAAGCGTATAATCGACGAATGCTACGGACGCAGCGAAACTCTTCTGAAGGAAAATATGAGCAGGCTTGAAAGCGTTGCCGAGGCACTTGTGGAAAAGGAAAAGCTCGACGGCGATGAATTTGAGGCCGCGTTTACCGCTCCGGACAGAGCTTCCGCGGAGGAATGAGGCATTAAACCGGCATGGGCGTTCATTTTCATAAAGTTTGTTAACAATCCGAGGACTGTCCGTTACGGGCAGTCCTATATTTTTGCCTTCCCTTTTTTACCTTTCCAAATTTTTCTTCTGTGTTATTGACAAATATTATATATTATGCTAAAATAAAATTGAATGTTTATACAATCGGAGGTGCGTTTGCTCCATGAAAAAGATTATAGCTCTTGCCGCTGTGCTGCTTGCTTTACTGACCGTTGTTGCGGCGAGCATGATTTCCTGCGACGAAAAAAGCCAAAATTCCAAACTGGCGCTGAAGGCAATGGAGTCCGGGGACTACGAAAGAGCAAGGCGGCTTTACAATTTTGCAATCGAGCGCGGAGAGGCGGACAGTGAGGACGAGCGTATGTTCGATATTCTCAGCGCGTACATAGACGCTCAGCGCTGTCTGAAATCCGAGGAATTTTCCGAAGGGCTGGAAATTATTGACGCCTGCAAATACGACTATAACACTCTGCCGATACGCGACGATATGGACAATCTCTACAGTCAGCTTTCCGACGGCAAGTACGCCGACGAAAGATTAAAGTCGCTTGCGGACGTTATAAACGCCGGAGATTTTGAACGCGCAAAGGCAATGTCCGAGGAAATAGCCTCCCTATCCCTCACCTCCTCTCAGCAGGAAAGGCTTTATGCCTTGATACGGTCAACCGCCGAAAATGACGAAGAAAATCAGGGTTCGATAATATATTATGTAAAGCTCTCCGAATCCTCCGACGACAAGACCGCGCCCATGTATTACGGTCCCGACTCCGACTCTGACGAGCTTTGCCGCATTTCCGCCGGCGAAGCCGTTGAGGTTATCGGTTTCGCGGAAAACGGCTTTATTGAGGTTTACTATGACGGCAAAACCGGCTATGTCAAAAGCTCTTTGCTTTCCTCCGAGCCTGATGACGGGGATGCCGCGTCCGGCGGCGGCAAAGATGAAAAAAGCAAGGACGAATCCGAAGATGAAAAAAATGTTGTTGTTGAAGCAATAAGCTCAGGCGACAGGCTTTTCGTGATTACGGGAGTAAACTTCCGCACCGAGCCGGATGTCGAAAGCAAAATTATCGACGTTATCCCCGCCGGAGAGGAGGTCATATACCTCGGCGAAACGGAACACGGCTTTTATAAAATCGAATACGACGGAGAGGTCGGCTATGTATATTGCGACTATGTGCAGAAATAGTATAATTTTCCTCCGGAGCGGAAAAATAAAATTATTAAGGAAGGATTTAATATTATGAGAAGGACTAAAATAATCTGTACTCTCGGTCCCGCGACGGACGATCGCGAGGTACTGAAAAGAATGATGCTTAGCGGAATGAATGTGGCAAGACTTAATTTTTCTCACGGCGACCACAAAGACCATCTCAAGCGCATGAATGCCGTAAAGGAGCTGCGACAGGAGCTTGGACTTCCGATAGCGCTTCTGCTTGACACAAGAGGCCCCGAAATCAGGATAAAGACCTTCGCCGAAGGTGCGGCGGAGGTTAAAACGGGTCAGCTTTTCACACTGACCGCCGACGACGTTGAGGGAAACAGCGAAAAAGTCAGCATAACCTATTCCGCCCTCCCCTCCGAGCTGAAGGAGGGCTGCAAAATCCTGATTGACGACGGATTGATTGAGCTTGAGGTTAATTCGATAAGCGGAGCCGACATTGTGTGCAAGGTTATCAACGGAGGGATTTTGCGAAACCGCAAGAGCATAAATCTCCCCGACACGCACATCGAAATGCCATATATGAACGAAATGGACAAAAACGACTTAATTTTCGGCGTCGAGCAGGACGTTGACTTTGTCGCGGCGTCGTTTGTGCGCAACGCGTTCGACGTTCTGGAGGTAAAGAAAATTCTCGAAAGCTGCGGCGGAGAGGACGTTAAAATAATCGCAAAGATTGAGAACCGCGAAGGCGTGAGCAACATCGACGAAATTCTCAACGTGTCCGACGGAATTATGGTTGCGCGCGGCGATATGGGCGTTGAAATCGCTATAGAGGAGCTTCCGCGTATTCAAAAAATGCTGATAAACAAATGCTATGCTGCGGGCAAAACCGCGATAACCGCGACTCAGATGCTGGAATCAATGATAAACAATCCCCGTCCCACGCGGGCCGAGGTTACGGATATAGCCAACGCAATTTACGACGGAACAAGCGCGATAATGCTTTCCGGCGAAACCGCCGCGGGCAAGCACCCCGTCGAGTCTGTTATGACTATGGCGAAGATAGCAAAAACCACGGAGGAGTCTATAGACTATAAGGCGCGCTTTGAAGAAAATACCATAAACAACAAAATTTCAATCACAAACGCGATAAGCCATGCTACCTGCACAACAGCGCTCGACCTCGGAGCGGCGGCGATTATAACCGTTACACAATCGGGCTATACGGCGAGAATGATAAGCAAATTCCGCCCCGACTGTCCGATAATAGCTCCTACGACAAGCGAGAAAAATTACCGTCAGCTTGCGCTTTCATGGGGCGTCATGCCAATGCGCAGCAAGTGGTGCGAATCCACCGACGAGCTTTTTGACCACGCCGTCGAAATCGCGAAATCCACGGGCAAGGTTTCCGACGGAGATGTTGTTGTCATAACCGGCGGCGCGCCTGTGGGTGTGAGCGGAACAACAAACATTTTGAAGGTTCATCTTGTGGGTGATATTTTGGTTCAAGGCAGCAGTGTGAACAAGCTGAATATCAGCGGAGAGCTTTTTGTTTCCGAAAATCTTGAGGAAGACATTACGGGCTTCCGCGAGGGAATGATACTCTGCGTTCCCAAAACCACAAACTCCATGCTGCCGCTGATAAAACGCAGCATAGGCATAATCTGCGAGGAGGACGGCGTGGGCTGCCACGCGAGCATAGTCGGGCTTGCGCTTGATATTCCCGTAATTGTCGGCGCGAAAAATGCGACGAAGCTTTTAAAGAGCGGCACCGTTGTAACAATTGACGGCACGCAGGGTACGGTTTACGGCGGTACGACGAAATATATGTAAATAATTAGTATTTATAGCCAATTTGCACCTATAAATTTGTGCATTTTTATCATTGACGGGGAACTTTGTTTTAAAGTATAATTTAGACATATAAATATCATAGGAGGAAATCAGAAATGACTTATCAGGAAATTTTTAAAAAAGTAAAAACGTCTCTTTCAAAGGCTAAGGCGGATTCGGTTTCGGGAGATCTTGCGATTGAGTTTGACATCACGGGCGAAGGCGAAGGCAGATTTTATGTTCAGGTGAAGGACGGAAGCGTAAACGTCGAGCCTTACGACTATGTTGACAACGACGCGCGTCTTATTGCCGACGCGGACACAATCATAGCTGTCGTCAAGGGTACGCTTAAGCCCGAAACGGCTTATGCCGAGGGCAAGCTTGCGGTTGACGGAAATGTCGGTCGCGCTCTTGAGTTAAGGGCTTTGGTTGAGAGCGTTCCCGCTCCCAAGAAGAGAAGGACGAAGGCTGAAATCGAAGCCGACAAGGTCAAGAAGGAAGCCGAAAAGGCGTCTGCCGAAAAAAAAGAAGCTAAGCCCGCAGCAAAGAAAACAGCGGCAAAAAAACCGGCGGCAAAGGCGACAAAATAAATCAATCAAAACAGGCAGACATCCGATGCGGCTGAAAATCTGTCTGTTTTTTTATTGATTGCTTGGTT
>CAZICW010000034.1:0-16586 GCA_964537995.1 uncultured Oscillospiraceae bacterium
GCTTGGGAAATCGTCCAGAAGGTGTCTCCTTTTTTGACGGTATACGCTCCCGCGGAAGCGCCGTTACTCAGCAGCGCGAATGTCGCAAAAATTGCGAAAAGCCGTTTTTTCTTCATAATGATTTTTTCTCCTTTCATTCCGAACGGCAATAGCGCCGCTCCGTTGTAAAATTATATTAACACAAAAGTTCCGAAAAATCTTCATGTAAGTTCTGCCTTTAGAGGATGATACGGGAAGCAAAGCCTGTTTTTGGCAAAAAACAAGGCTTAATTTTATAATTTTTTCCGTGATTTCCTGCAATTGCACAGAAAACAAAACCGAAGAATTTACGAGAACGATTTTTTGGAAAAAATCACTGTGATTATTACACAAAAAAACGAGATTAAATTTGTTTACTTCTAACAATTTATTGACAAATTGTAAAATCATTATTTACATATGGAGTTTTATATTGTATAATATTCTTGTATTATGGCGTTGCCATATAGTTTGTGTTACATATATTTAACATAAAAATTTTATTTTGCTCTTGCAATTTTTGAAAATTTACGGTAAAATATGTATGTAGCATTGCTAAAATGTGAACGCTTTATAAACTTAAATTTTGTTGTTAAACAGGAGGGACCTTAAGTGAGAAAAGGTAACAAATCAAAAATGCTCGTTATGTTGCTGACGCTTTTGCTTGCGTTTAACGCTTTCGGCTTCGCTTACGCGGCGGACGGCGGCGTTGAGCTTGCGCTTGAGTTTGAGGATGTTCTCAGCGACGATGAGATTGCTCAGACCGAGGAATCGGCTCCGAAAGCGGAGGACGAAATTGTTTACGAAGAAATCGAAGAGGACGTTTCCGCCGTTGTCGAGCCTGCCGAGGCCGAGGACGCGGAGCTTCTTGACGCCGCCGCGGGACAGAATGTGGCGCCGGGAACAATATTTGTGTACAACAATACAATATACAAGATAAAGGACGACGCCGTCAACATTGTTGACCAAGCGGGCGACGGCAGCTTCACTACGGCGCCCTCCATTTACAAGGATGATGACACCTCGACAAGAACGGATCACTTTATCAATACCAGCCAAACGGCGTCGTATGACGCGACCGAGGGCCACAACGCTCCCGGCAGCCTGAAGTGGTCGTCCGGCGTGCTTATCTGGCGTCATACCTTTGAAACGGGTAAGCTCTACATTTACTCGATGTGGTATAAATTTACGGGAACGGCGGATCTTGACGACAGCCAGCGCCATCTTGCCGGCGCGAACGACGTGGCGGGCGGAACTCACAGCAACCCCCTTACAAACGACGGAACGGAAACCTGGCAGCAGGACTGGTGCGTATTTGAAGGAAATGCCGGTGAGGATAAATTCCTTTACGCTCAGCTCAGCGGCAGCGGCGAAATTTATATTGACGACTTCTATATTTACGAAGTTGAAAAATACGACGCGTTCCAGATTACGTCAAATCAGCTCGAACGTCAGTCCGACCTGTCGGTTGTCAGCGTTCCCGCTTCGGGCTTTTCCGCTTCGGGAGAATATTATCATGTCGTAAACTATGAGAATCTGAACGTGACGGATTACACCGTAACGGGCGTTGTCGCTCTTATGAAGGACGATAAGCTTGTTAAAATATTTGCGTCCAGCACAAGAACCAACCGAGGAAAGGTAAGCGTCGACGGCTCGATAACGCCCGCGATCGGCACGGTGGATATATGGTTTGAAATACCGGAGCTTGAGGACGGAGAGGATATATCGCAGTATTCTTATATGGCGTATATCGTGACCGAGGGGAATCCGTTCGGGATTCTCGGCTCGGTGAGCGATGAAAACCCCGTAATTGTAAAAGGCGTTTAAAAAAGGCGGGAAGGGAGAAAACGAAAAATGAAAAATAAAACAATCTCAATGAAGAGAGTCCTTTCTGTTTTCGTGGCGGCGCTTATGCTCGCGGCTCTTGCGCCTTCGGCTTTTGCTGCCTCGAAAATAACAACGGCTACGGCAAGCGTTATGAACGATACCGTAACGATTAGCGGCGAGCTGTCGGGCGCGGCCGACACGCTGCACGTACTTGCGTTTATGACAAAAACAGGCGATACGCCAAGCTATTCAAATCCGGATAAAATTCTTGCCGTTGCTTACGGCACGAATAAGGACAGCGCTTCGGCGTTTAAGCTTGAAATGCTCGTTCCCGACAGCGTTCCCACAGGGACATACGCAATCACCTTGGGCGCGAGCGATTCGTCCGCGACGTACAGGCTTACCTTTGAGTATACGGGCTATGCCGACAGAACCGCGGTTCTGGAAGCTTTCTACGGCGAAAATATAACGGCGGAAGGGCTTATTTCGGTTCTGGACAGCGTGAGCGGCATACTCAACGCCGCCGGCTCCTCCGAAAGTATATACAAGGCTCTCGGCGACAAAGGAAAGCTGAAGTATGCCGAGCTTATCCTTTCGTACCGCGACCGCGTTTCCGAGGATAATAAAACAATCGAGGAATTTGGGGTTCTTTCCAATGAGGCTCTTGTTGTCGCCGCCGTTCTCACGGCTTCGTCCGATTCCGAGTATGAAAACGCTTCCAAGGCGATTGGAGAGTATGCCGATGTTATCGGTCTTGATACGGCGGACGAGAACTATACGATGATAACCGAGCCCCAAAATCTGGTTAAGTCGATTTTGACGGCAAACCCCGAAATGACCTGCGCCGACGATGTTAAAGACGCTCTGAAAACGGCGCTCTATATCGCGCGCCTGAACGAAACCGCGTATCTTGCGTATCCGAATTATATCAAAGAAAATCTCAAATTCTTCGGCGTTACCTCCTCGGAGCTTTCTTCGATGACCTCAACGACGAAGAAGACGGAATATTTGTGCAAGGCGATAAGATCGAGACTTCCTATATATTCTGTTGATGAATTTGCGGATCTTTGGGAGGACGCCTGCGAGGAAGCCACGAAAAACTATAACAGCTACACAAGCAGCAACAGCGGCGGAAGCGGCGGCGGAAGCAGCGGAAGCAGTTCGAAGAAAACCTCCGGCTCAACCCTGACGGTGGCGCCTTCGCTCCTTAAGGACGACCCGCTTGACAAGCGTCTGCTTGTAACGGAATATTATAATGACATTGATGACTATGAGTGGGCGTTCACCGCGATACTTGCCCTCACCGAGGACGGAATAATCAGCGGTACGGGCGAAAATAAATTTGAACCCTCAAGAGCGCTCAAGCGCGAAGAATTTATGAAGCTTCTTGTTAATACCTTCGGTCTGGCGGACTTGACGGCGACAAGCTCCTTTACCGATGTGACCGACACCGACGCGTGGTACTATGTATATATAGCCAGCGCGGAGAGCGCGGGCATAACCTCCGGCCGCGGCGACGGCACCTTCGGCATAGGCGATGAGGTTACGCGCGAGGAAATGGCGGCTCTTATATACAGAGCGGCGGTTAAAGCCGGAAAACCCGTAAGCTCGAATACGGTTGTCAGCTATAAGGACGCAGCCATGATTTCCGATTATGCGGTCGGAGCCGTCGCTTCGCTTACGGCGTCCGGCGTAATCAGCGGAAGCAACGGTATGTTCTCTCCCAAGAACAGCGCCACAAGAGCGGAAGCGGCTGTTGTAATCAATAATATCAAGAACCTTATATAATATTCAAAGAAAAGAGGGTTTACAAGCATGAAAAAGCTATTGAGCATAATTGTTGCCGTGTCGATGCTTATGGCAACTGTGCCTGCCGCGTTCGCCTTGGGGGAAACAGGTTATTCCGATATAGACGGAACGGGCTATGAAGGCGCCGTAAGTATCCTGACGACACTCGGAATTATGTCCGGCTATACGGATGGCACCTTCCGCCCGTATTCGACGGTAACAAGAGCCGAGCTGGCGGCGATAGGTCTTCAAATGAGGGGAATATCCGACTATGACGAAGATGTTTCCATTGAGGAAATTCAGTATAAAGACATGGACGGTCACTGGGCCGCGGGTGCGGTCGCCTATGCCAGAGCTTTGGGAATAATAGAAGGCTATGACGACGGAAATTTCTATCCCGACGAGCCCGCGACATACGAACAGGCGCTCAAGGTTATCCTTTCCACACTCGGCTACGACTATTACTGCACGCTGAACGGCGGTTATCCTCAGGGCTATCTCGTAAAGGCCAACGAGCTTAAGCTTGCCTCCGGCGTCGGCGTTACCGTCGGCTCGTATATCACGAGAGGCGATCTTGCGAAAATTATCTATAATTCACTTTCGGTTGATATGATGCAGCAAACATCATACAAAAAAGGCGAAATATCCTATGAGGTTGTTTCGGGGGAAACAATTCTTACGGAGTATTTTAACATAACGAAGCTTCGCGGCATTGTCGAAGCGAACGACCGCACGGGTATCTACGGCGAAGCTACTCCCAAGGACGGTCAGGTTAAAATCGGCGACGAGCTTTTCAACGTCGGATCAACGGGTATAGCCGACTATCTGGGATATTATGTAACCTTCTATGCCCTTGAGGACGATTCCGCCGACAACAGAACCATAATTTCGTTCAAGGTTGAATCCAGCAAAAACAATTATATAAAGCTGAACGCCGAATACATTGAAAACGTCTCCATTTCGTCGGGCAGATATGTTTTCGAGTACCGTACAAACGGCTCCGGCTCGCTCAGAACCGTAAAAACCTCCGATACGCCGCTCATTATTTACAACGGTGTTGCGCTTGTTGATTTCGTGATTTCCGACCTTGCTCCCGAAAACGGTCAGATTACGCTGCTTGACAACGATAATGACGGACGCTACGACATCGTGGACGTGCTTGCGTACGACATCATGTTCGTGCTTAACGCTTCCGAGGCTACGGGTAATATCGTCGCCGCATACAGTACGGGTGTGCGCGGAGCGACTCTCGACGTTGACGACGAGGACTATTATGTGAGAATCATGGACGGCGAGGGAAATACGCTTCCGTTCAGCAGTATTCACGCTGACAGCGTCGTAAGCGTAGCGCTCAGCAAGGACGAGGATCAGACCGTCAGAACCGCAATCGTATCGAACGATTCCGTTTCCGGAACAATTGACGGCATAAGCGATGACGGCTATTTCACAATTAACGGCGTTGAATATGACACCGTGAGCTACATGACGGAGTCCGTCGGGCTTGCCGTCGGCGACACAGGCACCTTCTATTTCTCCTATGACGGAAAGATTGCCGGCTTTGACGGCGAGGCAAAGCTGAGCAAGAGCATGGGTATGTATATCGGCTATTCCTCACTCAGCGCTTCCCACGGCGGAGATCAGATTAAAATTCTCAAATCCGACGGAACGACGGCGCTGTACCAGCTTGCCGGCAAGGTTAAGCTTAACGACGTTACTTATACCGGCAAAGAGGTGTTTGATATGATTTCCGATGAGAGCAATCCTCTCTTCGGCAATTACACCTCCGAATCCAACAACGCGGGGAGAATTATTCCGCTTCCCGAAAAAGCGGGAATGCTTTACAGATTAAATTCCTCCGGAAAAATCAGCGAAATTGTGACCGCTACGGCGACATACGGAACCGCCGACGCGGAAACCGCGGAGCTTTCCGTAATTAAAACCATAGGCATGAGCAGTAACTATTACTATTCGACAAAGTACCACTGCTTCCATATAAGCGACGTAAAAACCTATGTTACCGACAATACGGTAATCTTTGGCTCGGACGACAAGGAATCCAGAGAAGGCGTGGACAGCAGCATCTACTATGTAAACACTCCCGCCTCCTATTACAACAACCAGAATGTTTACTATCCCGCCTGCTATTTCTATTACATCAACAATAAGAGCTACGCCGATTTCGCGATATTCTATGACAACTACGACAGCGACGTAAGCGGCACCGACGATGTAAACTCCGGCGTTGACGGCTACAGTATGTATGAACCGGTTAAGATTGTTGACCGCGTGGTTGAAACCTTCGACAACGAGGGCGAAATGGTTTACCGCTTGGTTTACTGGGAGAGCGGCGCCAGCAAAACGACCGATTTTTACTCGTCGAACTTCAACTATATGGCTTACCGCGACAGTGAAGATCTATGGCGCAGAGGCGATATGGTCAACTTTGTAAAGACCAGCGGCAAGATAAGCGATATTGTTTCGATTTTCTCCGGTAAGGTAAGCTATTCCTCCGGCGTCGGAACAAGCTGGAACGATCCGAGTGCCAATGAAAAGCTCGGAAACAAGGACGACGATAACCGTTATCTGTTCCCGGTCGGAATTAACGAGATATGGGCTTACTACTATACTTACTATAACAGCTCGCTTGTTCAGCGTTATCTGGTCGGAAGGGTTACAAGCATTGATAAGCTTAAGTATTTCTCCACCTTTGACCTGAACTATTCGAGCGGCAAGCTCACCGGAGAACCTCTTGACGGAAGCTGCTACAGGCTGATTTATGACAGCAAGGGCTATCTGAGCGACGTCAAGGACGTCGGCGTCGGCGGCGTTGCCGAGGATCAGCTCGTACTCGTGAGAAAGAACGGCACAAGCGGAACAATCGGCTGCCGTGCTTCCGAGATATTCATCCTTTATGACGCGTCCGATTTTACCGACGAACAGAAGAAAGCTTATTCCTCGATTTACGGCGACCTCTTTAATACGGCTTCCGTTTCTTCGGCTTCCGCGGAAGGCGATGTTGAAATTCCGCAAACGCCTGACGTTGAAATTAAGGAAAGCGTCGATGAAGCCGACGATGTTCTGGCGGATGTATCCTTTGATGAGATAATATAGACTAAAGGCTCCGCGCCGATATTGACGGTGTGTATCGCATAAAATTTATCAAGCAGGCTTCGGCTCCGTCCGAGGCCTGCTTTTTATTCCGCGAATCGTCGGCGGCGCGGCTTTAGGCCGTTTAAAAAGTATTGACGGAAACGGGAAATCGGTGTATAATTACAAAAAAGAAGCAAAAAGCGTTTTATCGGAGGTAAGCGAAAAATGAGCAGAGCTATTATTGCGATGAGCGGCGGAGTGGATTCGAGCGTTGCCGCTTTGCTTGCAAAGGAGCGGGGGCTTGACTGCATAGGCGTGACAATGAAGCTGTTTGTAAACGAAACGGCGGGCTTTGCAAAGGGACACCCGTGCTGTACGCTTGACGATGTTGAGGACGCCCGCAGCGCGGCGCGGGCAATCGGTATTCCGTATTATGTGTTTAATTTTACCGACAGCTTCAAGGAGTCGGTCATAGAAAGGTTTGTCCGCGCCTATGAGGTCGGAGATACGCCCAATCCCTGCATTGACTGTAACCGCTATCTTAAATTTGAGCGGCTGTTCCGCCGCGCCGCCGAGCTGGAGTGCGACTATGTGGCTACGGGGCATTATGCGAGAATTGAATATAACGAAAAAACGGGACGCTATCTTTTGAAGCGCGCCGCGGATTTGTCGAAGGATCAGAGCTATGTGCTTTATTTCATGACGCAGGAGCAGCTTGCGCATACGCTTTTTCCGCTCGGAGAGCTGAGCAAGACCCATGTGCGGGAGCTGGCGAGGGAGCATGGACTTATTACGGCGGATAAGCACGACAGTCAGGATATATGCTTTGTGCAAAACGGCGATTATGCCGATTTTATAGAACGCTTCACGGGGAAGAGCTATCCGTGCGGGAGCTTTATCGACAAAAACGGAAATGTGCTTGGCGAACACAGAGGGATTATCCGTTATACCGTCGGTCAGCGCAGAGGGCTTGGCATATCGGCTGACAAACGCCTGTACGTTTCGGCGGTCAATCCGTCGGATAATACCGTCGTGCTGGATCAGGAGAGCGGACTTTACACAAAAAAGCTCACGGCGGAGGAGATTAACCTCATTTCCGTGAGCTGTATCGAAAAGCCGCTGCGCCTGACGGTTAAAACGCGCTACAGTATGAAAGAAGCCGCGGCGACGGTCATCCAGACCGACAGCGACACGATTTCCGTTGAGTTTGACAAACCGCAGCGCGCCGTGACAAGGGGACAGGCGGTTGTGCTTTACGACGGAGACGTCGTTGTCGGCGGAGGAAGAATAATCGGCGCTTCGTAAAATTTACTCGTCGAGCGGGTCAAAAATGCTTTCAAAATTGTACATACAGTCGTTGCCGTCAGTTGTGAACCGAAGAATGTATGAGCTTTCTATTGCGTTACGCACACTGCCGCGGAGCGAAGCGTCGCCAATGGTTATATAGCGCACGGCGTTCCTCACGGTTACGCTGTTGCGCTCGGCGGACTGAACGACAAAAACATTTTTCGCTTTGGAAATAAAATCCATATAGTCGTAGAAAAGCTGAGTTTCGTCGTCGGAGCCGTTCGGAGCGGTTTTTGTCATAACAATTATATTTTTTGCGGATGTAGAGGCTATCGCGTTTGCCATGTCTGTCCAGTTGCCGCCGCTCAGACGGCCGCTTTCGGGCAGGGATATTATCAGGGCGAAGCCTTTGTCAATTGCGCTGAAGCTGTCGGCGGCAATCGGAGTTCTTGCTCCGCTCGGCAGAAGCTCGCTGTCGTATTCGCCGAGAAAGCCGTAGCTGTCGGCGGCGGATATTTTTTTCAGCCCACGCCGGTAAAGAATGTCGTCGAAAATGGTGCAGGGCTTACTGCCGAAGGAAAAAATACTGAAGCTGCTTCCGCCGTAAATTTCACCGCGCTTTATGTCATAGCAGACATTTTCTTCCAAAACGGGAGCGGGCTCCGAGGGAGAGCCGACGGTTATAAGCATAGACGAAGAAGCGTCGCCGCCGGTGAGTGTAAGAACACTGTACCCTTCGGAAACCGCGGTCAGAACGCCGTCCGAAAGCGACGCAACGGCTTCGTTGCTTAAGACGGGGGAAAGCAGCGACAAATTGTATACACTGCCGTATACGCCGTCGCTTCCGCTGACCTCCGGAACAACGCAGAGACTTTCTCCGACGGAGAGATTAACGTTTTGCGGAAGACTTATTCCGCTCGGCTTTTCAATAACCTCTATATATACCGGCTCAGACGCCTTTCCCTTATATGAAGCGGTAATTACCGCGGTTCCGCCCGACTCGGGAACAAATATCCCGTCGCTTACCGTGCCTTCGACCCCTTCTATGCTCCAAACCGGTTCTTCGGTGTTCGTCCATACGGCATTGCCGTATTTGTCATAGAAACGGTACTGTACGGCCGTGCTGTCGCCGACGAGAAGCGTTTCCCTTTCGGCTGAAAGACGCACGCCGACCGCTTCGCCGTCGGACTCTTCCGAAACTATGGAAACCGCGTTTATGACCTTCCGGTTCTCCGACGGAGAATTTACTACATGAAGCTCGCTGTTCCAAAACGTTTTCGCCATCATTCTTGTGGAACCGCCGCCGTCAAGGTTGAGGGCGTTTTTACAGCCAAGCTCAAGCGCTATATCGGCAAGCTCCGATTGGGTAACTCCGCGTGAAACGGTCTGACGACCGTCAACCGTGATTATGTAAACCACAGTTCCGTCCTCGTTTGTCCCGATGCAGGTGCGCGGCGAATAGCCGGCAATCGTATGGGTGAACGGAACCTTTTCTCCGTTCAGCAAAAGCAGCGTGCCGCCGCCGAAAACAGTCTCCATATTTTCAAAGGAGGGGAAGGCGGAAATGTTCAGCTCGATTCTGTCGCCGACGCTGAAATTGTTCGCGAAAAACATATTTACTCCCTCGCTTACAGCCAAGACATAGCCGTTTTCGGGAATCGCCACGGGAGGCATATTGCGGCGAAACTCAACAATTGTGTCATCCTCGACAACCACCTCAAGCACTTCGCCTCCCGGCGCGGGCGAAAAGCCGCCGTTCCAAGCGGACGTATACATCAGAATGTCGCCGTAGTAGTCCGTATGCTTGTTAAGATGCGTAATTTCCGCCGTTTCCCCGTTGGGCGCGGTTATTGTCATGTTCATTGTCATATAGCTGAAAAACAAATTTTCGCCGTCATAGAACGCGGCCGCCATGCTTTCGTCGATTTGGGACTGGAGCAGCTCGCCGTCCTTTATCTCCGCGCCGAGGGAAAAGCCTTGCGCGGAGGAGGGAATAGTGGCGTCAAAAAAGTCGGCGTTGGCTGCCGCAAGCACATTATCCTGCGTTCGGGTGAAGTCCTCGACAGTGAGCAGTTTGTCACAGTCGCCGCCTTTGAGCAGGTCAAGCTTGACGTTGGGCTGCTCAAGGTCGGCACAAACGCAGGTTATGTTCAGCCAGTAATTGCCGTAAAAGCGTTTTATGCGGCGAAGCTCAACTCCGTTCGATATAATTTCCGTTTTGTCGTAGGTATATATTTCACCGTATGCCGTAGGAACGGAAAAGGTCAGTATAAGAATGAGCGCAAGAATAATTTTTTTCACGGGAGTCAGTCCTTTCAACTCTATTCTACACTCCTTCGGCAAAAAAGGCAACAGGAAAAATTAAAAATTTGTGTTAATAAAGCGCCGGTTGCGGCGGAGCGTTCGGTTTGCCGCCGCGAAGCGCTTTCCCGTTATACGGAGGCGATTTCGTCGATGCACATATCCGCCAGTTCGCGGGCGTATTCCTCGGTGCTGCCTTGGCTTACTATGCTGAGCGCCGAGCCTGCTTCGGCGGGCAGGATAAGAACCCAGCCGCGGTCAAAGGTCAGCTTTAGTCCGTCGGTTAAATCCGACTCGCGATCGGGGTGAAGCTCCAGCAGTCTCTCAAACGCGGCTGTTCCCTCTCCGCAGTCTACTCCCGTGTGAACCATGTGAGTTTCGGGCAGACAGGCTGTCAGCTCCGCCAAGGAAGCGTTTTCCGTTTTCATAAAGTCCAAAAGCTTTATAAGCGCGCCAACGGCGTCGAAGGCATAGATAAACTGGTCGCGGAGCATATCGCTGCCCGTTTTTGTCAGCTCGTGCATAAGCTCGGGCGGAGAGCTGCGGGTGCGGATTACCGCCGCGCCGTAACGCTCCGCAAGCTGCTCAACGCCGGACGGAGCGGAGCTTGGAACATAGATACGCGCATTTTTATAGGTGCGCATAACTATCATCGCCGAAAGCAGAGTATAGCTGTCGCGGTCAATTACAGTTCCCGCGCTGTTGATAAGAGTAAGCTCCTGGCAGGATGGGTCAATCACCGCGCCCAAGTCGGCGCCGCCGGAAATTACCTTTTCGGAAATCATCGGGGCGGAGGCGGTCATATAGGCTTCAATATGGCAGTTAAGATCGTTTCCGGCGCTTTTCAGCAGCCTTTCCGCCCAAGGAGAACCGCAGCCGAGAATCAGCTTATAGCCCAGACTTTGCTTTTTTGTGGAATTTATGAGATTTTTAAGGTAAAACAGCTTGTATTCAAACAGGTACTCCGCTTCGTTTACGGTTTCCGCTCCGCCGCGCACAAAATCCTCACGCTCAAAGCGGCTGCGCAGTGCGGCAATCAGCTCCGCGTCGGGATCCGCTCCGCCGGAGGTTATTATTCTCGCCTCGCCGTAGTCGGTGCCGCCGGAGGAATAGACGTTCACGGACACGCCCGCCTTCATTCCGTGAAAGCGAACTCCGCTGCGGCTGACGGGCAGAGGCTGCTCGCCGAAATCGTAAAGCCTTACTCCCGTGGACAGCGCGCCGCCGACGAAGGCGCTTTTGAGCATTGCCGACGCGGGAGAGCCGTAATCGGATACGGCAAGCCGTTCATTCTCGCAAATACTTCCTGCCGCCGCGCCGAGACGGGTGAAAACCTCGGGAGTTATATCGCGTCCAAGCTCGCCGCAGATTCCGGTGCGCGTCCATATTCTTGAGCTTACGCAATCGCCCCATATCAGATTTCTTTTTTGCACCGTATCGGCGGGCAGCTCCTTGCCCGGCCATATTTTTACCGACGGCTTGACGGCGCAGTTTTCGCCGACAATGCTGCCGCGCCCTATGACCGCCTGCTCGTATACCGCGCTTCCGCGGCGGAAAATTGTTTCCGCGTCGGCAACGCAGCCTCGGAGCTGGGCGTTTTCCTCGATTTTTGCTCCGTCAAGCACAACGCTGCGTTTGACGCCGGCGCCGCCGCTTACCGTCACTCCGCGTCCTATGACGCTGTACGGCTCGATTCTCGCGCCTCTGCAAATTTTGCTCCCGCTTCCTATATATATGGGCGGACGAAGTACGGCGCCCTTTTCGATAACCGCGCCGTCCTCGATTCGTATTCCTTCTTCGGTTTGCCGAGGGAGCGAAACGGAAAGCTTGTTGTCCAGAATGTCGCTGTGGCATTTCCTGTAAGCGGAGGCGTCGCATATGTCCGCCCAAAAGCTCTCGCATTTAACCGCGTAAATTCCGCGTCCGCCGTCAAGAAGCAACGGAAGAATGTCACGCCGAAGGTCGGAGCCTGTGTCGGGCGGAATAAGCGAAAGTATTTCCGGAGACAGCACATAAATTTCCGCGCTTATATAAGCCGACGCCGCGGCGTGCCAGTCGGGAAGCTCGGAAAAGCGAAGAACTCTGCCGCTCGCGTCGGTTATGACCGCTCCGTAATCGGGCGCGGAGGGAGCCTTTACAAGAGCCAGTGACGCGGCGCCGCCGCGGCTTCGGTGAAAATCAATTACGCTTTTTAAATTCGTATCGGTCAGAATACCTCCGCTTATGCAGAGAAAATCGCCGTCGATAAACTCCGCCGCGTTTCTGAGTCCGCCCGCGGTACCTAACGGAATATCCTCCGAAAAATAGCTCAGCCGCACTCCCAAAGCCGCTCCGCTGCCGAAATATTCCTTTATTTTGCCGCCCATATAGCCGCAGGTAACGGCAATATCCTCAATTCCGTGCTTTTTCAGCAGCCGTATACAATGCTCCAGCAGCGGAGCGTTCATTATACGCACCATAGGCTTGGGCAGCTCGCACGTCAGCGGCCGAAGCCGCGTTCCTTCGCCTCCCGCCATGATTACAGCCTTCATCTCCATCACTCCTCATGATTTATATAAGTATTATTAGCTTCGGCGGAAAATATATTCCGAAAAAAATTTTCAAAAAATCATAGGCCCGCTATCCGTATTGAAAAATTTTTCCAAAATTTAAAAAAACACTTGCAATTTATAAAAAGTTGTGATATTATATTCTAACGGTGGGCGGTCCTCTGCAGCTTTCGTAAGAACGCTCATATATTTACCGCAAAAGCGGGTGAGAAAGGAGCGTTTTGAGTGGACGTTTTAAAGGCGATTACTCAGGAACAGATCAGAACAGACCTTCCGAAGCTTCAAATTGGCGATACGGTTAAGCTGTATGTGAAAATCAGGGAAGGCAACAAGGAACGCGTGCAGATGTTTGAAGGCACCGTTATAAGCAAAAAGCACGGAGGAATACAGGAAACTTTCACGGTTCGCCGTATATCCTACGGCGTGGGAGTTGAAAGAACCTTCCCCGTAAATTCTCCGAGCATTGACCGCATAGAGGTTGTCCGCCACGGTAAGGTAAGGCGTGCGAAGCTCTACTATCTCCGCGGCAGAGTCGGCAAGGCGGCAAAGATTACAGAAAAGCTGTAAGCAAAGAAGGGTTGTCCGACGGACAACCCTTTCGGCATTTTGTCAGATGTGTTAAAGGAGAGCTAAAAATGGACGAGGATAAAAAAATAAACGAGGTTCCCGAGGAAAAAGCGGAAGAGAAAAAAACGGAGAATGAAGAAGCGGCGAATGAAAATTCGGCCGAGGGCGAAATTACAGCCGACGCCGCGGCTCCAGCCGAAGCGACGGAGAAGGTCGGCAAGGCTGTCGAAAAAACGCTTAAAAAAGAAATCATAGAATGGGCGGAAGCATTGATTGTAGCTGTTGTCGTCGCACTCGTCATACGCAGCTTTGTTTTCACGGTTGTGCGCGTGGACGGTCATTCCATGGACAGCACTCTTGCCAACAACGACCGCCTTATCGTGTGGCGGCTGGGATACGAGCCGAAGCAGGGCGACATAATTATTTTCGCTCCCGATATTCCCGACAATGTGGGGCGCAACCCCTTTAATAAAATTTATTGGGTCAAGCGCGTTATTGCCGTCGGCGGACAGCACGTGGAAATTGACTATGCCGACAACGCGGTTTATGTGGACGGCGAAAAGCTTGACGAGCCGTACATCAAGGAAGAAATGGTCGCGCCCGCAAGCAATGCGACAATATCCTCAATCGACCTTGAGGAAGGACAGGTGTTCCTTATGGGCGACAACCGCAACAGCAGCCGCGACTGCCGTTATATAGGCCCTGCCGATGTGGATTCGATAGTGGGCAAGGCAGTGTTGCGCTTTTGGCCTCTCAGTTCCTTTGGCGGAGTTAATTAAATGGATATTCAGTGGTTCCCCGGACATATGGCGAAAACACGCCGCATGATTTCGGACAATATCAAACTGTGCGACTGTGTGGCGGAAATCGTGGACGCGCGTTGTCCGAGCAGCAGCCGTAATCCCGAACTTTCCAAGCTTACGGGAGGCAAAAAGAGCTTCATAATAATAAATAAGTGTGACATAGCCGACCCCTCGGAAACGGAAAAGTGGCAGAAACGCTTTTCCGCAGAGGGGCTTATGTCGTTTTGCACAAGCTCGTCGGATAATAGAGGCACAAAAGGAATAATTGAACTGACGAATCGTCTGCTTGCTGACGAAATTGCAAAAAATCGGGCAAAGGGCTTGGTAAATAAGCCCGTGCGCATAATGGTATGCGGTATTCCGAATGTGGGAAAAAGCTCGTTTATAAACAAGCTTAACGGGAAAAGCGCCGTAAAGGTCGCCGACCGTCCCGGAGTGACGAGGGGAAGACAGTGGATAACCTTAAAAAACGGCGTAGAGCTTCTGGATACTCCCGGCATACTTTGGCCCAAGCTCGATGACAGAAATACGGCTCTGAATTTGGCGTTTACGGGCGCGATAAAGGACGATGTTCTTGACGTTGAGGAGCTTGCGGCGGAGCTTTGCCTGTTTTTGAAGGAAAACTATCCTGCCGCGCTCACGGAGCGCTACGGCGCGGAGCCGGAAGGGAAAATTTCAGGCTTTGATATTCTGGAGGAAATATGCCGCCGCAGAGGTTTTATCGTAAAGGGCGGCGAGGTTGATATGCTGCGCGGCGCAAATGTGCTGCTGGACGAATTCAGAAGCGCAAGGCTCGGACGGATAACGCTTGAAAAGGCGTTCTGATTGTCTTGATTGGAGTGAAATGCTATGGCGGACAGGACGGAAAGAGTTGAGCTGACCAATATGTGCATGATATATAACGGAGAAGAGGTGCTTGTTCAGGAGAGGGCTTCCTCCGACTGGCAGGGACTGACCTTCCCCGGGGGACACGTCGAAAGGGAAGAATCGTTTGTCGGAGCCGTAATCCGTGAAGTGTATGAGGAAACCGGACTTAAAATCGAGAAGCCCGCGCTGTGCGGAGTCAAGCAGTGGATTGAGGAAAACAGAAGGTATATCGTGCTGTGCTACAAAACCGACAGGTTTGAGGGCGAAATACATTCCTCGAATGAGGGAAAGGTGTATTGGATGCCCTTGAAGACTATGCGCCGGAGCGGGGAAAGGCTCGCAAGCGGAATGGAAAGTATGATGAATTTGTTTACCGACGATTCCGTATCGGAGGAATATGATTGGCTTGAAAACGGAAAATGGAAAAGCATTGTGCAATAAAACCGCATTTAATGCGCCTGATGAGGAGATATTTATGCTTTCGGAAAAAAATCGGCTGCTTGCTATGCTGGAGGAAGAAAACAGATTGTACGAAAAGGGCTTCCGTGCCGTGTGCGGAGTTGACGAGGCGGGCCGCGGCCCTCTGGCGGGGAATGTTTTTGCGGCTGCCGTTGTTTTGCCGCACGGAATTGAAATCGAAGGGCTGAATGACAGCAAAAAGCTCTCGGAAAAGAAGCGCGAACAGCTTTTTGACGTCATAACGGACTGCGCCGTTTCTTATGCCGTGGCAAGCGCGAGCGTGGAGGAAATTGAAATTTACAATATACGCGAAGCTACCTTTATGGCAATGAACCGCGCGATAAGTCGGATTAATGCGGATTTTGCGATAATTGACGGAAACGCAATAAATAACTGCCCGATAGAGCATATGACGCTCATCAAGGGCGACAGCAAAAGCGCCTGCGTTGCGGCGGCGTCAATTTTGGCGAAGGTCAGCCGTGACCGATATATGCTTGAGCTGGACAAAAAATATCCTCAGTACGGCTTTTCAAGGCATAAGGGCTACGGAACGAAGGCACATATTGAGGCGTTAAAGGAGTTTGGTCCGTGTGAAGTCCACAGAAGTCTTTTCATCAAAAAATTTGTCCAAGAGGAAGATCGGCAGCCTCGGTGAAAGCCTTGCCGCGGTATATTTAAGCATAAAGGGCTATAAAATTCTTGACAGGAACTACAATGTTCCCCGCGTCGGAGAGCTGGATATTGTGGCGCGCGACGGAGAATATCTATGCTTTGTTGAGGTACGGCTGCGTACAAACAAAAATTTCGGCACACCCGCCGAAACGGTAACTCACGAAAAGCAGCAACGGTTAATTCGTGCGGCGCAGAGGTATATTTTGAACAAAAATTGGGAAAATACATATATGCGTTTTGACGTAGTGGAAATTTTCGGCGGGAGAATTCCCAAGCTGAGGCTTATTAAAGATGCGTTTTGGACGTAATAAGCGAAGAAGGAGGCGAAGGAAAAAAAGGTAAAGAAAAAAGGAAAAAA
>CAZICW010000035.1:0-16540 GCA_964537995.1 uncultured Oscillospiraceae bacterium
GGCTATGGCGCGGACGGCGAATACTTGGGCTTTGCCAAGGTTGAAGACGGCTATACGCAGCTCAACGGAGACGTAAGAACCGTCAAGGTTTTCGCTTGGGAAAGCCTTGAATCCATGAAACCCCTTTGCGCGGCAAAGGAAGCCGCGGTAGAGCGATAAAAACGAAACTTTTTTGAACGGTTTTGGCAGCGCGGAAGATATGTTTTCGGATACGGCTTTTGCGCGATGAAGCTTCCGGCAAAAGAAAAACTCCGCAACCTCAACGGTTACGAAGTTTTTCAATGGTCTGAGTGGGGAGACTTGAACTCCCGGCCTCTTGAACCCCATTCAAGCACGCTACCAAACTGCGCTACACCCAGATTTTTCACTGCCTTGTTAGTATACAATAAAACAAGAGGTTTGTCAAGTCCTTTTTTTAAATTTTTTGAAAAAGGCAGACGAATCGCGCAAAAAACTTCCTCGGCTTTTCCGTTTTCTAAAACGCCCGGCAAGAAAAAATTTTCGCAATCGGGATTTTTTCTTGCCGCTACGCGTTTTAAGCGAACGAAAGAGGAATATTTCGGCGAGATTAAATTTTAGTCTGTTCTTGCTCCGTCGCTTCGGCTTGCCCGGTTTCCGTATTATCCTCCGAGGCTTCGGCAAATTCCTCGGACGGCGCCGCTTCGGGCAAAGCCGCCTCAGTCTCGGAAACTTCGGCGGTTCCATCCGTGATTTCGGCGGCTTCCTCCGTTTCGCCGGCTGTTTTTTCGGAAGCCTGTTCCTCAGATACCTCCGTTTGAGTACCGTCCGCCGCTTCCGCTGCCGCTTCGGCAGCTTCTTCCACGATTTCTTCTTCGATTTTTTCTTCGATTTCTTCGGGCGGCGCGGCATATGCCGTATCGGGATTGGGCACCGGAGAAACATCCGGGACATAACCCGTATAAGTACCGCTGTAAACGGGAATTTCAAATATAAGAAGGCAATTGCTGTTGCCGATTATCGCAGCCATTATATACGACTGCTTGACTGCCCAGCCGACGTCTGTCGCGTATTGATGGGAACCCGGCGAGAACGGATTCCAGCGCATTTTATAAAGGGTGTTCTGGCGGCTTTTGCTTCGATAGATATAGTTTTGCGCTATCCACTCCGCGCCTCCCTTTATTGCGGCTTCGGGCGTCGTCCAGCCCTGAGAATAAGCATACGACGCGCCGCCCATGAGGGCGTTTCCGTCGTAGGCGCCGATGCCGAACATATTGTAAACCGTGCAGCCGTTAAATTCAACGCCCATGGCGAGCCGAGATTTTCCGTTGCCTGTTTCAAGGCAGGAATGCGCGACAAGATATGCTTCGCTGACGCCGTATTCATTCGCCGCGTCAATGAAGGTCTGCCCCATTCCGCTGAGAATCCCCTTGTTCTTAAGATATGTATTCAGCTCGTCCGCCGTCATATTGTTCGGAACGGAAAGGTCAAGAAACTGATATTTTGCCGTTCCTTCGCAATAGTTTTCGGGATTGACGTACCGCGCCACCTCGCTCGGCTGCGCAAGCGTCGTAAGTCCGGAAGCGGAAATATTATAAAAGCCGCACTGAATGTCAAGCATGGAATCGAGCGTTCGCGGCACACTGACATAATTCGTAAAGCTTCCGCTTTTCTGCTGCTTTTGCTCGGAAATATCGGGAGCGTTTTCCGCTTCGGCGGCGGTTTCTTCCTCAAGAACATGAACAACACATTCCGCCGACGCGCAGCCGTCCCGAGACATGGCGTAAACCACCGCCGTACCGACGGCAAACGGGGTTATCGCCCCCATAGAATCGACGCCGACAACATTCCAGTCCGAACTGTCCCAGATAAGAGATTTGTTCGTCGCGTTTTCGGGGTAAACTGCGGCTGAAAGCAAAATCGGCGCGCTGTCCTCGCGAATATAAATTTCAGGCAGCGAAAATTCCACGCCGGAAACGCCTATGCTGACCGTGACAAGGCATTTTGCCGACGCCATTCCGTCGCCCGACACCGCCGCGACATACGCTTCGCCTTCGCCCACCGCGGTGAGCAGACCGTCCTCAACCGTGACGACGTTTTCGTCGGAGCAAGACCACACAATATCCTTTACCGTTACATTTTCGGGCAGAATTTCCGCCGTGAGCAAAGCCTCGGCTTCCGCGCCGACGCAGAGGGAAACGCTTTCGGTATTCAGCTTAAGCTCCTCGGCATAGACGACCTCGTTTTCGCTTCCGCCTATCATGCGTATCAGCGAAAACACATCCTCGGCGGACAGCCTCCCGTCGGCGTTCATATCCGCCGCGGTAAAATTTTCGGAATTTTCATTTTCGCCGAAGGACAGCCTCGCAAGACCGAACACATCCGACGTGCTGACAATTCCGTCGCCGTTTACGTCGCCCATGCGTATGTACGCGGGATTGCTGCCTGTGACGTAGCTTCCGAAGCGGAACAGCATACACAGACAAACCGCGCCCGCCGCAAAATATTTGACCGACGGAATTTCGCCCGCCGCCGTTTTTATTTTACGAAAAAAAGGCTTAACCCTTTTAAACAGCTCCTTAATCTCTGTTTTCAACGCAAAACACTTCCTAAGAGAAAAACATTGTTTTTATTATAGTCAATCGGTCCTGTTTTGTCAATATAAGTCACAATAAATTAACAAATTTGCAACAAAAAGCGGCGCGGCGGACTATCCCCTGAAATTTATTTCGTCCATAAGCTTGGCGTATTTTTTGCCGGCAACGGCTTTTTTTTGTTTCGCGAGACGCAGAGACAGCCTTACAAGACCGGTTGCCGAAACAACGGCGGCGCCGAGCAAAAGCCCGACAAAAAACCCGACCGCCGCGGCGGCTTCACGTCCGAGCGGCAGAGCGCGCCCTGCGGCTGTTTTTCCTATTTCGGCGAATGCGGCTTTTATGTTTTCAATGTCGGCGGCAGCTCTTTCCTCGGCATTTTCATCGGGAACAACGCTTTCATCGGTAAGAATCGAGATTATATTCTCGCAATACTCGGCTTCAAAGTCTTTTTCGGCGGCAGAAACGCTGCTTTCCAAATAATCGCGCATTCTGTCGGAATAAGCCGAAGCAGCGCCGACCTCGGCGCTGTGGCGCGCCTGCCACGCAAGCGCTTTCAATGCCTCCGCCTCAGCCCTTGCCTTGTCCGCCCGCGACCGATATGTTTTCAGGAGAGAATCCATATCCTTTGCGACCTTATCGTTAAGAATATCGGCTATCGCTACGGAAATTTGGTATTTCTGAAGATTGTCAAAGCACTCGGCGTATTGTGTGTCCGAATATGCCTCGGCACAGTCGTTCAGAAGCTCGGCGTCGGTCAGATATTCCCCCGTAAGCTCCGGCAGCGGCACGGCAAATTCCCCGCCGCTGTTTTCAAGCACGACGGCGGCGGCAAAAAACGCCACGGCAGTAATTATCGCGGCGGCGGCAATTACGAAGCGTCCGCCGTAAAGTATGCGGAAAACATCTCTCCCGTTCATTTTTCATCCTCCCGTACATAGCCGCGCTTTAAGGCAAAGCGCTTTGAAAAATAAAGAGCGACGCCAAGCAAACCGACGGCCGCCGCAAAGCCCGCGGCATCGGCGGCGGCACGCGCGGAGGGGCGTTTTTCCTTTTCGGTCAGCCTGTCTTCAAGCTCCCGAGCATGGGCGGTTACGGCTTCATCGGACGTAAGCCTTTCAAGATAAGCTTCGTTGCGGCGAATTTCCGCCTGTATTTCATTGGCAAGTCTCGCGCTTTCGTAGGCTTCCTCCGAAATTTGCTCCGACTCTCCGACCGGCTTTGATTTATCCCAATTTTCATAGGTTTCGGTTTTTATGAACTGAGAATAGTCGAGCGGCTGCTTCCGAAGATTGAGCATATAATTCCTTATGTACAGGCGGCGGGTTTCCGCCCTTGTGTCCTTTGCCGCTCCGCTCCCGTAAACATAATCGAGCAGCTCCTCCGCGGCGGAAGCCGTTTCACTGTCGGCGGCACGCATGAGAGCCTCGTCCGCCGTTTGCAGATAATCGGCCGAAGCCGGAGCCGCAAGCAGCGCAAGCAACACCGCGGCGGCGCAAATCGGTTTTATTTTTTTCAATTTTTATCCCTCTTTTAAATCCTTGACGGAAAAATCACAGTCTCCGCACTCTTCGGCATAGCTTACCGCCCTTTCCGCGTCGTCGGTGCAGGTATAAAGCGCGAGGCATTTTTGGGTTACAAAGCCTTTTTTCGCGGCATTTTCCAACGTCGCGGCAAGCTCGTCGTAGTAGCCGTTCACGTTATAGATAACAATCGGCTTTTTGTGGCGTCCAAGCTGTTTAAGCGTGAGTATTTCAAAAAATTCCTCGTATGTTCCGATTCCGCCCGGCGCAATTATAAAGGCGTCGGAAAAATCCTCCATGAGCTGCTTGCGTTCACGCATATTTTCCGTAAAGGTAAGCTCGTCGCAGCCTGTATATATGGCTTCTATATGCTCGTCCTTAAAGAAGGCGGGAATTATTCCGTGGATTTTTCCTTTTCCCCGTGAAGCGCCCCTCGCGACAGCCCCCATAAGTCCGTTGTCGCCCGCGCCGAAAATCAATGTGTGTCCGCGCGAGGCAATAATTTCGCCGAGCCTTTCAGCGGAATCAAAATATATTCTGTCAATTCGCGGCGACGACGCGCCGTATACGCAAATGTTCATTCCATGCAGCTCCTTGTAATTTATACGTCTTAGTTTATCTCAATCCGCGGCCCGTGTCAATGAAAATTATGTAAATTTTAAGTTTCTTTTTCGCGCCAAGAGAGAGGGACGGAAAATATTTGCGGTATTCAGAGTGTTTTCTTACACCTAAAAAACGCGCCGCCGAGAATTACGCTCTCGGATGGGCGCGATTATACGCTTTTTTAATTCTTTCCTTCAGCATATTGCTGTAAATTTTGGCTGAAAGCTCATCGTTATAGCCGAGCATTTCGGAAACGTCACGAAACTCGGCGCCGTTTTGAAGGAGATGCATTGCGAACGAATGGCGCAGGGTTTGAGGCGTGACAAGCTTTTTAATTCCCGCCTTGGCTATGTAGCATTTCATTATTTTCCAAAAGCCCTGCCGCGTCATCGGCTTACCCTGACAGTTCACAAAAAGGGTTTTCACTTTTTTGCTCTCAACCATATCTTCGCGCACATAGGAAATATAGTCGCCGACAGCCTTTTCCGCCGCCGCGCCTATCGGTATTACGCGCGACTTTGTCTTTCCTCTGCAAATCAGGCTGCCGTCGTTTAAATTTACGTCTTTCAGTTCAAGCGAGATAAGCTCGGAGACCTTCATTCCCGTAGCGTAAAGCAGCTCCAGCATCGCCCTGTCGCGTATCCCCTTCGGATCGTCGGATTTGGGCAGAGACAAAAGCTTGTTTACCTCCGCGGGAGAAAGAATCACCGGCGGCTTTCTGCTCTGCTTGGGGAGATTAAGCTCCGTTCCCGGATTATTGTCAATCAAGCCGCGCGCATTCAAATAATCGTAAAAGCTGCGTATCGACGCTACGCTCCGCAGCACCGTGGCGTTCGATTTTCCGTTTTCGGTCATGCTTTTAAAATAACCGTCGAGCCGCTCAGCCGTGACCTCAAGGCAATCCTCGTCCGATTTGAAATTCATGTTAGCAAAATAAAGCGTGGCGTCACGGCGGTATGAAACAACCGTATTTTCGCTGAAATTCCTTACATTTTTTAAATAATCGGTAAATTCGTCTATCAGCTTGCTCAATTTCAATCGTCCTCTGTTTAAAATAAATTTACGGCTTTTATTTTACAATAAACCGACTTAAAAATAAATAGCAGATATTCACTAAAATATGATATTTTTTTTGGGCGCAATTGTATGTTTGATTCAATGTGACGTTAATATGTACAAATATCCCGCCGGCAAATATATAACGGAAAAAATCCTCAAATTACGACGGTTTTATGGCGCGTCACATGACAGCTTATATTCACGGCTACGGGAAGTCCGGCAATGTGCGTCGGGAAAGTGAGTATATTGACCTTCAGCGCGGTCATGCGTCCGCCCAGCCCCTGAGGTCCTATGCCCAGCCTGTTGATACGCTCCAGCAGCTCGCGTTCCATATCGGCATAATATCGGTCGGGATTCGAGGAATCAAGCGGAATTGTGAGCGCCTTTTTGGAAAGTATCGCGGCTTTTTCCATGGTTCCGCCTATGCCTACGCCCACAACTATCGGCGGGCAGGGATTTCCTCCGCCTTTTGAAACGGTTTCGACGACAAAATCCTTGACTCCGTCCTCACCGTCGGAGGGCTTAAGCATTTTTACGCCGCTCATATTTTCGCTGCCAAAGCCCTTCGGAGCGATTGTTATCGTGATTTTATCGCCCTCCGTCTGGGAAAGGTGGACAATGGCGGGAGTGTTATCGCCGGTATTTTTACGGCGGAGAGGGTCGGCGACAACGCTTTTGCGAAGGAAGCCCTCGGTGTAGCCTCTGCGGACGCCCTCGTTAATTGCGTCCTCAACCGTGGCGCCGTCAATGTATACTTCTCTGCCCAGTTCGACAAAAAACACCGCCATGCCCGTATCCTGACAAATCGGCATCCGTCTTTCACGGGCTATATCCGCGTTTTCGATTATTTTGCCGAGAATACTCTTCCCTATCGGAGATTGCTCGGCTTTTTCGGCTTCCATGATTTTGTCGTATACATCGCCGCAGAGATTGATATTCGCGTCTATGCAAAGCCGCGCAACGGCTTCGGATACGGCTTCGGATGATATTGTTCGCATAGTATCTCCTTTCTTTTAAGGAAGCGCCGATTAATTCTAAAATTTTGTCAATTTTGTATTTCCGGTTCTCTGTCCGTCACAAGCTCATAGCCGACAAGCGCATCGCCGTCAAGATTTTCCCGATTCATATCCACGCCGACAATACCGTGATTGTCGTATGTCTTATAATAGTAAATTCCCTTGTCGGCATTACAGCAGGAGGTGTAGATAGAAATTTCATATTTCCCGTCCGGCAATCGGCAACAGCCTCTTTGCTGATCAACGGAGCCTAATATATGGAAAAATTGGCTCACGCTCGATTTTTCGTCGTCATCGGAACGCGAATTCATTTTTGTAAAAGCCGCGCGCACAAATCTCGACATGGACGACAAATCCCCCGGAAGCCCGATAGCGCCCATTCCTCTGCTGTATACGTCCAGCTCCAGTTGTTTGGAAAAGCTGTTTTCGGGAGTATCGACGGACAGGCTCATATAATTGTTCAGGTTAAACATTTGAAACGGAAAGGGCGGGTTGTTCGCGAGGACGCCGACAGGATTATCATAAACAAAGACACCTTCCTTTACGCTCTCCACGGTAACGGAGCCGCTTTTATCCGAAATTATCCAGTGTAACTGCGCCAAGGGAAGCTTGGAGCTGAATGGCTCTGCCCAAAGATTTATCCGAGAGAGCAGCTCCTTCGCGTCGTTTACGGTCGCGCACTGTCCCAAAATCCACGGAATCAATTCCCACTGGGCAATATTATCCTTTCCATCTTCCCTTTCACGGTAATATGCGTTTCCCACAAAATTTAATCCCGCGATACACAGTCCCTTTTCATTTACGGCATCGTAATACAAAGGATAATTTTCGGTAATATGCGCCATTCCCACAAAGGCGAAATGCTTCGCCATAACGCCCATGCTCCGAAATGTCAGTTTGAAATTTCTCGGCGTGACGGTGACGGTTTCTCCGTATGAAAATTCGTAATCCAGTGTACGTCCGAAATAAAAATCCTTTGTTTTATAAGCTGCCGCCGTACACATAAGTTTTCCTCCTTCATTAAGCCGCGCAATATTTTTAATCGGGCATTAATTAAAGCTTATTTCTTTATCTGTTCCTTAATCTTTGTTTTCTTAATAAATATTAAAGCCGCTGCCGATACTACGCAGTATCCCGCAATCGCCGGAAGCGCCGACTCAATACCGAACCTGCCGCCGGTCAGCAAGAAATTATCGGTCGCCAATTCATACCGATAAAGACAATTTTCCGATAGACCGTATTCGGGTGTTTCAACAACAAATATCCCGCCAATAATAATTGTATTCCATAGGGCGTGTACCAACGCTCCGTTCCATATTGTTTTACTTTGAACCGCGATTAACGAAAACATCACGCCCACAGCGGTTCCCGCTATCAGCAAAAGCAGTATATCCGCAATCCTCATGCCGCCGGTAATATGTAACGCCCCAAACAGCAAGGACGGTATCAATACAGCCGCCGGTTTGTTCCACGCGCGTTCAACGGTTCTCATTACAAGTCCTCTGAAAACAAGCTCCTCGCATATACCCGACGAAATACCGGCGCAGAATACGGCGTAGACCCAAATTGATTTCACATCGCCGACATCCGCTCTCACCGATTCGCCGTCAACAAAAAGCACATAAAACGCCGTAACCGACAGCGGCAAAAGAATTGCCGTTATCACCCATTTTAGTTCTGGCAGCTTTCGGCTCAGACCTATTTCCGCGCAAGTAAAACGCAGCACATATTTTGAATACAAAATCGCAAGCAGCATCGTTATTCCGATGTATAGCGCCGCCTGCGTCAAATAATCGGCTGCGGCATTTGCCGAAAAAATATCACCTACGGCGTTGCCGATAATTTGCGCCGCAAAAATCATTATAATCGCGGCTATAATATGCAGCGGAACCAATATTTTTTTCATAAAAACACCTGTGTTATTTAAAAATTTAAACCGGCAAAGCGGCGAAATGTCCAAAAGCGCAAAATAATGTCACGAAGCCCTTATTCAAGCTTCCCGCATATCTTTTCCGTCACCGGTAAAAATACTCCGCCGACCACATTTCCGGCGGCTATAACCGCTATTCTAAGTATCGACTGAAGTGTTTCTTCATAAAGAACTCCGGATACGCACCAGTAATATATATCCGCTATGCTGTGTTCCGTTCCGCTCAGTATGAACACACATACTCCCAGAAACAGCGACAGATACTTTCCCGCGCCGTGAACACATTTAGCATACCCGCTCACGGCAATATATATGCAGACATTGCAAAGTATTCCCAATATAAACAGCGAAAGCAGCGGAGCGGACATTTTGGAGCTTACCATTTCACGCGCCGTTACGTTTATCCCCGAATCGGAGCCGCAAAGCACGGTAAGCCCTTCAAGCCCCGCTATCAGCATACAGCCGACTGTATTTCCGAGAAGTATTACCGCCAGCCGCAGCAGATAGCCCGGTTTGTTGTCGAATATAAAGCACGCTTTCCCCGTAAAAAGATTATACTCCCTTGTGCAGATGACAAAAAGCCCTATTGTGAACAAAACCGCACCGACCGCGCTTCCGCCCGCAAACGCGTCCTTAATTCTCAAGAACACCGTTCCTCCCAAGCCGATAGAGAATCCTGCCAAAACGGAAAGCAAAAAGTCCCTGAAATATTTTTTCATAAGCGCGACCTCCCGATTATCATTAGATTCCTCGCCTTCAGGATAAGACCTGAGATAAGGCTGAGCGTCATCGCCCGGCTGTAAATTTCTCCTCCGGTTTTTCGGCTTTTATCTTTTTTCAAGCGCGCGCTTAAGGAATTCCTTTGTGCGCTCGTTTTTCGGATTTGAGAACAGCTCCTCCGGCTTACCCTGCTCCGCGATAACGCCGTCGTCCATAAATATGACCTTATCCGCAACATCCCGCGCAAATGCCATCTCGTGAGTAACAATTATCATTGTTAAGCCCTCGGCGGCAAGATCACGGATAACATTAAGCACCTCCCCTACCATTTCGGGGTCAAGAGCGCTTGTGGGTTCATCAAACAGCAAGGCGTCGGGCTTCATGCTGAGAGCGCGGGCTATGGCAACGCGCTGCTTTTGTCCGCCGCTGAGCTGGGCGGGCTTTGCGTTTTTAAATTTTGCCATGCCGACCTTGGAAAGGTAGTACATGGCTGTCTTTTCCGCGTCGGCGCGTTTGCATTTAAGCACCTGAACCTGCCCTACAACACAATTCGCCAGCACATTCAGATTATTAAAAAGGTTGAATTGCTGGAACACCATGCCGAGCTTTGTTCGGTAGGCGGATACGTTTTTGGATTTGAGGACATTCTCGCCGTGGTAAATAATTTTGCCGTCTGTGGGCGTTTCAAGCATATTTATGCACCTGAGAAGGGTGGATTTGCCGCTTCCGCTGGAGCCTATAAGACAAAGCACCTCGCCCGAATTAACGGTGAGACTTATATCCTTCAGCACCTCATGATCGCCGAAGCTCTTTTTAAGATGTTCTATGCGGATAACCTCGCTCAATTTTTTTCCGCCCCTTCCAGCACATAGTTTTTCGGTCCGTCAAGCTTTTTTTCCAGAAGCTTGAGCAAACGGGTAACCGTAAAGGTCAGCACAAAATATATCACCGCGGCTATAGTATAGGTTTCAAAGAAACGGAAATATGTTCCGGCGGCGGATTTTGTCTGGAAGAACAGCTCCGTAACGCTGATAACGTTAAGTACGGAGGTATCCTTTATGTTAATGACAAATTCGTTGCCCGTAGCGGGGAGAATATTGCGAATTGCCTGAGGCAGTACGATGCATTTCATTGTCTGCCAATGAGTCATACCGATGGCGTGAGCGGCTTCAAACTGCCCCCTGTCAATGGAAATGATTCCGCCGCGTACTATCTCGGCCATATATGCGCCCGTATTTATGGAAACAATGAGAATACCCGCCAATATACGGTTTAGCTGAATTCCGGTGGTCATGGCTATTCCGTAAAAAATCACCATAGACTGCACCATCATGGGAGTTCCGCGAAAAACCTCAACATAAACACCTATCAGAAAGTTAACCGCTTTAAGGAAATATTTAAGAACGGGCGAAGCTCCGTCATGAAGCTCAATTGTGCGGACAATCCCCACCAAAAGCCCGATGAGGAAGCCCGCCACGGTACCCGTTACGGATATGAGCATGGTTACTCCGGTGCCTCTGAGAAATACGGGCCAGTATTCGTTGAGCAGTCGGGCTATCCATCCGAAAAACGACAACTCCATTGCTTTCATCTCCTGATAATAAACGGAGGCTGTTATTTTACAGCCCCCGTTTTTGACAAATTTTTTATTCGGCCGCAGGCTGATTTGCTATAGCCGTGTCCATAATTTCAATTCTTTCTTCCTCGGAAATTCCCGCAAGAATTTCATTAATCTGTTCGGCAAGCTCTGTATCTTCCTTGCGAAGTCCAACGGCAATAGCCGTGTCATCGTCACTGGTTTCAAAGCCGTTGTCCCCGTCAAACTCAACAAAGGTAAAGTCGGGGTTTGCGGCGCAGGCGCTCACTGCCTCGGGCCGTTCGGAAACATATCCGTCAATGGTGTCCGCCTGAAGAGCGACACGCATGGCGGGGAAATCGGTAGCGGCGGGCTGCTTGTCAACACCGTCGATTTGGTCAATAACAGTGTAATGGAAGGTATTGAGCTGCGCTGTGAGCTTTGCGCCGGAAAAGTCCCGAATAGATGTTGCCGAAGCGTAGGGGCTGTCCTTCTTCACTATTATAACAAGATCGCTCTTGTAGTAATTGTCGGAAAAGCTGATGGTTTCCTTTCTTTCGGCAGTGGGGCTCATACCGGCGATGATAGCGTCAATGGTATTGCTGAGCAGCGCGGGAGTAAGTCCGTCCCACTCCGTCTTTACGACAACAAGCTCTTTGCCGAGGCCCTCGGCGATTTTCTTGGCTATCTCGATATCATATCCGCCGGCGTATTCCTTTGTTCCCTGTATGGGAACGGCGCCGTTTTTATCGGTTGTTTGAGTCCAGTTAAAGGGAGCGTAGCCGCACTCGAGTCCGACCTTAAAGGTTCCGTCGGCTGCGGCTCCGGACGGAGCTTCCGCGTTTGTTGTTTCGTCGGGGGCGGCTTCCTCAGTCTTTTTGTCGCCGCAGGCGGCAAAAGCCGTTACTGCAAGAGCAAGGCAAAGAACAAGCGCAAGGATACGAATTGACTTTTTCAATTTCAACATTCCTTTCTGTGATTTATGTTACTATGCTACCACAAATTCAGTGATTTTGCAACATTTTTTTTGATTTTTTTAAACAAAATCGAAATTTTTATGTCTTCGGAAGCATTTTACATTCTGTCGAAGACGAATCCGAGCTTGCCCTTCGGAGGGCTTCGATTTTTATTCCTCCTCGTTTGCGAAATAGAGCTGCTTATATAATCCTCCCTTGGCGATAAGCTCCTTATGAGTGCCTGTTTCACAGACCGCGCCCTTGTCTATTACGACAATTTTATCGGCGTTTCGTATGGTGGAAAGACGGTGAGCGATAATTATTGTTGTACGGTTTTTTATAACCTTGTCAATTGCCTCATGAATAAGGCGTTCCGTGGAATTGTCAACCGCGGCCGTAGCTTCGTCCAGTATCAGGACGGGCTTGTCGCGAAGAATCGCGCGGGCAATGGAAATGCGCTGCTTCTGTCCTCCGCTCAGCTTGACTCCGCGTTCCCCTACGACGGTATTGTAGCCCTCCTCCATTTCCTCGATGAAGTCATGCGCGTTGGCGACCTTTGCCGCCGCGACGATTTCATCATGTGTGGGATTGTCGGCTCCGTAGGCAATGTTTTCCTCAACCGTACCGTGAAAAAGGAACACATCCTGAAGCACCATCGAAATATTGTCATGAAGGGATTTAAGGCTTATATCCTTTAAATTTACTCCATCAAGATATACCCCGCCCGAATCCGGGTCGTAAAAGCGGGCGACAAGACTGGCGACGGTTGTTTTCCCGACGCCGGTCGGTCCGACAAGAGCCACGGTTTCGCCGCTTTTTATCTCAACGGAAAAATCCTTCAGCACCGGATTGCTTTCCACATAGGCAAAATTCACGTTTTTAAAGCTGATTTCACCCTTCACATCACGGATTTCCACGGGATTTTCCGCTTCGGGGACGTCGGTCGCGGCTTCAAGCAGTTCAAAAATACGCTCCCCCGCCGCAAGAGAATCCTGCAAATCCTCATTCATGCGCGCAAGATTGTTTATCGGCGCGTAGAGAGAGCTGAGATAAAGAATGAACGCCACAACATCGGCGGCATTTACGCCTTTTGCCGCAAGAGCGCCGCCGACAGCAATCACAAGCACCGTACCGATTTGGTTGAGAAAGGTTATGGCAGGATGAACAAAGGCGCTTTTTTTCAGCGCGGCAATATTATATTCCGTAAACATTCGGCTGTAGTGTGAAAAATGCTCCAGCTCTCGCTCCTGACGGTTAAAAATCTGAATTTCCTTTATTCCGGAAATATTGTCCTGCAAAACGCCCGACATTTCCGCGGTTATTTGGTGACGCGCCTTAAACAGCGGACGCACCTTCACGGCATAAACCCACACTCCCGCAAGCACAAGCGGTATCACGGCTATGCTCACCCATGCGAGTATTGCGTTTATTTTGAACAGCATAACCATAACCCCGATAAACAAGGCTGCGCTTGCAAGCATTTCCACGCTGGCGTGAGCAATGAAAAGCTCCATCATCGCCGTATCGTTAATTATTCGGCTCATAAGCTGACCAGTCTGCTTATCATGGAAAAAACGCATGGATAGCTGCTGGAGATGGGCGTAAAGCTTTACGCGCAGGTCATGGACAAAGCTCCATGCCGCCTTATGCGAGCAGAAGGATTTGAGAAACAGCGTCAGCCACTGGAGCAGCGCAACCGCAAGATACGAGCCTGCCATAAATATCGCCTTGCGGACGATTTCGGGGTCTTTATCGGTTATCAGAAATATCAGCTTGCGCACAACCTGCGGAAGATACAGTCCAAGCAAACTGTTCGCAAGGATTGATATTACGGTTATTGCAAGCCAGCCCCAATATTTTTTCGCTTCTTTTAATATTCTTATTGCGGTTTTCATATGCGGCTATCCGTCCTCTTAAAAATTTTTTGTCACTGTTGTTCGGCAAGGGCTTCAACCGACCTCACCACCTCATCAAAGCCCATAAAATGAGACGCCTTAACGAGCAGCGCGCCTTTTTTCGGGACAACCTCCTTCAAATGTTCAAGCAAAGCCGTCTTTGTTTCAAAGTAAACGGCATTTCCGCCGTTACTTACGCAGGCTTCGTACAGATTTCTCGAAAGCTCCCCTACGGCAACGGTCAAGCCTATCCCCTTTTCGGCGGCATAGCTGCCAACCTCGGCGTGAAGCGCGGGAGCGGTTTCTCCCAGCTCTCCCATATCTCCCAAAATAGCCGCGCTCTCTCCATCGGCTGAGGCAAGGAGATCGATTCCCGCCTTCATTGAAGCGGGAGCCGCGTTATAGCAGTCGTCGATTATGCGGATATTCCCCTTGTTGATTATATTTACACGTCCGTCAATTGCGGCGGCAGACTTTATTCCTTCGGAAATTTCCTCGCGGCTCAGCCCAAGCTCCAGCCCTACGCCCGCTCCCGCCATAACAGCGTAAAGCATATGCCTTCCGGCGATGGCAAGGCTGAAAGGAATTTTTTCGCCGCGCACGGCAATAACGCCCTCCGTCCCCAGAAGTCCCTTATCGTTAAGCTCCTCGGCGCGGATTGCGCAGTTGTCGCCGAAGCCGAAGCGGACGGCGTTTTTTCGTTTGACGGTGTTGAGCAACGCGTCGTCGCCGTTCAAGAACGACGGCGCGTCTTCGGCCATGCTGTCAAAAATTTCGCATTTTGCCTTGAGTATACCCTGCTGCGAGCCGAGATTTTCCATATGCGAATGTCCGATATTCGTTATTATGCACATATCGGGTCGCGCGACGGAGCTTAAAAGGCTCATCTCTCCGAAATCGCTCATTCCCATTTCTATAACCGCGACCTGAGTTTCCCCTGTCATGGAAAGCAGTGTCAGCGGCAAGCCTATTTCATTGTTGAAATTTCCTTTTGTTTTATGTACGTTATATTTTTGTTCCAATATTGAGGCAACGACCTCTTTGCAGGTGGTCTTTCCGACGCTGCCGGTCACGCCGACTACGGTTACATTGAGGCTGCGGCGGTAAAACGCGGCAAGCCGCTGCAGCGCCGCAACGGTATTTTCAACCAAGATATACGGTTCTGGAAGCTCATGCTCACCCACAGTGCAGAGCGCGCCCCTTTCAAGCGCCGCCGCGGCAAAGTCATGCCCGTCAAAGCGTTCTCCCTTTACCGCGGCGAAAAGGCAGTCCTTTGTTGCCGAGCGGCTGTCTGTCACAACAGACGAAACGGCGGCGTTCAGCTTTTCCGCCGGACCGAAATATTTACCGCCGACGGCTTTCGCCACCGCGGACAAGGTTAATCCTTTAAGCATAATTTCATTCCTTTTCTGTTTCAAACGAAAGCTCTATGATTTTCTCGCAAAGCTCTCCGTAGGATATTCCGGCGGCGGCCGCTTCCTGCGGGATAAGGCTTGTCGGCGTCATACCGGGAAGGTTGTTTGCCTCAAGGCAGTAGGCTTCGCCGTTCTCGGCGAGAATAAAATCCATTCTGGCGTATCCGCTGAGGCGCAGACTTTTAAAAGCTTTTTCCGCCGCGCGTCCCATTTTTTCCTCGGCTTCCCTTGTAATATCGGCAGGGCAGACCTCAACCGTCATTCCCGGCTGATATTTATTTTTGTAGTCATACCACCCTTCCTTGGGAATTATCTCAATCGGAGGAAGGTATTTTCCGCCGAGTACGCCGCATGAAAATTCGCGTCCGACGATATATTCCTCTATTATAATTTCATCCTCGAATTTAAAGGCTTCATCAATGCCTTTCTTAAGCTCTTCATCGGTACTTGCGATAAACACTCCGATTGAAGAGCCGCCGCTGCACGGCTTTATAACCGCGGGCAGCTTTATTTTGTCAATATTCCCGCCCTTTTTCAGCCTTATTCCGTTCGGCGTGAGAACCCCGTCCCTAAGGAACATCTGTTTCGTAAGGCTTTTATTCATTGCCAGCGCGCTGCCAAGGTATCCGCTGCCCGTATATCTAACTCCGAGCAGGTCAAAGGCTGCCTGAAGGCGGCCGTTTTCTCCGTCTCCTCCGTGAAGCGCCATAAAAACAACATCGGCGTATTGGCAAAGCTCGATTATATTTTTCCCGAAAAGTCCCTTTATTTTGCCGCCGCGAAGCGCCTTTACCGCTTCAAGGTCGGGAATCTCCTCACTCACCTTCGGCAGCGGGGAGGTATTTACCGCCTCGGCAAACGCCTGCTCGGGAGTAGTGTTCAGCTCCGCGCCGAGGAACAAATCCGCCGCTATGACATGATGCCCGCGCTCCGCAAGAGCGTTGCGAACCATGGCTCCCGTCACCAAAGAAACGCTTCTTTCGGGGCTTAAGCCTCCGCAAAGTACAACTATATTCATGCTTATACCACCTTCAACTTTTTAATATCATATGCCTTAACATTATATACCCTCCGTCAATGATTGTCAACACCTGTTAAAAAGGAAAACACGGTTTTTAACGATTAAACAAATAACGGGCGCAAAATTCCGGCTTCCCGTTATGAACGGATTAAAAAACAGAGGCGTACAAATTTTACTCCGACCTTATCATATTCTTATCCTTTCATTAACTGCGGCAGAGTTATTTATCGCGGTATAACCGAACGAAAATTGTTCCCGCGGGTTCCGTCCGCCG
>CAZICW010000036.1:0-15926 GCA_964537995.1 uncultured Oscillospiraceae bacterium
TTGCTGCTCGACGAAAAGGCTGTTTTCTTTTTTTCCGTCCAAGTATTGCATTTTATGAAAGTTTGTGGTAAAATACTATCAGAAAAAAAGCGGAGGTTTACATAATGAACATAATAAAGGCTGTAATTTTAGGTCTTATTCAGGGAATAACCGAGTTTTTGCCCGTTTCAAGCTCGGGGCATCTCGCCATAGCGGGAAAGATTATGGGCATAGATCCGGAAGCCGACAGTCTGCTGTCATTCAACATTTTTTTGCACGTCGCAACGCTGGCGGCGGTATTCATTGTTTACCGCAAGGATATTTTCTGTATGATAAAGGCGTTTTTCTCAATGCTCGGCGACCTTTTTTCGGGCAAAGGCTTGGGGCTTGCAAAGGATATGTACCGCAGGCTTGTGATTATGCTGATTATCGGCACAATCCCCGCGGTAATCGCAGCTTTGTCGCCGCTGGGGGACGTAATTGAAAATCCTCCGCTGTGGCTCGTCGGGATTTTCCTTATGATAACCGCGTTGCTTTTGTTTGCAAGCGACCGCGTGGGCGGCGGCTCGAAAACCCTTGAAAGCATGGGAATGAAGGACGCGCTTGTCGTCGGGTGCTTTCAGGCTGTCGGAACCCTTCCGGGCATAAGCCGCAGCGGAAGCACAATAGTCGGGGGGTTGTTTTCCAAGCTCGACAAAAACGCAGCCGTGCGATTTTCGTTTTTGTTGTCAATTCCGGCTATTCTCGGAGCCTTGGTGCTGGACATCGGGAGTCTTTTCGGCGAAACGGCGCAGCTATCGCCGATTCCGTGTATAGTCGCCGGTATGCTTGTCGCGGGAGTAAGCGGCTACTTCGCAATCAAATTTATGCTCGGCATCGTGCGCAAAAGCAAGCTGTCCGTGTTCTCGGTTTACTGTGTTCTTGCCGGTATCGCGGCGATAATTTTGAATTTTGCGCTTTAAGTAAGGCGTATCTGCCGCGAAAAATCTCTTATCGTTTCTTGCTCCGCAGATAAGAGACAGACTCGATTGTCACCGTGTGTACGCGGAGCAGGAAATGGAGATACAAATATGGCTAAATCCAAAAATACTTCAAAGGGCGCTTCTTCATCCGCGAAGAAGCAGGTGCGCCGCAGCAAGGCTTCTTCTTCCGCGTCGGCTTCGGCGAAGAAAAAGAACGCGGAGGGACTTCAGCCGCGCACAAAGCAGGAGATAAAGGCTATAATCTTTGTTTTTCTTTGCTTTATGCTCGCAATGAGCTATTACACCCCGTTTTTCGGCATAGTCGGCAGCTTTATCAAAAATCTCGGTATGTTCTTTTTCGGGCTGACGGCATATATAATTCCCGTTTTTGCGGTTATCGCAGGCGTGCATATGCTTATAAAAGGGACGATTAAGCCCCACGTTCACCGCTACGTCGCGGCGATTCTCGCGTGCGTTTGCGTAAGCGGGCTGCTTGCCGTACACGCTTACCGTATGAATCCCACGCTTTTCGGCTCGGGCTATACTGCCGAGGCATTGGAAGCGGCTCAGGCGCGGAATCCCGATTTGCAGATTTACAAATATTCAGGCTTTATTGATTTGCTGGAAGGTATTGTCAGCTCCGCAAAAAACGGCAGCGGCGGCGGAATTGCCGGCTATCTTGCCTCAATACTGTTTATACGCATTATTTCTCCGATCGGAACAACGGTGCTGCTTTGGGCGTTGCTGTTGGTTTTTGCCGCGCTCGCGACCGGCAAGGCTCCTTTCCTGCGCATGGTAGACCTTATACGCGCGGGAATCGAGCGCGTACAGGAAAGGGACGAGGGCGAGGATGCGGTGCTTCCGCCGTTCGGCGAATTGGAAGAGGTGAACTACGGCGTGCAAAAGAAGCCCGCCGAGCCTGAACGCAAAACCGAGAAAAAGAAGGAACCCGTAAAAAAGAAAGGGGTTAGCGCCATATCCGCCGCTTTGAAGGAAAAGCTCTCCCGCAAAGATGAAGCCGAAGCAAAAAAGCCGACGGCAAAGAGCGGCGCGAAAAGCAAAAAGACCGCTTCCGGAAAAAGCAAGGGCGGCGCTTCGGCCAAAAGCAAAAAAGACTCCGAAAAGCAGGGCAGCGCAAGAAAGCTTGAGCCTGAAATTGTTGTTCCGCAGGAAAATTCGGACGAAAATCAAGTCAAAATTAAAATGTTTGACGGCAATGCCTCCGCCGGAGCGGATATTCCCGACGACATAAAGGAGCTTGCAATGGCGGAGAGCGGAGCCGTGCAGGAAAACAATGAGGACACCTCCCCTATTCCCGTCACCGACGACGAAATAGAAACAGACTACATTCCCTATCGGTTCCCGCCGCTCAATCTGCTTGGGCGCGAAAAGCTGGTCAAGGAAGCCGTCACAACCCACGACGACATACGCCGCATGGGGCAAAAGCTTGTCGAAACGCTTGAATCCTTCGGCGTGAAGGTCAAAATCAACGAAATTGTCAAGGGTCCGGCTATAACCCGTTTTGAAATTTCTCCCGCTCCGGGCGTAAAGGTTAACAAAATTGTCAATCTTGCCAACGATATAGCGTTGAACCTTGCGGCGGTATCTGTACGAGTAATCGCTCCTATTCCGGGGAAAGCCGCCGTCGGAATTGAAATTCCCAACGATAAAATTGCCACGGTACGGCTGCGCGACGTCATAGATACGGACGCGTTCAAAAACTTCAAAAGCAAGACGGCTTTTGCCCTCGGCAAAGATGTAAACGGGCGTGTTATAATTGCCGACATTTCCAAAATGCCCCATCTCCTGATTGCGGGCGCGACGGGCAGCGGAAAATCGGTTTGCATAAATTCGCTTATAACAAGCATTATGTATAAAGCCGATCCCAACGAAGTAAAAATGATAATGATTGACCCGAAGGTCGTAGAGCTGGGAGTTTACAACGGCATCCCGCACCTTCTTATTCCGGTGGTGACCGATCCGCGGCGGGCGGCGGGCGCGCTGAACTGGGCGGTGCAGGAAATGGTGAAGCGCTACAGGCTGTTTGCCGAAAACAATGTGCGCAACCTTTCGGGCTACAATGAGCTTGCCGAGGTTAACGGCGACCGCAAGCTGGAACAGATTATCATAATCGTGGACGAGCTTGCCGATCTTATGATGGTCAGCGCGAAGGAAGTCGAGGACAGCATCTGCCGTCTGGCACAGATGGCGCGCGCGGCGGGAATGTATCTTGTAATAGCGACGCAGCGGCCGTCGGTTGACGTTATTACGGGACTTATAAAGGCAAACATACCGAGCAGAATCGCGTTCTCGGTTTCCAACCAGATTGACAGCCGTACAATTCTCGATATGGGCGGCGCGGAAAAGCTTCTCGGACGCGGCGATATGCTTTATTTGCCGATGGGCGCAAACACCCCCACGAGAATACAGGGAGCCTTTGTTTCCGACGCGGAGACGGAGGCAATTGTGGAATATGTGAAGCAAGACTTTGACGCGAAGTACGACGAGGATATAATTGAGCATATTGAGCGCGGCGCGGAAAGCGACAGGGATCGAGAGGAAAATGCGGGCGATGCCGACGAAATGCTTCCGGCGGCAATGCAGGCCGTTGTCGAAGCGGGACAGGCAAGCGCGTCGCTGCTTCAGCGCAGGCTCAAGGTAGGCTATGCGCGTGCGGGGAGGCTGATTGATCAGCTTGAGGAGCGCGGAATCATAGGCCCTCACGAGGGCAGCAAGCCCCGCGCGGTGCTGATAAGCCGCAGTCAGCTTATGGAGCTGGAGGCTTCGGGCAAGGAGCTGTAAGGCTTGCGCAAGAACGGGGCCGCGGAATTTTCGCAGTCCCGTTTTCCGCATTAAGCTCCCATGTCCTTATCGGACGACAGCAAAAATATCGCACAAAAAAACGCCCAAAAAAGCTTGCGTTTTTGCCGAAAAAGCGGTTGATTATTTTTGAAAAATGTTATAATATATAAAATATATGAATAAAAGCACAAAAACGGAGGAAAACCTATGAAAGCAGTTATAACCGTTGTCGGCAAGGACAAAACGGGAATTATAGCGAGAGTGAGCGGTTTTTTGTATGAAAGCGGCATAAATATTCTCGATATAAGTCAAACGATAATGCAGGATACATTTGCCATGATAACCCTTATTGACACGACAAACAGCAAGCGGGAGCTTTCCGAGCTCAAAGCGGGACTGGAAAAGGTGGGAGAGGAGCTGGGAGTTTCCATTTCAATCCAGCGTGAAGACCTTTTTAATTCCATGCACCGAATTTAAGAAGGGAAGGAATGAAACCATGCTTAGCATAAGCCCCGTTGAAATAATCGAAACCATAAATATGATAAAGGACGAGCACCTCGATATACGCACGATAACCATGGGAATTTCCCTGTTTGACTGCATGAGCGACGACTGGAAGAGGGGCAGCGTCATGGTGTACGACAAAATAACCCGATTAGCCGAAAATCTTGTTTCCACAGGTGAGCAGATAGAAGCCGAGTATGGGATTCCGATTGTGAACAAGCGGATTTCCGTCACGCCAATTTCCATGATAAGCGCCCCCTGCGGTCACAGCATTGAGTTTGCGCGTATGCTTGACAAGGCGGCAAAAGCTACGGGGGTCAATTTTCTCGGAGGCTACAGCGCGCTTGTGGCAAAGGGCTACACCAAGGCGGACTATGAATTTATAGAATCCATTCCCGAGGCGCTTGCCGAAACGGAGCTGCTTTGCTCGTCGGTCAATGTCGCCACTACAAAGGCGGGAATAAACATGGACGCGGTGCGGCACATGGGCAAAATTATCAAGCGCACAGCCGAGAACACAGCCGAAAGCGGCGGGTTCGGCTGTGCGAAGCTTGTTGTGTTCGCGAATGCGGTCGAGGACAATCCGTTCATGGCGGGGGCTTTTCACGGTACGGGCGAACCGGAATGTGTTATAAATGTCGGCGTAAGCGGCCCGGGAGTTGTGAAATGCGCGCTTGAAAAGGTGAAGGGACAGCCCTTCGGCACGGTTGCCGAAACAATAAAGAAAACCGCCTTTAAAATAACCCGTATGGGGCAAATGGTCGCCGAGGAAGCCAGCAAGCGGCTCAACGTACCGTTCGGCATCGTGGATTTGTCTCTCGCGCCGACGCCGGCAAGAGGCGACAGTGTAGCTCATATACTTGAGGAAATGGGTCTGGAAATATGCGGAACCCACGGTACGACGGCAGCGTTGGCGTTATTAAACGACGCCGTTAAAAAGGGCGGCGTCATGGCAAGCAGCTATGTCGGCGGACTGAGCGGCGCGTTTATTCCCGTAAGCGAGGACGCGGGCATGATTGACGCCGCGAAGGAAGGCAGCTTAACGCTTGACAAGCTTGAAGCGATGACTTGCGTTTGCAGCGTCGGGCTTGATATGATAGCCGTTCCCGGGGATACTCCCGCCGAAACCATAAGCGGAATCATTGCCGATGAGGCCGCCATAGGCATGATAAACACAAAAACAACCGCCGTCCGCATAATCCCCGCCGTGGGAAAAGCCGTCGGCGACGAGGTTCGCTTCGGCGGTCTTCTGGGAACCGCGCCCGTTATGCCTGTCAAAAAAGGAAGCTGCGCGGATTTCATCGCGCGCGGAGGACGAATCCCCGCGCCTATCCACAGCTTAAAGAACTGATATGTCGAGGTAAGACTTTTTTATGGAAAGCTATGAAATATTCAAGGATCTGGCGATAATCATTGTCGCGGCAAAATTGTTCGGCGTGCTTGCGCGTAAGCTTAAGGCGCCGCAGGTTGTCGGAATGATAATTGCCGGAATTGTAATCGGTCCGAGCGTTCTCGGTCTTGTATCACAGAGCGATTATATATTGCAGACCGCCGAAATCGGCGTTATGCTGCTGATGTTCGAGGCAGGGCTCGGAACGGATTTGAGGGAGCTTGTAAAGACGGGGCCGGCGGCGCTGCTGGTCGCCTGCGCGGGAGTTTTTCTTCCGCTTGTCGGAGGCTATGTTCTTTTCAGCTGTATGTACGGCTTTTCCCCTCTCGGCAGCGCTGAATTTTACAAGGCTGTTTTTGTCGGCACAATTATGACGGCGACCTCGGTTTCCATAACCGTACAGGCGCTTATGGAGCTTGGGAAGCTTAAAACCAAGGTGGGAACACTGATTCTCAGCGCGGCAATCATTGACGACATAATCGGCATAATTGTAATGACCTTTGTAATCGGCTTTAAAAATCCCTCCTCCGACCCATCGGGAGTTATTATAAGCACTCTGCTTTTTTTCGCGTTCTGCGCGGCATTCGGTTTTGCGTTTTATTATCTGTTCAAATTTTTGGACAAACGCTACGAGCATACGCGCCGCATACCGATTCTCGGACTGGCGCTCTGCTTCGGGTTTTCCTATGTTGCAGAACATTTTTTCGGCATTGCCGACATAACGGGTGCGTACATAGCGGGAATTATCCTATGCAACATACGCGACAGCGGCTATATTGCCGAAAAAATGGACATAAGCAGCTATATGCTCTTCGGCCCGGTATTTTTTGCGAGTATAGGGCTGAAAACCAATCTTTCCGCAATTGATAAAAATATGCTTCTGTTTTCTCTGCTTTTTGTGCTTGTCGCACTGATAACAAAGATTATCGGCTGCGGAGCTGTGGCGAAGCTGTTCGGCTACAGCGGCGGCGACGCGCTGAAGGTCGGCGTCGGAATGATGACACGCGGAGAGGTTGCGCTTATTGTGGCGCAGAAGGGGCTTTCCGTCGGTTTGCTGGAGTCGGGGTATTTTACGGCGGTAATTTTGCTGATTGTAATATCCTCGGTCGCAACGCCGATTATTATGAAGCTGTTGTATAAGCGCGACGAAAGCGCGGCAATTCAGCGGCCGGAAAATATTTAAGCCGGCGCTTTTCTCCAAATAAAAAAACCAAGGATCATCCCTTGGCTTTTTTATTGTCAATATATTATTCCTGCCCGAAATATTTCAGCGCGGCGGGAGTTTGCTCGTCCGTGACCTTATACAAATCCACATATTCATAATCGCAGATTTTTAAAGCGGTATAAAAGTCAAGCTCGCCTGTTTCCTCAAGTCCGCTGTAACGCTGGAAAACACGGATTGCGGCTTCGGTATAATCATTGAAAACGCCGTCGGTTTCGGAGTCGGGAAGGAGCTGCACGGCATTGAGTCTTTGCTCTATGGCAAGGCAGGTAGCTTCGCTGTCCAAATTCATAAAGTCAATACGTTCAAAATCGTCGGGATTGATTTCCTCAACCAAATTTTCAACCGTAATGTCCGGAACAAGCCCCACGGTATGAATACGCACATCGTCGGGAGTGAAAAATTCGCCTATGGTAAACTTCATTCCGCTGCCCGTAGGCAGGCTCATCATAGCCTGCATACAGCCCTTGCCGTAGGTATTTGTGCCGAGAAGCTTCGCCCGACCCGTATATTGCAGAGCCATAGCGAAAAATTCACTGGCGGAAGCCGTATTCTCGTTAACAAGCACAAGTATGTTCAAATCGGGCGCCGAGGTATTTTCGGAATATATAATTTCCTCCTGCATAGGATCTCTGTACCGCTTTATTTTGCCGATTGCCCCTGCGGGGATAAGCTTTTTAACCGTTTCTATCGCCGCGTCAAGATCGCCGCCGCCGTTGTCGCGAAGGTCGATAATGACGTCCTTTATTGCGGATTCGGAAAGCTTTGCCAGATAGCCGTCAAAATCCTCCGGCAAGGACGAAGTAAAGGAGCTTACGGTTATATACGCCAGCTTTTCATTGATGATGTTCATTGAGGAATGGCTCTCCGTCACTCTGCGGCGTATGGGGTGGAACGTCAGCGTCTCTTCTCCGCGCAGCACCGTAATCTGTACGGTTGTGCCTTCCTCCCCTACAACCAAGCCGCGGACATCGCTCGGGCCCATGCCGGAGGTATCGGTTCCGTCAACGGCAATTATAACATCGCCCGCCTTAAGACCGACTTCCTCGGCGGAACTTCCGATATACACGCTGTCAACAACGGTACCGCCGTTCTGTTGAGTCATGACGACGCCGATTCCGTAAAATGAGGCGGTGTAATAATCCACTTGTTGACTATACACCTCCGGCGGATAAAATTCCGCGTATTCGTCGCCGAGAACGTCTATCATGGCTTCAAATGCCAAATCAAGGTCAAAAACGCCGTCATTTTCAATTGCGGAGCATATCATGGCGTAAAGCAAATTGCTGTCCGAAACGCCGTAATAATAAGTGTCGGCAATGTAGTGAGCATAAGTCCGCACTATATTTTCCTGCCGCGCAACGGAAAAGGTCAGAGCGGGGGCGGCTGTTTCCGCGTCATCGGCTTCTCCGGCGGCAACATCGGTCGTTGTCTCAATTGCGGTCTGCTCAGCCTCGCCCGTCCGTTCCGTAACGGCATCCTCGGCAAAGACCGGCGTAAGAAGCAAACTTAACGCAAGGAATAAAGATAGAAGCTTGTTTTTCATTTATTATTTCCTCCGAATTTATCAATAAGAACGCCGACGGCATTCCCCAAAAGAACATATCTCGCCTTCGCAAGCGGCGGACAGTCGCAGCGAAGTCCTACGCGGTCATAAAAATTCATGGCGGCGGAGGTTAACCCATCCTCGCTGCCGCTGAAAATTTCCCACAGGAGACGGATTTCCTCACCGCGCGAAAGCAGCGAAAGCTCCTCCTCTCCGTCGGGCGGCGTACCCTGATGCTCCAATACGGCGCAAAGCCGCACGGCAGGATAAACCTTGGGAAAATCGGGGTCGCTCATATCGGGAAGCTCCGGCGGAGCAAGCAAAAAATCTCTCTTCAGCGCCGAGAGCAAAAAATCGGGCTTAAGGAAAAAATTTATAAAGCCCTTTCCCATCGCTATGGCATATTCTCCGTCGGGGAGCTTTATCTCCGCAGCCATTTCCGCGGCAAGCTCAATCGGCGGACGGCGCAGGATTTTTCCGAGCGAAAGAGCGGCAGTCGCGCTCAGACAACCGTTTTCCGCGCTGCGCGGACGGATTATTTCAAATTCGCAATCCGCGCGGTACAGCGATAACGCCGCCGAAGAAACAAGCTCCTTCAATTCACGCTTTTTGCCCTCCAGCGGATTTTCCGCCGCCGTCATGCTCTCACGCGCACAACGACACGGTTGCGGCTTTTTGTGACATTGTTTATGGTCAGGCTGTAGTCTATGTCAAGCTTTCCGCCGTTGTCATTCATGTCTATTAGAACCTTTCCGGCGGTTACGCCGACGGTAAGATTTCCGTACTCGGTTTCATAGCAGCTTATATGCCGCCGTCCGGCTTCAAAAATCATCTGGGTGTTGGCTTCACCGCTTCGCAGCATGGTCACAACTCCGTTAGGACTGACCTTTATCGTTGTTTTACACTCCCCCGCTCCAAGCAGCGTGCCTTCAGTGTAGTGTATGTAATACTTTCCCGATTTTTTGCAAAAGCTGCCCTCGGTGCTGTAGTTCATACGGTCGGTTTCGCCTGCGTTTGTGACGCTTCCGTCTATTTCAACATATACCTTTTTCATCAGACAATTCTCCATATATACGCGGTTTAAATACTTGTACGGTGGACATTCAGCTCTATCGCTCTTCCGAGGAAAACCCCGCCCAACTCAGCAAAATTTTCCGTGCTGTCGGAGACATAAAACTCGCAGCTTCCGTCTTCGGCGCGGCCGGCAAGCTTATTTTCCTCCGTAAGGAGCTTTTTTACATATTCGGCGACTTCAAGACCGGGAGATATAAGCTCGGTATCCGCTCCCATTATATCACCGATAACTCTTTCAAGCAAGGGGTAATGTGTGCATCCCAAGATAAGCGTATCCACATTTTCCTTTTTAAGCGCTCCGAGGTAATCGTTGGCGACAATTCTCGCGACCTCGCTTTCGGCATAGCCGTTTTCCACAATCGACACAAACATCGGGCAGGCGGTGCTGAACACCTCCGCCTCAGGCATAAGCTCCTTTATTATCTGAGCGTATTTCCCGCTGGCGATTGTTCCGGCTGTTCCTATCACACCGATTCTGCCGCTCCTTGTGCGGCGCACCGCGGCACGGCAGGCAGGTTCCAAAACTCCGACGAGCTTTACCTTGCAACTGTCGCCAATCACGGGAAGCGCGACGCTGCTGGCCGTGCCGCAGGCGGCAATTATAATTTTAATGTTATGTTCAAGCAAAAATTTTATGTCATCTTTGGTATAGCGGATTATGGTTTCGGGGCTTTTGTTGCCGTAGGGAACTCTTCCCGTGTCACCGAAATAAATTATATCCTCGTTTGGCATGACGCTTATAAGCTGCTTGACAGATGTAAGCCCCCCGAGTCCGCTGTCAAAAACGCCTATCGGTCGATTATCCATAAAAGCTACATTCCTCCATTTAAAAGCTTTAAAAGCTGTCTATCGTTAATAGTTTGTCCCAGCGGCGGAAGCTGTGGTTACGGAAAAGCACGGCTATGCTTCCGTCGCGATAAAGCTCCAAAAACGCGCTGCGTATAGCGTTTCCGCGGTCGGCTTCAAGGCTTGAGATATTAACCTGAGTCAAGGCGTGAAAGTCTGTTCCGCAAATTTGTCTTCCCCAGTCCTTGCCCGCCCAAGTCTTGTCTCCGATATGGGCATGACCGTATATGTGCAGCCGTACATTTTCGCCCAGCGGAAAATATTCGCCCATATACTCCGCCGCACGGTTGCCGCCCGGATAGGAGTAATGCCCGACCGAAATTACGGCAGGCTTTTTGTCCCGTTCCTCCGCGACGCGGCGGTAATCCTCGTGAGTATAAGGATAACCCGTACCGAAGGGGCGTCCGTGGCAAAAGCACCAATTTCCGTTTTCGTCAGCATGGTCCGCAAGGAACAGAACGTCCATGCCGCCCGCGGAGTCCCAGAAGTAAAAATCGCTGAGCTTATCGGTGGTTTTCCAGCCTATATTTTCATGGCTTTTCACCATGTCCCTAAAGGGAAGCGTCGGGATACCCGTCGCGCGGAAATAGTCCATGTCGTGATTACCCGGACAGTAAAAAACGGGCGCGCCTATTTCCAGAAACACCTGCTCCTGCATTTTTGTCATTTCAATGAGACGGTCATAATTTTCGCCCTCGACGCTGTCGCCGAGATACCATATTTTATCGCAACGCAAACCAAGCGTCTTAAAATCCTCATAAGCGGTATACATACAACGGCGGCTTTTTTCCGGATCGTGCTGCTGAAGGTCGCTTATGAGCCATATACGCTCTCGGAGATATTCCTTTGACGCCGAAAGAAATTGTTCAATCATTCGCAAGACATTGTAACAAGGCTTTCGCCCGTCATTTCCTTAGGTTGTTCAAGCCCCATAAGCTTAAGCATTGTCGGAGCAATATCCGCAAGGCGGCCGTCCGATTTGGAAATCCTGCAATCGGCGCCTACAACGATAAAAGGAACGGGATTGGTTGTATGCGCCGTAAAGGGCGCCTTTGTCACGGGGTCGATGAGCTGGTCGGCATTGCCGTGGTCGGCGGTTATGCATACAATTCCGCCCTTTTTAAGCACCGCTTCCGTAACCTGACCGACGCAGTCATCAACGGCTTCGACGGCCTTGATTGCGGCGGGAATTATGCCCGTATGACCGACCATGTCGCAGTTGGCGAAGTTGAGAATTATTACGTCAAATTTGTCCGCTTCTATTTCCTTTATAACCGCGTCCTTTACCTCATAGGCGCTCATTTCCGGCTTTAAGTCAAAGGTGGGAACGTCGGGCGACTGTATCAGGATTCTTTCCTCGCCGGGGAACTGCCTTTCCTCGCCGCCGTTGAAGAAAAACGTAACATGGGCGTATTTTTGGGTTTCGGCAATTCTGAGCTGAGTAAGACCGAGACTGCTGATATACTCGCCGAAGGTCATAACCAGAGCCTCGGGAGGATAAGCTACGGAAACATTTGGCATGGAAGCGTCATACTGCGCCATGCACACATAATTTACGGGGAAATAGCCCTTTTTGCGCTCAAAGCCCTTGAAATCAGGGTCAACGAAGGCACGGGTAATCTGGCGCGCGCGGTCGGGGCGGAAATTAAAGCTTATGATGCTGTCGCCCTCGGAAATCATGCCGTTTTTGTCTATTACCGTGGGCAGCACAAATTCATCTGTTACGCCGTTCGCGTAGGAATTTTTAATTGCCTGAACGGGGTCGCTTTCCGGAACTCCCTCGCCGAGAACCATTGCGTCATATGCCTTTTCGACACGATCCCATGCATTGTCGCGATCCATCGCGTAGTAACGACCGGAAATTGTGGCTACGCTGCCGAGTCCGATTTTATTCATTTCATCGACAAGCTGAGCCATGTAGTCCGCGCCTGAAGTAGGCGGCGTGTCACGCCCGTCCAAAAACGCATGGACATAGAGCTTTTCAACGCCCAGCTTTTTTGCCATGCCGATGAGTCCGTAAAGATGTTCGTTATGACTGTGTACGCCGCCGTCGGAAAGCAGACCGAAAAGATGCAGAGCCTTGCCGTTTTTCGCGGCGGCCTCCATATTGGCTTTCAGCGCGGCATTTTCAAGGATTGAGCCGTCCCTGATGTCCTTAGAAATTTTAACCAGCATCTGGTAGACTATCCTGCCCGCGCCGATATTTGTATGACCCACCTCGCTGTTTCCCATCTGACCGTCGGGCAGACCTACGTCAAGTCCGCTGGCGGAAATTATCGTATTGGGACATTCGGCGGTATATTTGTCGAGATTCGGTTTATTTGCCGCCATGACACAGTTTCCCTCGGAATTGGGATTTATGCCGTAGCCGTCCATAATTAACAAGGCAATCGGTTTTCTTGCCATAAAAAGCCCTTCCTTTCAATAATATAAATATACATTTGAAGGGGCGCAAAAACGCCCCTCCCAAAAATTTATTTCGCAGCCTCAACAATTTTGGCAAAGTCTGCGGATTTAAGCGACGCTCCGCCGATAAGACCGCCGTCAATATTGGGCTTCGCAAGCAGCTCGGCGGCATTTCCGGCGTTCATGCTGCCGCCGTACTGAATTGTAATTTCGGCTGCCGCGGCTTCGTTATAAAGTCCGGCAAGCACGCCGCGTATTTCGCGGCAAACCTCCTCTGCCTGTTCTGCCGTGGCGGTTTTACCCGTTCCTATGGCCCAGATAGGCTCATAGGCTATGACAACCCTCTTCGCGTCCTCGGCGTCTATGTCGGCAAACGCTTTTTTAATCTGGATCGTTATAACCTCCATTGTAATTCCCGCTTCACGCTGCTTAAGACTTTCTCCGACGCAGAGAATGGGAACAAGTCCCTTTTCAAGAGCCTTTTTAACCTTCAAATTTACGGTTTCGTCGGTTTCCGCAAAATATTGACGGCGTTCGCTGTGACCGATGATGACATACTTCACTCCGAGGTCAACGAGCATATCGGCGCTTACCTCGCCCGTAAACGCGCCCTTATCTTCAAAGTGGAGATTTTCCGCGCCGATTCGCACATGAGTTCCCTCCGCGCCCTTGACGGCTTCGGAAAGACCGGTAAACGGCGTACAGCATACAACCTCGCACGCCGCGCCCTCCGTTGCTTGCGCGACTTCCTTTACATAAGCGCGGGTTTCGGAAGGAAGCTTATTCATCTTCCAGTTTCCGGCAATTATATATTTACCCATTTTTATCCGTCTCCTTTGCGATTACTTATCGTTAAGCGCGGCAATGCCGGGAAGCTCCTTGCCTTCAAGATATTCAAGGCTTGCGCCGCCGCCCGTGGAGATATGAGTCATCTTGTCGCCGAGACCCGCCTGATTGACTGCGGCAACGCTGTCGCCGCCGCCGATTACGGTTGTGGCGTCAAGGTCGGCAAGCACCCTCGCGATTGCGTTTGTACCCTTTGCGAAGTTAGGCATTTCAAATACGCCCATGGGTCCGTTCCAAACAACCGTCTTGGCGTCCTTAAGCACCTCGGTGAAAAGCTCGATGGACTTCGGCCCGATGTCAAGTCCCTGCCAGCCGGCTTCGATTCCGCCCTCGGGAACGACCTTGCTTTCGGCGTCATTGTCAAACGCCTTCGCAACAACCGTATCAACGGGAAGCACAAGCTTATCCCCCGCCTTTGCGAGCATCTTCTTCGCGTAGTCAACATAATCCTCTTCGAGCAGGGAATCGCCGACCTCCTCGTTCTTTGCTTTCATGAAAGTATATGCCATGCCGCCGCCGATAATGAGCTTATCAACCTTATTGAGCAGGTTTTCGATTACGGAAATTTTGCTTGAAACCTTGCTGCCGCCGAGAATCGCAACCAGCGGACGCACGGGATTGTTTACGGCGTTTCCGAGATAACGGATTTCCTTTTGGATAAGGTATCCCGCAACGGCTGTGTCGAGATATTCCGTCACACCGACGTTGGAGCAGTGAGCGCGGTGAGCCGTTCCGAAAGCGTCATCGACAAAAATGTCGGCAAGAGAAGCAAGCTCCTTGCTGAAGGCTTCGCCGTTCTTTGTTTCTTCGGCTCTGTAGCGCGTATTTTCAAGCAGCACAACATCGCCGTCCTTCATTTCGGCAACCGCTTTCTTGGCGTTTTCGCCGACGACCTCCGCGTCAGCCGCAAAAACAACCTCCTTGCCCAGCTTTTCGCTGAGACGCTTTGCCACGGGAGCAAGAGAAAGCTCGGGCTTGGGTTCGCCCTTGGGCTTGCCGAGATGCGAGCAAAGAATCACCTTCGCTCCGTTATTGATGAGATACTGAATCGTCGGAAGAGCGGCGACGATTCTTGTTTCGTCTGTAATTTCTCCGTCCTTGAGAGGTACGTTAAAGTCGCAGCGGACAAGAACTCTTTTGCCCTTTACTTCAACATCCTCAATGGTTTTTTTGTTTGTCATGCTCATTTGAATCACCTCATAAATATATTTTATTTTTATACACACGGTATAATAAAACATCCCATGTGTTTATTATACCATCTTTTACGAAAATTGCAAGATGTATTTTACAGAAAAATATTGCCTATGTGTAAATTTTTAGGCTCTATTCCGTAAATCCGAAATGCTCGCGGAGCAATTTGCGCAGCGTTTCTTCCGAGTAAAATTGAAAAAACCCGATCCGGCGCGTAAATTAAAGCTTCTTTGTGTAGTTTCCTTCGACCTTTACGCCCTCTTTGATTACGACAAAGGCATGGGGGTCAATCTCGCGTATTATAGCCTTCAAGGCGGAAACCTCATACTTGCTGAGTATTATATACAGCACTCCGGCTTTATCGCCCGTATAGGCTCCCTCCCCCGCCCAGCTTGTGGCTCCGCGGTTGAGACGGGTGTTGACGGCTTCGGCGATTTCGTTTGCGTACGACTTTGAGATAACCGTCGCCTCGGCGTTTATGCTCTGGGAATACGTGCGGTCAAGGGCAATCGAGCTCGCAATCGCGAACAGGATAGAATAAATGGCGGTTTCAACGTCGAACACGAGCATACATATTCCGTAAAGCACAACATTCACAATCAGCGACATATTGCCGACGCTCAGGTTTATATTATGCTTGATGCAATAAAGCCCGATTATATCCATTCCTCCGGAGCTGCTGCCCATGCGCAGCGTCAGTCCCGATCCGAAGCCGGAAACAAAGCCGCCGATAAGACAGGTAAGGAGAGTGTCGTTCACAATCGGATTTTGCGGCACGGGTATAAGAGTTGTGAAAACGGAAATCGCGGTTACGCATATGAGGGTGCGCATAAGGAACATTTTCCCTATCGTTTTATACGCCAGAATAAATATCGGAATATTGAATATATAATAGATTATACCCGCCAAATCAACCTTCGGCAGCTGAAAAAACCCGCCGAGAAAGGTTCTTATGAGCTGGCATATGCCCATTATCCCGCCGCTGTAAAGACCTATTCCCGTGATAAACATATTTATTCCGAAGCAATAGAAAAATGTTCCCACAACCGCCATCGGAATTTTGGAGGCTTTGCGGATAGCGTTGCCGTTTTGCAGTTCTTTCATATTAATACAAGCTCCTTTGCTCGCAGCCGACAGGCTCGGTTATTTATGTTT
>CAZICW010000037.1:0-15828 GCA_964537995.1 uncultured Oscillospiraceae bacterium
TAATCTATAGGCTCCGTAATGTTTTCCTCGATATAGTCCAGCGCGCGCTGCAGGCCGCTTATCCAATCCATATCATCTCACCTCTCCGCATACCTGTATTTTACATCGGTTCGGGTTTATTTTCCTGACATTTTGTGCTTTACGGTGTCATTTTATGGGACGCCGCTTTTAAGCGCCGCCCCAATGCTTGAAGCTGTCCTCGTTTTCGCTGACTTTATTATACTATATTTTCCGATAAAAAAACAGTTTTATTTTTATAGATAAATGCGTCAATTTTGTAGCTTGCGACGCAATTTGCGCCGTTTTGGCCGGATATTTCGTTACGCATATTAAATTAATGGCGGTATATCTAAAATAAAACAGATATACCGCCATACGTCATTTTATAATAAAGAAATCCTTCTTACACTTGTTTGGAAATTTTTTAAACAGTCCCGCGCTTATTCGATCTCAAGCTGCCTTGATTCGGGAAGAATTTCCTGTTTCTTTGGCAAAGTCAATTTCAGTACGCCGTTATCGTATTTTGCTTTAATGGCGTCGGTATCAACCGATGACACGTCAAACTGACGGCTGTACTTACCGTAGGAGCGCTCCACATGGATGTATTTTTGCTTTTTGTCCTTTTCCTCATGCTCCGAATGACGTTCGGCGTTAATCGTCAGCGTGTTATCGGAGATGTCAAGCTTAATGTCCTTTTTATCGAATCCGGGCAAATCCGCTTCCAAAACATAATGATCGCCCTCGTCGGAAATATCTGTTTTAAATTCCGCAATATCTCCGCTTTCAAAGAACGAAGCGAAGGGCTCGGAAAAGAACCGCTTTTCAAATTCTTCCATATCGCGGAAGGGATTGTATGAAATTTCTTTTTGGTGTCTGTGATAAGGTCTGATCTCCAACATAATAAATACCTCCAATTATTATATTATAGCTGCCCTTTTCGCTTTGTTCCGATGGGGCAGACAGGGAATCGGTATCGGAATCTGTGCTTTGATTAATACATCGGACTCACTTTCTTTCTTTTTTATAATTTTATTATAAACCATATTTTGGGATTGTTTGTTATATTAATATTAACAAATTGTAAATATTAGCACTCTCGGAATAAGAGTGCTAACGGATGCGGCAATGCTTTCGACCGCGTTTCGTTTTTTTGCGCTTTACCGATTTGCCAAAATACCGCCGGAGGAAAATTATCCTAAAGCCGTTGACAATTTCATATAACTTTTATATAATATAAATTAGTAGCTTTTCAAATACGGTTATAGCCTCAAAGACGGATTAAAAAAGACCGCCGCGCATTGTGGAGAAAATCAACATGGGAGGGGAGTAAGACGAACAAAAAAACGATTGTTATTACAGGCGCAAGCGACGGCATCGGCGCCGCTGCCGCGCGTCTGTTAAAATCCATGGGACACACGGTCGTGATCGTGGGACGAAGCAGAGAAAAAACGCAAAGGCTTGCGGCGGAGCTGCGGGCGCCCTTCCATTTGGTTGATTATGCGGAGCTTTCGCAGGTAAGGCGGCTGGCGGCCGAGCTGGGCAGATATGACCGAATCGACGTCCTCGCCAACAATGCGGGCGGCGCGCTGTCGGCGAAGGAAATTACCGCCGACGGATTTGAAAAGACCTTTCAAGTAAATTATCTGGCTCCGTTCCTTTTGACAAGCCTGCTTAGGGACAAGCTTTGCGACTGTCGGGCGACGGTCATTCAGACCTCCAGCGTGGCGGCAAATCTGTTCGGCGCGGGGCTGAATCTCGAAAATCTGAATTATGAGACGAATTATACGGCGGTACGGGCTTACGGAGAGGCAAAGCTTGAAAACATCCTGTTTACGCGGGAGCTGCACCGCCGCTTCGGAGAAAAAGGACTTCACGCGGTTGCTTTTGAGCCGGGGCTGGTAAGGAGTAATTTTGCTTCCGAATCCGTTTTGTTTTTCAAGCTCATTTACCGAACGCCTCTTAAATATGCGCTTACAATAACGCCCAAAAGAAGCGCCGAACGGCTGGTAAGGCTGGCTGTCGGCGAGCCGGACAGGGACTTCCGGTGCGGCGAGGTATACAGCCGTAAACGGAAAATGCCGGTACTGTTTCGCGACGCGGACGGACGTGCCGCGAGGGAGCTGTGGGACAGAACGGAAGAGATGCTGAAGGGCTTTTGAGCGTTCGCGGCGCGGTGAATTACGGTCGGTAAATATTAAAAAAGGAGAATTAAATCATGCTGTGGCTTGTAATGGCGGTACTGTCTGCCCTCTTCGCAGGTCTGACATCTATTTTGGCAAAATGCGGAATCAAGAAAACGGATTCTGATGTCGCAACCGCGCTCAGAACGATTGTGGTATTGATTTTTTCGTGGATTATGGTATTTGTTGCAGGATCCGAAAAAACGATTGCGCGGATTGGCGCAAAATCTATTCTGTTCCTGATTTTGTCAGGCTTAGCCACAGGCGCGTCATGGCTTTGTTATTTTAAGGCTCTTTCCGTCGGAGATGTGAACAAGGTTGTTCCGATTGATAAGTCAAGCACGATTTTGACGGTCATTCTTGCCATTGTTTTTTTCGGAGAGACAAATCATCTTGCGGTTAAGCTGATCGCAACGGCGCTTCTTGCCGCCGGCATATTTCTTATGATAGAAAAGAAAAATACGCAGAGCGGCGGCGAGGGAGGGATATGGCTGCCGTACGCAATCGGGTCGGCTGTGTTTGCCGCGCTTACTTCCATTCTTGCGAAAATAGGAATCGAGGGCGTGGAATCGAACCTTGCCACTGCGATTAGGACGTGCGTTGTCCTTGTAATGGCATGGCTGATTGTTTTTATGAACGGAAAGCAAACGCTGCTAAAGCGCCAGGATAAGAAAGAGCTTGTTTTTATAGGGCTGTCCGGACTTGCCACCGGAGGCTCGTGGCTGTGCTATTACTATGCGATTCAAAACGGAATCGTCAGCGTTGTTGTTCCGATTGATAAGCTGAGCATAGTCGTTTCGATTGCCTTTTCTTATATTGTTTTTAAAGAGAAGCTGTCCGGAAGAGCTTGCGTCGGGCTTGGTCTTATGGTGGTCGGAACCTTGGCAATGGCTGTATTTGCATAGAACGGCCGTTGACATTGAACCGACAGAGCATATTCCTTTAAAAGTCAATTATTTATTCGTATTACACCCAAAGTCTGTTGGCAAATCTAATAATCAGCGTATCAAGATATTGAACCGCGCCGTAATTTGCCTTCCAATATTCGGGTGTATTAATTACGCCCAAACTCGCCATTGCGGACAGAGCCTGCTCTACGGTCGTATAGCCGTTCTTTTCGCTTGCCCTCAAATGTGCGTTTGCCATCGCGATAATGAGCGTGTCAACATACGCCATGTCTCCCGCGTGAGCCGACCAGTAGTCGGGAGTATTGATTACCTTTGCGGCGACAAGGGCGTTTATGGCTTCGGTTACGTCCGTAATTTCGGCGCTCTCCGTTTCGCTGACCTTCGCGGTATATTTAAGGTTTATCCATCCCGCTCCCGATTTAAGCAAGCCCCAATCGCCGCGTACCTCCGTGACGGTATAAATGCCGCCGTTGGAGACGGTAGTGTTTACGGCGTAATTTGTTCCCGCTCCGTCGCGGACATTGAGAGTATCGGCGGTTATTTTTACGGTGTAGGTTTTGCCGGATTCAAAGGTGTCGTTTGCCGCAGGAGAACCGTTTAGTTCCGCCTTTACCAAATTCAAAAAGTAATCCCAGCCGTAATCGTCCAAAATGCGGTGCGGGCAGTATTTTCCGCTGAAATCCTGATGCTTTTTGACGTGGGAAATATCCCAGCCGTAGTCACGGAGCAGCTTTGCCGTAAGATAAGCGGCGTTGTTCATTGCCGCCTCAAAGCGGCTTCCGCCGCTCTTGCTGTAGCATATTTCGATTGAAATGTATTTTCGGTTTCCTTCTCCGCTGCCGCCGTCGCCGGCGTGCCACGCGTTGCGGTTAAGGGGAATCCCCTGAACGATTTCCTTGTCGTCCACGGCGTAATGGAAGCTCGTTTTATTGCCGTTGCTTATCATATAGCTTATCTCGTTTGCCGCGCTTGCGTCATTCGCCGTGTTGTGTATGCATATGCCCGCGGGCGTCATGGCGTAGGGGCATTTTATGTTGTATTTGCTTGATGAAACCAGGTTTTGTGTTATTTGCATAAAAATTATTCCTCCACTTCCGGCAGCCCCGCCACGCTCGTGAGAAGCGATAACAGCCCGGCAAGCACCGACGCGCTTGCTGCGTAGAGCCAGTTTACGTCGTCAATAACGACGGACGTGCCTATCATCGCGACAGCCGTCTGAGCCACCGTCTTAACCGCGCGTACAGCCGCCGCCTTTAACCACTGTACATTCATTATATCATTCCTTTCTTTTTTTACTTGGTCGGGAGTTAATACCGAAACCTCTTTGCTTTTATTAAAGCGCGCTCGCGGGCAAATGCCCGACGGGGCAGCGGGACGCTGCTTATTTCAGATTATGCGCTTGCTTATTCAAACGTTTCTCGATTTTATCCCGCATTTCCGTGACCGTGCCGTTCGCGCCGAGCTGCTTAAGCCCGTCAAGACAGGCAAGCAAACCGTATGTCAGCAGGCACAGCTCGTCCTTTATTTCCGATATATCCTCGGATTCCTTATTTTTAAGCGTATCAATGTCGGATGATTGCTTTTCATGCGACTGGAACCACCGGATTGCTTTGCAGGCAACGGCTCCGAGCGCGCCAAGCGCGCCGAACAGAGCCGCTGCCTTGATTATTGTGTCAGCCGTGATGTACATAAACAGTCCCCCGTTATCAGCCAAGCTTCGCTTCCAGAGCGGCGACGCGGCTTTCAAGCTCCGTATTTTTTGCTTGCAGCGCGGAGAGAGCCGACGTAAACGCGGAATAAAACTGCGCGAGGGTTATCGTTACGTCTCCCGTCTTAAACGCTGTCGCAAGCGGCGCGCTGTCGCTCCATACGGGAATGCCGTCGCTGCCCGAAATAAGTATCTGATTTTCCTCTCCCGCCGACGTAGGCGCGTAAAACTTTAACCCCTCGGCAAACGCGCCGGCCGAAGCGTTTGTGGCGGCGTAGCTGTACTGCGTTCCGTTAAGCGTCACTTTGGCGGGATAGCCGAGCGTGCCGTAATACGTTCCGTGGTACTGATTCGCGTGTACCTGGTCGGCTTTGATTATAGCCCCTTCGCCGCTTGACGAGCCGCTGAACGTAAATATAGGCTGATCCTCTCCGCTTGAAATCATGATTCGCGAATATCGGTCAATCCCGTCGTCCGAATTTAGGTGGAAGTCTATATATTTACCTATCTCTACACCGCCGTCGGTTTTGACGAGCGGGATATATCCCCATGCCGCTCCCGTGCTGTCTTCTCCTCTGACGGCATATGCGTCAAAGAAGCAGCGAAACAGCCGGCTAATCATTCCTCCGCTGCCGCAGGAAAAACCGGCGACGGTTCTTGCGGAGACAGTGGTAACGCTTGTCGGTGAATCCTTCGCAATCAAATTCACCTCACCGTCCGAATAATTAACAATAGTGAACATTCCGAGGTAGCTTGAATAGACTACATCCGCACCGGCGGTATAAAAATAAATTCCTCCCTCTTCAATCGAGGTCTGATTAAAAATCGCCAGTTTTTTGTTGGTAACGCTTCTGTCCGCGATTTCATAATTCTCTATTTTTTCACTCAGCGTAGTAAGCGCCGAAGTAAACGCCGAATAAAACTGCGCGAAGGTTATTGTAGCGCTGCCCGTTTTAAAGGCGGTCGCAAGCGGAGCGCTGTCCGTCCACGCGGGCTTGCCGTCGCTGCCCGAAACAAGTATCTGGTTTTCTTCTCCGGCAGATGTCGGCGCGTAAAATATCAATCCGTCGGCAAACGACGAAGCCGACGCGTTTGTAGCCGCGTAGGAAAATTCCACTCCGTTTAAGGTTATCTTCGCGGGATAACCGAGATTGCCGTAATACGTCCCGTGATACTGGTTCGCGTGTACTTGGTCGGCTTTGATGATAGCTCCTTCACCGCTTGACGAGCCGCTGAACGTAAATATGGGCTGATCCTCTCCGCTTGAAATCATTATCCTCGAATACCTGTCAATACCGTCTTTGCTTGTCAGATGAAAGTCGATGTATTTTCCCAATTCGATTCCGCCGTCGGTTTTAACAAGCGGTATGTATCCCCATACCGCGCCCGTGCTTCCCGTACCGCCGATTCCGTTTCCGCCGTCCTTGATAAGCTTCCCCGTCGCGCCGTCGAATACGGCTACGTTGCCGTCGGTTACGCTTTCGGCGTCGTTGGTGACAGCTCCTTCGACCTTTATCTGTTCAATATATTTTTGCGCAATTTCGCCTATATAGCTGTCCCATGTGGCTTCATCGTCGGGTGAGGGCGGATCCGCGTCGGCTTCATTGACGCCGCCGAGAATACGCAGCTTTGCGACATTTGTCGAGATACGCAGCTCGCCGCCGCTGTCATATCCGAGTATTCCGAAGGGCAAAACTCCCGCTTCGGCAATGAGACTTTCCGGCAGCACGGCGCAGTCGCCGCTCATTGCGACGCTGCACGCCTGCTTCGGAAAAATCACATATTTGCTTAAAGCGTCCCAATCTGCGGTAAATACGGCGTTCAGCCCGTAGTAGTTCTTGCTGCCGCTGACTATTGCGGTCGGATTGAGTATGGACAGCGCGTCGTTGTCTATGCGTATGTTGATGGTCATTTCATTTTTCTCCTTTCACGGATATGGAATGCTTCAGGCTGTATGCCTGATGGGGGCGGCATTCTCAATATTTATGTTATCATCCGAAAAATACCTTGTAAACACGGAATATTCCATATTTATCGCGCTTAAATACAACAAAAAAACGGCATTATGCCGAAATTTTCAGGAAAAAAATACAGCCCGCCGAAGCGGACAAAAAAACCGCTCTGATTTTTCAAAGCGGTTTAATCGGGACGGCATGAAGCCGTGACTGTCGGGGCGGAGGGTTCGCTCCGGCAGATATTTGCGGCGAAACGGCAGTCGAGCCCGCCGTCAGCCTTTGCTTATGAGCTGAACTGACTGTTAAACAGCTCTGCGTAAAACCCGCCCTTTTCAATCAGCTCGTCGTGACGCCCTTGTTCGATTATTCTGCCGTTTTTCATCACAAGAATCACGTCCGCGTCCATAATTGTGGAAAGGCGGTGAGCGATGATGAAGCTTGTGCGTCCCCGCATCATTTTCGCAAAGGCGCGCTGTATCCGAATTTCCGTTCGGGTATCAATGGAAGAGGTCGCTTCGTCGAGAATGAGCATCGGCGGCAGACAGAGCATGACGCGTGTTATGCAAAGAAGCTGCTTCTGACCTTGGCTGAGATTTCCGCCGTCGCCGCCTATAACGGTATTATAGCCGTCGGGCAGCCTTCTTATGAAGCTGTCGGCATGGCTTGCCTTCGCCGCCGCAAGAACTTCCTCATCTGTGGCGTCGGGCTTGCCCATGACGATGTTTTCCCGTATTGTCCCCGCTTTCAGCCATGTTTCCTGAAGCACCATGCCGTAGCTGCGGCGCAGACTGCCGCGCGTTATATCTCGTATATCGGCGCCGCTGACGGAAATTTTGCCGCTGTCAACGTCATAGAAGCGCATCAGCAGATTTATAATCGTGGTTTTTCCGCAGCCTGTAGGTCCGACTATTGCGACCCTCTGACCGGGAATGACGCTGAGATTGAAATCTTCTATAAGCTTACTGTCGGGAGAATAGGAAAAGCAGACGTTTTCCAGCTTTACCGAGCCGTCCGGAGAGGTGAGAAGCAGCGCGTCCTCCGCGTCGGGGCTTTGCGGTTCCTCATCTATAAGCTCAAATATGCGCTCCGCGCAGGCAAGGGCATTTTGAAGCTCCGTTACAACGCCGGAAATTTCGTTGAAGGGCTTGGTGTACTGATTGGCGTAGCTGAGAAAGCAGGAAAGCTGCCCTACGCTGAGACTGCCCTTTATTACGGATATTGCGCCCGTAAGACCGACTCCCGTATATACCAGACTGTTGATAAAGCGGGTTGAGGGATTGGTTATCGAAGAAAAGAATATTGCCTTTAGGGAACATTTTTCAAGCCGCTCGTTTACCTCGTCGAAGTCGGACAGCGAATCCTTCTGTCTGCCGAACGCCTGTACGACCTTTTGATTCCCCACCATTTCGTCGATTATCGCGGTCTGTTCGCCGCGAGTCTCGCTTTGGAGCTTGAACATCGCAAATGTCCGCTTGGCAATGTATGCCGCCGTAAACAGTGATACGGGCGTTATCACAATCACAACAAGGGTTATTTTCACATTTATGCTAAGCATGAACAAAAGAGTGCCGATTATCGTCACAATTCCCGTGAAAAGCTGCGTAAAGCCCATAAGCAGACCGTCGGCAAACTGGTCAACGTCGGCTATTACTCGGCTGACAATCTCGCCGTGGGGATGGGAATCGATATATTTAAGCGGCAGAATTTCGATTTTGTCGAAGGCGTCGCGCCGTATATCGCGGATGACGTTGTATGTTATCTTGTTGTTGCACACGTTCATAAGCCATTGGAGAATTGCCGTAACAGCCGCGACAATGCCGATTTTCCAAAGAATACGCACAATTCCCGCCATATCCGTAAGCCCCTTGCCGACAATCAAATCCACAGCGTCGCCCGTAAGAATCGGAACGTAGAGCGTCAGCGCCACGGAGATTGCCGCAAACACAATCGACAGCGCCAGAAAAAGCTTGTATATGCCGATGTATTTCAATACTCGTTTGAGAGTTTGCGGATTTTTTTTAACATCTCTGCTCATCAGCCGACAGCCTCCTTCCCGAGCTGCGAGGAACAGATTTCGCGGTATACCTCGCAATTCTTCAAAAGCTCTTCGTGCGTCCCCGCGCCTACAGCTTCACCGTCGTCAAGCACAATTATCAGGTCGGCGCGGCGGATTGACGAAACTCTTTGGGAAACAATGAACACCGTTGGGTTGTTTCCGATTTCGCGTATTGATTTGCGCAGCTTTGCCTCGGTGGCAAAATCCAAAGCGGAGGAGCTGTCGTCCAGTATCAGAATTTCGGGCGACTTCACCAAAGCGCGGGCTATGGTCAGCCTTTGCCGCTGACCGCCGGAAAAATTGCTGCCGCCCTGCTCGACCTCTTCGTCAAGCCCTTTGTCCTTCGAGGAAAGCACGTCCGTTGCCTGAGCCGCCTCGACAGCCCTTTTCAAATCCTCGTCGGAGGCGTTTTTGTTCCCCCAAAGGAGGTTGCTGCGTATCGTACCCTTGAACAAAACAGCCTTTTGCGGCACAATGCCGATTTTATCGCGCAGCTCGGAAAGGGGATAGCCGCGCACGTCGTTCCCGTCAACCAAAACGCTGCCCTTCGTAGCGTCGTAAAAACGGGGTATCAGGTTCACAAGCGAGGTTTTGCCGCTGCCGGTGCCGCCGATTATTCCGACGGTCTGCCCTTGCTTTGCTCTGAAGCTTATGCCCGAAAGAGACTCCGCGCCCGCGTTTTTGTATCTGAGAGAAACATCACGAAATTCAACGCTGCATTCTCCGCGCTTTTCGGGAACGGAGCCCGCGTCGTCCTTCATGGAGCCTTCCGTGTCGAACACCGCCTGAATGCGATTTCCGCAGGCTATCGCCTTTGTCACGGAAATTATGAGGTTCGCCAGCTTAATCAGCTCAATGAGAATTTGCGACATATAGTTTACCAAAGCGACAACCTCTCCCTGAGTTATGCGTCCGGCTTCCACACGAAGCGCGCCGCCGTAAATTAGGGCGACGGTCGCAAAATTTATTATCACATAGGTCACGGGGTTCATCAAGCCCGAAATCCGTCCGACGAATTTCTGCACGGCGGTCAGCGAAGCGTTTTTTTCGCCGAAGCTTTCCGTTTCGCTTTTTTCCATATTAAAGGCGCGGATAACCCTTACGCCCTCAAGGTTTTCCCTTGTCGCGCCGAGAACCTTGTCCAGTCCGCCCTGAACACTTTTGTACAGCGGTAAGCTCACCGTCATTATTCCGAAAACCACTGCCGAAAGCACAGGGATAGTTACAACGAATATCAATGCCGACGGAACGTCTATGGTGAACGCCATTATCATGGCTCCGAAAACCACAACGGGCGAACGGAGGAAAAGGCGCAGCACCAGATTTACGCCGTTTTGCAGCTGATTTATGTCGCTTGTCATGTTCGTTATCAGGCGGTTCGTTCCGAGTACGTCCAGCTCGGTATAGGAAAGCGACTGAATGTGTTCAAAAAGGGCGTGCTTCAGCTTCGCCACAAAGCCCACCGCCGCCTTCGCCGCAAAAAATTGCGCCGTTATGGAACATATAAGCCCGATAAGCCCCAGCGCCGCCATAAGCAGACACAGCCTTACGATGTAGCCCGTGTCGCCGTTTTTAATGCCGACGTCAATTATCTTTGCCATTACCAGCGGCACAAGAAGCTCGAAAAACGCCTCCAGCATTTTAAACAGCGGAGCGAACACGGTTTCCTTTTTATAATCCCTCATGTATTTAAGCAGCTTATACATAAATTGAAAGCCTCCTGTAATTTTACGGTCAAGCCCCGAATAAAATATGTAACGGAGCTATATTGCCGCCGTGGTCACAACGGTTATTACAAGAACCGCAAACGACAGTACCGCCAGCGAAAGCGCGCTGCCGACGGAAAGGAAGGTCAGCGCACGGCGCGAGAATCTTTCCGCGATTTCCGTTTGACCGCCAAGCGCGGCGGTTTCGCATTCCTTCGCAAATACGATTGCGGGAATCCCGAAAATCCAGTTTCCGAAAAATATAGTCGTCAATATCGCGGCGGTCATATGGCTTTTCAGCTTTTTTTGCGGCTGAGGCGCGGCGGGTTCCGTTTCCGCCGCGGAGCCGGAGGAGACTTCACGGTCGGCGCGCGATATGACCTCGGGAGAGTTTTCCTTCTCGCAAAATTCACAATGCATTGCAGTCACTGCCTTCCTCGCAAATATAAAATACATAATATTTTAATTCAACAAAAACATCAAAAATCCTTCATGAATACAAAATTTCTCATCTGTTGCCCCTTTTCGCCAAAAAAATTCGTAAAAAAGATAAAAAAATTGTGCAAATTTTATTAAAAACATTTGACTATTTAAAAAAAATTTGTTAAAATAGAACTATGAAAGCACCGAATGATTCGCGTCCGCGCCTTAAAACGTCGCTCGGCGGTCGATTTTTACCGTGCGTCAACATTACGGAATTAATCGGCGCTTCCGCATGAACTTGGCAGACACAGGAAAGGCAGGGATTTATCAAATGGAAAAAACGTCGGAAAACAAGTCCGAGAACAAAAATCCGTATCTTGACAGCTTCAGTCTTTATCTTTACAACGAGGGTAAAAGCTATGACTGCTACAGGTATCTCGGCGCGCATAAAACCGACCTTTTCGGAATTGAGGGCTACAGCTTCGCCGTGTGGGCTCCGAATGCCGCCTCGGTAAGCGTTGTCGGCGACTTCAACGGCTGGAATACGGAAAGCGACGTCATGTACCCGCAGGGAAAAACCGGAGTATGGCATCTGTTTATTAAGGATGTCAAGGACGGACAGAATTACAAATTTTGTGTAAAAACCCGCGAAGGAGAGCTTCTTTATAAAGCGGATCCCTGCGGCTACCGTTGTCAGCTCCGTCCCGAAACCGCAAGCATAACATACGACATCGAGGGCTTTGACTGGACAGACAGCAAGTGGATTGAAAAAAAGCTTGTTTCCGCGCCGTATGACAAGCCGATGCTGATATACGAAATGCACGCGGGAAGCTGGAAACAGCACGAAGACGGAAGCTTTTACAATTTCCGCGAGCTTGCCGACGAGCTTGCTCCGTATCTGAACGAGATGGGCTATACGCACGTTGAGCTTATGCCGATTTCGGAATACCCCTTCGACGGAAGCTGGGGCTATCAGGTCACAGGCTATTTTGCCGTCACGGCACGCTACGGAGAACCGAAGGATTTCATGTACTTTGTAAACAGGCTCCACGAAGCCGGCATCGCCGTTATAATCGACTGGGTTCCCGCCCATTTCCCGCGCGACGCGCAAGGACTTCGCCGATTTGACGGCACTCCGACATACGAATACGCCGACCCGCGTCTCGGCGAGCATAAGGAATGGGGAACTCTGGTGTTCGATTACGGCAGGAACGAGGTTATTTCCTTCCTGATTTCCAACGCCATGTTCTGGCTCGACAAATACCATGTGGACGGAATAAGGGTTGACGCCGTAAGCAGTATGCTTTACCTCGATTATTCGCGCACGGAATGGGTGCGCAACAAGTACGGCAAAAACGAAAATCTTGAAGCCATCGAGTTTTTGAAAAATCTTAACAAGCAGATATTCATGAGCTATCCCAATACGCTTATGATTGCCGAGGAATCAACGGCGTGGCCGCTGGTGACGAAGCCCGCGCATGAGGGCGGACTGGGCTTCAATTATAAATGGAATATGGGCTGGATGAACGATATGCTCCGATATATGTCGATGGATCCGTTCTTCCGCAAGGGAAATCACACAATTCTTACCTTTTCTATGGTGTATGCCTTCAGCGAAAACTATATTCTCCCGTTTTCTCATGACGAGGTTGTCCACGGCAAGGCGAGCCTCATCGGGAAAATGTCGGGGTTGGAAGGGCAGAAATTCGACTCCCTGCGAACACTTATGATGTATAAGATGGCGCATCCCGGCAAAAAGCTGGACTTCATGGGCAGCGAATTTGCCCAGTTCATTGAGTGGCGCTACTATGAAGGTCTGGAATGGAATCTGCTGGAGCTTCCCGCTCACAAAAAATACCATGATTTCATCAAAGCGCTGAACAAATTTTATCTCAGCAATAAGGCGTTTTACGAAATTGAAAACAGCTGGGACGGCTTTCAGTGGATTAACGCCAACGACGCCGAACGCAGCGTGATTTCATTCATTCGCAGGGGCAGAAGCAAACGCGATGAAATTATAGTAATCTGCAATTTCACTCCTGTTGAGTATATGAAATACAGGGTGGGCGTCCCAAAGAGGGGAGACTATAAGGAAGTATTTTCGTCCGCGGCTGCCGAGTACGGCGGCGACGGCAGAAGCGTGGGAACGGTTCGCGCCTACAAGAAACCGATTGACGGAATGGAGTTCTCAATCGACATTGACCTTCCGCCGATGAGCGCGGTTTATCTCAAGCGAACAGCCCCCAAAAAAACAGTAACGGAAAAAGCAATTGAAACAGAAAGGAAGTAATGTAGTAATGATGTCAACAGATTGTGTTGCAATGATACTTGCGGGCGGACAGGGAAGCCGTCTGGGTGTTTTGACCACAACGGTCGCAAAGCCCGCGGTTCCATTTGGCGGAAAATACCGCATCATTGATTTTGCTCTCAGCAACTGCTCCCATTCCGGCATCGACACCGTAGGCGTGCTTACGCAGTATCAGCCGTTGGAGCTTAACACCTACATCGGCAGCGGAAACCCGTGGGATTTGAACCGTAACTCCGGCGGAATCTATGTTCTTCCTCCGTACCAAAAGGCGGAGAGCGGCGAATGGTACAAGGGAACGGCGAACGCGATATATCAGAATATGGAGTTTATTGATAAATTCAATCCGAAATATGTGCTTATCCTGTCGGGCGACCATATCTACAAGATGAACTACGATAAAATGATAAAATTCCACGAGAGCAAGGGCGCGGACGCGACAATTGCCGTAATAGAGGTGCCGTGGGAGGAAGCAAGCCGCTTCGGTATTATGTCCGCCGACGAGAACGGGCATATAACCGAATTTGCCGAAAAGCCCGCCGAGCCGAAAAGCAATCTCGCTTCAATGGGCGTTTATGTGTTTAGCTGGCCCGTGCTTAAACGCTACCTCACAATGGACGAAAGAGATCCCAAAAGCAGCAATGACTTCGGGAAGAATATAATTCCGAATATGCTTGATAATTCCGAGTCGCTTTACGCCTATGCTTTCGAGGGCTACTGGAAGGATGTCGGAACGGTGCAGAGCCTTTGGGAGGCAAACATGGATATTATTGCCGAACCGCCCGCCTTTGAGATTGACGACAGCTCGTGGAGAATCTTCTCCCGCAACCCCGTAAAGCCCCCGCACTACGCCGCAAGAGGCGCGAAAATCATCAATTCGGCAATCACTGAGGGCTGCGAAATTTACGGCACCGTCAAGCATTCCATTCTTTTCGAGGGCGTAACCGTCGGTCGCGGCGCGGTGGTTGAAGATTCCATAATCTTTCCGGGAGCGGTCATCGGGGAAAACTGCGTGATAAACAAAACAATCATAGGCAACGACACCGTAATTTCCAACAGCTGCACTATCGGCGACAAATCCGTCGGCGAGGACTGCTACAAGAGCAAGTACTGCTCCGCCGACATAAGTCTGATAGGCGGCGGGATTGTAATTTCCGAAGGTACGAAAATCGGTGTAAACTCTATGGTTAAGGAATCAATATAACGGAAGGAGCAGATTGAAATGAAAGACACAATGGGCATAATTCTGGCGGAAAACGCTGATATCCGCCTTAACGAACTCACGGACATACGCTCTGTCGCGGCTCTGCCCTTCGGCGGACGCTACAGGCTTATAGATTTTATTCTGTCGAACATGGTAAATTCGGGGATTATAAACGTCGGAATAACAACGCTGTTCAACTATTCCTCTCTTATGGACCATGTGGGCAGCGGCAACGCATGGGATTTGAACAGGAAAACCTACGGGCTGTTTTTCCTTCCTCCTTATCTCCGCAGCGGAAATTCGGCGGGAGGCTCTGGCAGCAGCGTCGATATGCTTTACAATATTCTCACGCATCTGCGCCGCAGCAACCAGACCCACGTTCTGATTGCGGGCGGAAATCTTGTTTGCAACATGACCTTTAACGATGCGCTCGCCTTCCATGAGGAAAACGAAGCCGACGTCACCGTTATATACCATAAGCTTACCGACAATCCGGAACAGCTCCGCCGCACAACGGTCTATGAAATCAACGCCGACAACCGCGTTACGGGCATTGAGCATAATCCGCGCAACCCCAAGAGCAGCTTCAGCAGCATGGATATGTATATTGTTGACCGCAACCGTCTGATTGCGATGATTGAGGAGGCGCACTCCAAGGGCAGTCAGGACTTCATTAAGGATGTGCTTCTCGCGAATATAAACAGCCTTAATATATACGCTTATGAGTACAAGGGCTTTGTAGGCAGGGTTGACAGCATAAAGAGCTATTACGACAACAGTATGCTCATGCTTGACGAAAATATCCGCCGCCAGATTTTCGGCGGAGAAAACCTCATATACACAAAGGTAAAGGACCAGGTTCCCACCCGCTACGGAGAAAACGCCGGAGTTTCCGAGTCTCTTATAGCCGACGGCTGTACGATTGACGGCACGGTTGAAAATTCCATAATCTTCCGCGGAGTGAACATCGGCAAGGGTACGGTTGTGCGCAACAGCATAATTATGCAGAACACAGTAATAAACGAAAACTGCGACTTGGAAAATGTCGTAATCGACAAGGAATGCACTCTCCGTCCCTTGAAAAGGCTTATCGGTCAGCCGAATTACCCGATAATCCTGCCGAAGCGCACAATGATTTAGCAATAAAAGGCGAGCCGTTGCGAAAAAGCTTCCTCTTTGGAGGCCGACGGCAAATTCGATGCGCGGGTGAAATTTTGCTTGCTTTCGTCTTGCGAACGCGCCTGCGCAAAAATCTCTTATCACATTCCTTTCTCCGCGGATAAGAGAGGCTTGATTCCTATTTATGCCGACGCGGAGCGGCGGAATGGAGATTTTTATGAAAAAAATTCTGTTTGTAAGCAGTGAATGTGTTCCCTTTGTGAA
>CAZICW010000038.1:0-15362 GCA_964537995.1 uncultured Oscillospiraceae bacterium
CGCTTTTTTCATACACAATTAAATTCTTGATTGTCGGCTGCATCACGGCTGTGATGCGGCCTATTTGGTTACAATTGCCAGTCCCGCGGGCCTCCCGATATTATTCACGGAAACGGGAGAATTGATGTCATAGCCCGTGAAAACGGAAATATACACGGTTACGCCGTCGGAGACGGCAATGTCCTCTGTGTAGCCGCCGGTTATGTCAATCGCATCCTGAACAAGGTCAACCGTGAGATTGCCCCTCTTATAGCTGTAGGCAACCTGAACATCGGTCGTGTCCGAAACGGGAACGAAGGTTACCGTGAAGCCTGTTTCGGTTTCAACAGCTTCAACGTATACGGGAAGGCTTGTGTCGCTTGCGGCAAGCGTCAGCTTACCCGTCCGGACAAGCTTTTCGTAGGTGTCGGTTTCCTGAGTGACGCTGTAGGAATGTATTCCCGCCGCAAGAGAAGGAATTGTGACGCTGCCGTCCGCGCCGACGGTGTATACGACGGAATCAAACGTTACCTCCGCGCCCTCCGCGGCAACCGTGGATGTTATGTAGTTCCAGCTTTCGTCATAATAGCCGACAGTCTTTTTCACGGTGATTGTCAGGTCGTCGCCTGCCTTGGGAAAGGATGGACTGAGCGTAATTTCGGGAACATAGGTGTCGGCAACATTGCTGTCGGTATAGGCGCAGAAATAAAGAAGCACCTCGTCTCCCGCGCTGACGGTATAATCACTCATGCCGACGCTCGGAGAAATTCCGTTCACGGTGAACATCCAGCCGCTCCAGCTTCCGTATTTGGAAGCGTAATCGTCGCCTATGCTGCTGACGTAAATGCCGCCGTAGCTGCTTTCCGACGCAGAGTAGCTTATGCCGTTTTCTTCCAGCACAGCCTGTACGCTTGACCATACGGAGCCGTCGCCGGCAATTTCGGCTTCGCCCGCGAATAGGGTCAGAGCCGAGCCTTCAATCCGAAGAGAGAAGGAGGAATCCTCCGCCGCAAAGGCGGAAACGCTGAGGCAGAGAATCAAAATCAGTGCCAAAGCAAGGGCTTTTTTTGCGTTGTTTTTCATAAAACAACCTCCTGTAATTTTAATTTCGGCTACTAAGGAAGGTCAAAAAAAGGAGAGCCGCAGGCTCTCCGAAAACAACACAAAAAAAGCTTTGTGTTATTTCCCGCGCCGTTCATCGCGGCGTTAGGAGGCAATCCTGTGGGAAAGACCCTTGGGCAGGCATTCCGACTTTATGACAAAATTGTCAACGGCAGCGAGACTGCGACGGATTTTCACCGCACTTTCCCTGTTAAGGAAGCGTTGATAATTCCCGAAGCTTCGCTAAAAGCACACAAAATCAATCAACTTTTCCTTAATCGGCGGATTCCCGCCGAAACCCAAAGCTTAGTATTCCGATTAATACCTATGATAGCATATTTTTGTACGCTTTGCAAGGCTTTTTTAATGCCGGACAGCGGAAATTTTTCCGCTGCTTTTACAGGATTTTTTCCATTCCGATTTTTTGCGGGGCAAGGCCGCGGCTTTCGTAGAAAGCCATTGCCTTTTTGTTGCAGTACCATACGTTGAGCGTGACATTGTAACAGCCGATTCCCTTGGCGTAGTCCAGCACATAATCATAGAGCGCGGTGCCGATATGCTTGCCGCGCGCGGCCTCGTCAACGCACAAATCGTCTATGTAAAGAGTTTTTATGTCTGTCAGGATATTGTCGTCCGTATGCCGAATAAGCACACAAAAAGCGTAGCCCTGAACAATGCCGTCTACGTCGGCAACAAAAATCGGTTTGCTGTTGTCGGCGATAAGCCGCGTAAGCTCGGCGTCGGTATACTTGCGGCAACCCGCCTTGAAAAGGTCGGGACGACCGTTATGATGAACTGTCAAAACCTGATTGAGCAGGTCGGTTATCCGAGGCATATCCTTTAATTCGGCTCTTCTTATTTCCACATTTATCTTCTCCCTTAAAATTTTAAATCGGGCAGCGATCCCGTCAATCGGGCTTTAAATATACAGACAGCTATGCGCAAATCCGACATTTGCGCATAGCTGTAAATCGGGAAGCCCCGAATAATTCACGTCGGCGACTCGTCAATCGACCTTCGGAATAAATCGGCGCAGCCTTAAAATCCGTTTATTTTATAACCCTCACCTTTATTACACCGTCGATGGAAGCAAACTCCTTTGAAATTTCCTCGGCGGCGCCGCACACGTCCATAATGGTGTAGGCATAATCGCCCTTGCTTTTATTGACCATGTTTTCAATATTGATTCCCTTTGCGGCAAAGGCGTTGCTGAACTGTGAAAGCATATTCGCGACGTTTTTGTGGAGAATTGTAACGCGGCTGCAGGAGGTTCTGGGAAGCTCAACGTTGGGATAGTTGACGGAGTTGACAATGTTGCCGTTCTCCATATAATCCATAAGCTCCTGGGCAGCCATAACCGCACAGTTATCCTCGCTTTCGGCGGTTGACGCGCCGAGGTGGGGAATCGCGATGACGTTTTCCGTTGAAAGAATCTCGTCGTTGTCGGGGAAGTCGGTCACATACACGGAGATAATGCCGTCGGCGATTGCCGACTTGAGCGAAGCGGTGTCAACCAGCGCGCCGCGCGAGAAATTGAGAAGCTTTGCGCCCTTCTTGACAGAGGAGTTGAACAGCTCCGAGTTCATCATGCCCTTTGTGTCGGGAAGCAGAGGAAGATGGAGAGTTATGTAGTCCGCGTCGGAAAGCGCAGCCTTCAGATCCTTGACAATTTTTATGTGGCTGTCGAGACTGAGAGCCGACTTTACGGAAATATAGGGATCGTAGCCGATAACCTTCATTCCGAGAGAGTGAGCCGCGTTTGCGACAAGAACGCCGATTGCCCCAAGACCGATTACCGCAAGTGTCTTTCCTTTGATTTCGCAGCCCGCAAAATTGCTTTTGCCTTTTTCCACAAGCTTGCCAACGGCGTCGCCCTCGCCCTTCAGCGTTTGCGCCCAATTTACGCCGTCGATTATCTTTCGTGACGCAAGCAGCAGTCCGGCAATCGTCAATTCCTTAACCGCGTTCGCGTTTGCGCCGGGGGTGTTGAAAACAACGATACCCTTTTCGCTGCACTTGTCAAGAGGAATATTGTTCACGCCCGCACCGGCACGCGCAACCGCCGCGAGAGTTTCCGGCAGCTCCATGTCATGCATGGAAAAGCTGCGCAGAATTATGCAGTCGGGATTTTCGCAGGAATCGCTGATTTCATACTTTGCTTTGTCGAAGCTGTTAAGACCGCAGGCGGCAATTTTATTCAAAGTTAAAAGCTTGTACATTTTAAACCCTTCCTTACTTGTTTTCTGCCTCGAATTTTTTCATAAATTCAATCAAGGCTTCAACGCCCTCCACGGGCATTGCGTTATATATGCTGGCGCGCATACCGCCGACGGTTCTGTGTCCCTTAATGTTAACAAGACCGGCAGCTTTCGCTTCCTTTACGAATTTCGCGTCAAGCTCTTCGCTGCCCGTCACAAACGGAACATTCATAAGCGAACGGTCCTTGGGAACGACGGTACCCTTGAACAGTTCGGAGGAGTCGAGATAATCGTAAAGGATTTTCGCTTTTTCGATGTTTATCTTTTCCATAGCTTCAATTCCGCCCATTCCCTTGAGCCACTCCAGAACGAGCTTGCAGATGTAAATGCACCAGCAGGGAGGAGTGTTGTAAAGAGAACCGTTGTCGGCGTGAATCCGATAATTGAGCATGGTGGGGGTTATGTCCATCTGTCTGCCTATGAGATCCTCGCGAACAATTACAATCGTTACGCCTGCGGGAGCAACATTCTTCTGTGCGCCGGCGTAAAGCAGACCGAATTTGGAAACGTCGATCTTCTGGGAAAGTATGCACGAGGAAATGTCCGCGATAAGAGGAACGTTTCCGGTGTCGGGAAGAGATGTGTAACGCGTTCCGTAAATGGTGTTGTTGTATGTAATGTGGAAAAAGTCGGCTTCGGGGTCAAAGACAGCGGGGTCAAGGTCGGGAATATAAGAGAAGGTTTTGTCGGCGCTTGAAGCGACACGGTTAACCTTGCCGTATTTTTCAAATTCGCTTGCCGCCTTCTTTGCCCATTGCCCCGTGATTACGCAATCGCATCTTCCGCTTCCGACAAGGAGATTGAGCGGAATCATCGCGAACTGGGTTGAGGCTCCGCCCTGAAGGAACAGAACCTTGTAATTGTCGGGGATTTCCATAAGCTCGCGGAGAAGGGCTTCCGCCTCTTTGATGATTACATCATACTCCTTGCTTCTGTGACTCATCTCCATTACGCTTTGGCCGCTTCCGCCTTGGTCAAGCAATTCCGCCTGCGCCTTTTCAAGGACGGGAAGGGGAAGCATACTGGGACCTGCCGAAAAATTGTACACTCTGGACATTTAAATTTCCTCCTGTTTTAAAGGTAATAATACCATTTATTTATTGAAGAATTACATTAATATATTATACGCTTTTTCAGCCGACTTGTCAACAATTTTATCTCTTTAGTTAGCAAAAAAAATAATGCTTTTTTATTGAATTAAATCATTTTTGCGTGTTTAAACCGGTGAAAATTTCTCTTATTCCGAAAATTATTATGAATACGGCGAATACTTTTTCGAGAATGTTCGATGAAAGTGAAGCCGCAAGCCATGCGCCGAGTACGGAAAATACAAGTCCCGACGCGACGATTTTCAGCGCGGGACGGATTGCCGCGTTTTTGTTTTTGATATGCACCGCCAGCGCCGCTGCCGCCGTCGGTATGAAGAAAAACAGATTCACCGTTTGGGCGACGTGTTGATCCGCGCCTTCAAAAATTGTCAGCGCGGGAATAAGCACCGTCCCTCCGCCGACGCCCATGCCGCTGAGCACTCCCGCCGCAAAGCCGACAATCACAAGCAACAAAAGATTCACCCGCTATCGCATGAGTATTTTTGCTCCGGCGGCAATCATAACCGCTCCGAAGCCGATTTTTATATATTTTTTCGGCAAAAAATTTAATATTTTTGCCCCGACGACCGCTCCCGCGGCTCCGCCGAGGGAAGATTTCAGAATAAGCTCCCAATCAATATAGCCCTTTATCCCGTATACGATAAGCGACGACAGCGAAAGCGGCAAAATTACCGCTATCGCCGTAGCGTGAGCCTGCCGGGTTTGCATTTTCAGAATTTTTTCGAGGACGAGTACGGCGACAATGCCTCCGCCCGACGCGAAAAATCCGTTTACAAAGCCTATGAGCGCGCCTTGGAGAAGGGTCATGCAAATCACAGCCTCAAAAAATAGAACTCGCAAAAAAGCAAGCTTCGCTTTTTCGCAAAAGGAAGCTTGCCCGAAAACATGAAAATTTATTCCGATTCAAGAGCGAATCTGTTCTTGTATTCGTCGACAAGGGTATCGAAAAGCTCGGCGTTTTGAAGGCGCAGATTCTTTATGTATTTGTGCGCGTCAATATTGTCGTCGATTTTTCCGAGCTGTTCTATCGAAATTCCGACATTGCTGCAATGGTCGGAAATACGTTCAAGGTTGTTTATGATGTCGAGAAAGGCAATCCCGCCGCGAATGCTGCAATTGTTCTCCATAAGACGTTCGACGTGACGATCCTTTAAGGTGTCGCGCAGCTCGTCCACGACAGTCTCGCAGGGCTGAATACGCATTGCGCGTCCGGCGTCGGTGTATCTCAGACCGTCAACCGCAAGCTCCAGCGATTCGCGGACAGCGGCTCCCATAACGCTCAGCTCGCGCATTGCTTCCGAGGACATTGAGCTGCCCGCTTGGTGCATATCGCGCATACAGTAACAAATATTAAGCTCATGGTCGCCTATACGTTCAAGGTCGGTCACAACATGAAGCAAGGTTGTGGCTGTGTGCTTTTCGGACGTATTGAGATGCTGCGCCACAATCTTTGTAACATATTGCGAAATCTGAGATTCCATTTTATCAATATCTTTTTCTATGTCCTTAACCGAATCAATAAGCCCGGCCTCGTCATTGCGTACAACCCGCATTGCCAAGTCGTATCCCTTCAAAGCGGTTTCCGCCATGACAGTAACCTCGTTTACGGCCTGACGCACGGCTATTGCGGGGACGGGCATAAAGCGGTCGTCCAGAATGTTGGAGCTTTTTTCCTTGCCTTTTTCAGATGACCTGCTTTCGTCGGGAATTATAATGCAGGCAAGCTTGATGAACAGCTCGCAGAACGGGAGAAGCACGATTGTGCTGAGAATATTGAATACCGAGTGAATATTGGCGACGCCGTTCGTGGTCAGAACCTTGTCCCAGAAATCAAAGTGAAGGAAAATATCGAGTCCGTACATAACCACAAAGCAAAGCGCGACTCCGGTTATTTTGAATATAAGGTTGAGTATGGAGGCGCGCCGCGCTTCCTTATTCGCGCCCATTCCCGATATAATTGTGACGGCGCAGGTACCGATGTTCGCGCCCATGATAATGGGAAGCGCATTGCTCCATGTGACAAGTCCCGTAACCGTAAACGCCTGCAAAATTCCGACAGACGCCGAGCTTGACTGAAGCAGAGCCGTTATCAGCGCTCCGGCGATGATGCCGAGCAGAGGATTGCTTATTCCCGTAAAAACGGTTTTCATAATCGGGAGATCCTTCATCTGGGATATGGAATCGGTCATGATGCTCATACCGATGAATATTGCGCCCAAGCCGAGAATTACCTCGCCGACATATGCACGCTTCCTGTTTTTTTTGCCGAGGAACATTATCAGAATTATACCCGCAAGAAGAAGAAAGTTCGCGAGCGACGAGGGCTTAAGCAGCCGAAGATACCAGGTGTCGCCGCTTATTCCCGACAGCGACAGAATCTGAGCCGTTATCGTCGTACCGATATTTGCGCCCATTATAACGCCCGACGCCTGACGCAGCGACATCATTCCCGCGTTCACAAAGCCCACGACCATGACCGTCGTCGCGCCGCTGGACTGAATCAAAGCCGTTACGACCGCTCCGACGAGAACGCCCTTGAAAAGGTTGCTCGTCAGATTCTCTATAAGCTTTTGCATACTGTCGCCGGCAACCTTTTCAAGACCGCCGCTCATAACGGTCATTCCGTAAAGAAACAGCGCCGCGCCGCCGCACATGGTCAGCAGACCGAATAAAATGTCGGTTATCGTCATAATTCTTCCTCCAACATACCTGCGTTTGTAATTCCCGATTTATGTGCATTAATTTTGCCCGAATGAAAGCCCAAAGTGTACGGGTCGCTTTGGGCTTTCGCGGGCAGCGTCTATGCTGCGAATTATATTTGTTTATTGATAGAAAAGAATGTCGGAATAGGATTCGAGCGGCCAATAATCCTTGGCGACAATAAGCTCCAAAGCGTCGGCGGCCGCACGGACAGCGTCCATTGCGCCGATAACGTCCGTTTTGTAAGCCTTTGCCTGCTCGTCAAGCCCCTTAACCGCGGCGGAGGACTTGATTGCGCCGTCAAGTCTTTCGGTGGCGGCGTAAAGCTCCTTGTAAAGAGGCATAATCTTACCCAGAACAGACATTTCCGGAAGATAATCCGCCATGTCGATTTCGTCAAGAGCCTCAACGGACTCCGCGAGATGCTTGGCATACTTGCCTACGGCGGGAATTATCTCCTGACGAGCCATATCAAGCATTGTTAGAGCCTCGTAATTCGTAACCTTGACGAATTTTTCGACCTTAATCTCATAGCGGCTTCTGAGCTCGATTTCACTGTATACGTGGTTGTCGCCGAAGAGCTTGATGGCCTTTTCGGTGATGTAAGCGGGATAAGCGTCAATTGACTGCGGAAGATTGGGAAGTCCGCGTCGGGCGGCCTCTTCAATCCATTCGGCGCTGTAGCCGTCGCCGTTGAAGATGATTCTCTTGTTGTTTGTGAGCAGTTCCTTCACAACAGCCTTGGCTTCGGCTTCGACATCCGAAGCGGCTTCGAGACGGTCGGCAATTCTCTTTAAGCTGTCGGCGACAATTGAGTTTATGATAGTGTTGGGACCCGCGATTGAAGCGGAGGAGCCGACCATTCTGAATTCAAACTTATTTCCGGTAAACGCGAAGGGAGAGGTTCTGTTTCTGTCGGTTGTGTCGAGATCGATGTCGGTAATTTCGGCAACCTCAAATTCCATCTTGCCTTTACCCTTTACGGCAGCCTCACGCCCCTCTACAACCGCATCTACAACCTCCGCAAGCTCGTCGCCGATGTATACGGAAATTATGCTCGGAGGAGCTTCGTTCCCGCCCAAGCGGTGGTCGTTGCCGACATTGGCGGCGCTTGCGCGGAGAATGTCGCCGTGGAGGTTGACCGCCTCGATAACCGCGGAAAGGAACAGCATGAAACGGATGTTGTGCTGGGGATCCTTGCCGGGCTTAAGCAAATTGTCGCCGCCGTCGGTGGAAAGCGCCCAGTTGTTATGCTTGCCGCTGCCGTTGATTCCGTCGAAGGGCTTTTCGTGGAGCAGACATACAAGACCGTGGCGGCGCGCAACTCTCTTAAGAGTTTCCATGACAAGCTGGTTATGGTCTGTCGCTATATTCGATTCGCTGTATATGCAGGCAAGCTCATGCTGGCAGGGAGCAACCTCGTTGTGTTCCGTTTTTGCGAACACGCCGAGCTTATAAAGCTCTATGTTTACATCGTGCATGAAGGAGGAAACCCGATCGCGGATTATACCGAAGTAATGGTCATCCATTTCCTGACCCTTCGGAGGCTTCGCGCCGAAGAGGGTTCTGCCTGTGATTATAAGGTCTTTGCGCTTCGCGTAGGATTTTTCGTCGATGAGGAAGTATTCCTGCTCCGCGCCGACGGTTGAAATAACTCGCTGCGTTTCTTCGTCGCCGAGAGCGCGAAGAACGCGTAAAGCCTGCTTGTTGAGGGCTTCCGCGCTGCGGAGGAGGGGAGTTTTCTTGTCAAGAGCTTCGCCCGTATAGGAACAGAATGCCGTGGGAATACAAAGCACGGTTGTTCCCTGATCAACCTTAAGAAAAACGGGGGAAGAGCAATCCCATGCCGTATAGCCGCGGGCTTCAAAGGTCGCGCGGATACCGCCCGAGGGAAAGCTTGACGCATCGGGTTCGCCTTTGATGAGTGACGCGCCGCTGAAGGACATTATGGCGCGGCAGTTTCCGTCCGGCTCGATAAAGCCGTCATGCTTCTCGGCTGTTACGCCTGTGAGAGGCTGAAACCAGTGGGTGTAGTGAGTTGCGCCGTGTTCCATGGCCCAATTCTTCATGCATTCGGCGATTACGTCCGCAACCTCTTCGGAAAGCGGAGCGCCGGATTTCACGGTTTTGGTAAATTCCTTGTACACCTTTTCGGGAAGTCGGTTTCTCATTACGGAGTCGTTAAAAACGTTGCATCCGAAAATCGAAGTAATGTTTTCTGCCATTATAGAATCCTCCTAATCAGCATACGCGCCCTTGCGTACGCTATATACACTTACATTATAAATCTTGCTCCGACAATAATCAATGTCAATGTTATACAAAAATTTATTGTATTTTGCTTTTTTTGTTGTAATTCTTTTGTTTAAATTTATTTTGAAAAAAATTAAAATATTGAAAAAATTACCGAAAACCTCTTGACAAGCAGAAGGAATAGTGTTAAAGTATTGTTAGCACTCAACAACGATGAGTGCTAACAAGGCTAAAAATTTATTTTTATATAAGGAGCGATACTCATGGGGAAAAAACAGTTTAAGGCGGAGTCAAAAAAGCTTTTGGATATGATGATTAATTCCATTTATACCCACAAAGAAATTTTTCTGCGCGAAATCATTTCAAATTCTTCGGACGCAATCGACAAGCTTTGCTACAGCGCGATGAACGCGGGAGACACCTCGATAAGCCGCTCGGATCGCTATATTAAGGTGCGTGCCGACAAGGAAAACCGCACCCTTACGATAAGCGATAACGGCATCGGCATGGACAAGGAGGAACTGGAAAACAACCTCGGTATAATTGCCCACAGCGGCTCTCTTGGCTTCAAAAACGAAATCAATAACGAAGCCGATAAGGAAAAAACCTCCGATACGGACATTATCGGTCAGTTCGGCGTCGGCTTTTACAGCGCGTTTATGGTGGCGGACGAGGTTACGGTCGTAACCAAAAAATACGGCGAAGAGCAGGCCTATATGTGGCATTCCTTCGGAACCGACGGCTATGTAATAGAGCCTACGGTAAAAGATGATATAGGCACCGACATAATAATAAAGCTCAAGGCGGACACCGAGGACGAAACCTACGGCGAATACCTTGAAAGCTATACGCTGCAAAGCCTTATAAAAAAATATTCCGACTATATTCGCTATCCCATACGTCTTGACGTTGAAAAATCCCGCAAGGTAGATGTCCCCGACAGCGACGAGCCGAAATATGAAAGCTATGTCGAGGAAGAAACCGTGAACAGCATGGTTCCGCTTTGGCAGCGCAAGAAGGACGAGGTTACACAGGAGGAGCTGAACGATTTTTATAAGGAAAAGTTCTATGACATGAACGATCCGATTGACACTGTACGCATTGACGTTGACGGCAGTATCAGCTATAAAGCGCTGCTGTTCATTCCGTCCTCCACGCCGATGGGCTATTATACAAAGGAATACAAGCGGGGACTGGAGCTTTACAGCAGCGGAGTGATGATAATGGACAGCTGTGAGGATTTGATTCCCGAGCATTTTCGATTTGTCAAGGGCGTTGTGGACTCTCAGGACTTGTCGCTGAATATTTCCCGCGAAATGCTTCAGCACAACCGCCAGCTCCGTACAATATCCGCAAACATCGAAAAGAAAATCAAGCAGGAGCTGAAACGCCTTCTGGAAAATGAACGCGAAAAATATGAAAAATTCTGGAACAGCTTCGGACTTCAGCTCAAGTACGGCATTGTTTCGGAGTACGGCGCGCACCGCGAGCTTTTGAAGGATTTGATTCTGTACTATTCCTCTCGCGAGAAAAAGCTTCAGACATTGAAGGAATATGTTGACTATATGCCCGAAGAGCAAAAATATATTTACTATGCCTGCGGCGACGAAATTAACCGCGTGGACAACCTTCCTCAGACCGAGCAGCTTAAGGATAAAGGCTATTCGATTCTTTACATGACCGACGAGGTTGACGAGTTTGTTGTAAATATGCTCGGCGAATTTGAAGGCAAGCAGTTCAAGTCCGTCAACGACAAGGATCTCGGCATTGAGGACGAGGAAGAAAAGAAGGACACCGAGCTGAAGGAGGAAGAAAATAAGGTAATGCTTGACTACCTCCGCGACAGCCTTGACGGAAAGGTTACGGCTGTCCGCCTGTCTCACAAGCTCAAAAGTCACCCTGTCTGCCTAAGCACCGACGGCGAGGTCAGCCTTGAGATGGAAAAATATTTTAATTCCATTCCCGGCGACACCCCTGACATAAAGGCTCAGCGCGTGCTGGAGCTTAATCCGACGCATAAGGCGTTCCATATGCTCCTGGACGCGTGGCAGTTCGATAAGGACAAGTGCGCCAAAATGGGCGAACTGCTCTATGACCAGGCTCTTCTTATCGCGAATCTTCCCCTTGAAAACCCCGCGAGATATACGGATCTTCTCTGGGAAATGATGTAGCTTCAAGCGCCGATAAATCCGCACTCGGACTGTGCGCCGGCCCAAACGCCGCGAAATCGTATGCTTGACAAATTTATGCTTGCCCCGCACGGAAAAATTTTTAAAATTTATGCTTGACAAATTTTGCTCCGTAATGTATAATATACGGGTATCCTTGCTTTGGGTTTGTCCCAAGGCCAAAAGACCAGAAGGAGGTGTAAAAAATGGCTGAAATAATCAATAAATATGAAACCATTTTTGTCCTTGAAGCCGATTTGGACGAGGAAAAAATAAATGCTATTTCCGAAAAGTTCCAAAAGCTCATTGCCGCGAACGGCACGGTGGAAAGCGTTGATGTGTGGGGAAAAAGAAAGCTTGCTTATCCCATCAACTATAAGACGGAAGGTTTCTATGTGCTTGTGAACTTCAGCTCCGATCCCGAATTTCCGAAGGAGCTTGACAGAGTTTACAACATCACCGACGGAGTAATCCGCACCATAATTGTCCGCAAGGACGCGTAAGGGGGAAGGTAAAATGCTTAACTGCGTTCAATTGATCGGCAGATTTACCCGCGACCCGGAGCTTCGTACCACGCAAAGCGGCATCAGCTCATGCAGCTTTACCATAGCCGTAAATCGCAATTTTGTCCGTCAGGGCGAGGAACGCAAGGCCGATTTCATAAATTGCGTAGCGTGGAGACAAACGGCGGAATTTATTTCGAGATACTTCAAGAAGGGCAATCTTGTCGCGCTTGAAGGAAGCATACAGACCCGTACATGGGACGATAATGAAGGAAAGCGCCACTATGTGACCGAGGTTGTCGTTGACAGAACCCATTTTGTCGAAAGCAAACGTGACAGCGATAATTCGGGCTACAGCGGCTACAATAACGGCGGCTACGGCTATCCCGCCCAAGGCTCCGCTCCCGCTCCTCAGAGCGATTCGTATTCGTCCTCTTACGGCGGACTCGGCGATCCCATCTCTCCCATAGGGACAGAAGACGACCTGCCGTTTTGATTGATAATCCGATATTGAAAAATTTTATCCGAAGGGAGTTTTAGCCATGATGGAAAAGGAAAAAACCGAAAGACCTTACCGAAGCCGCAAGGCAAAGAAAAAGGTTTGCCAGTTTTGCGTCGATAAGGTTCAGGAAATAGACTATAAGGACGTTGCGAAGCTCCGCCGCTATGTTTCCGAGCGCGCCAAGATTCTTCCCAGAAGAATTACCGGCACCTGCGCGAAGCATCAGCGTCAGCTTACGGTTGCGATCAAGAGAGCAAGACATATCGCTCTCCTGCCTTTTACTGCCGAATAAAACAGAATAAAAAGCACCTTTTCGGAATATGTTTTCCCAAGAGGTGTTTTTTATGTTGAAAAGGTTGTTTTCGGCGTTTTTATGCGCGGCGGTTTTTTCCGCGCAAACAGCGGATTATTCGCGCGTGCTTGTGAATATGGGATATTCCCCGTCGGCGGAGCCGTCGGAAATTGAGGAAATAACAATTCCCGAACGGTGGGGCGCGGTATACGAAAATTACAACGAGCTGCAAAAACGCGGCGGCTTTGACCTTTCTCCCTATAAGGGGAAAAGCTGTATTCGCTATACATATGAAATTGAGGATTTGTTCGCGCACGGAAATATTATTGTATATGAAGGAAAAATAATCGGCGGCGACGTCTGCTCCATAACGCTGGACGGCGTCATGCTGCCGCTGGAAAAGGATAAGCTGCCATGAGAATTGATAAATTTGCCGCCGACGCCTTGGGACTGACACGGAGAGAAGCGCGGACTGTTATAAAGGAAGGAAAAATAACCGTCAACGGACGGACGGTAAATTCTCCTTCGGAGAAGGTGGAAGGCTCGGAGAAAATTATGCTCGGCGATAAGCCGCTGAACCGCGCGGAATTTGTCTATATTATGATGAATAAGCCCGCCGGCTGTCTCAGCGTTACCGAGGACAGCCGGCAGAAAACCGTGCTTGACCTTCTTCCGCCCGAGTATAAACGCTTCGGACTTTTCCCCGCGGGTCGTCTCGATAAGGACAGCGAGGGCTTTCTGCTGCTGACGAACGACGGCAACCTTGCCCATAATGTTCTTTCGCCGAAAAAGAAGGTCGGTAAAAAATATTTCGTTCGTCTTTCGCTTCCGCTGGACAAGGATAAAATTGATATTTTAGAAAACGGCGTCGATATAGGCGGCTATGTCACAAAGCCCTGTAAGGTGGAGAGACTTTCTTCCAACGAGGTTTACATCACAATAACGGAAGGAAAATTTCATCAGGTCAAGCGTATGTTTAAAGCCGTAAACAACAGCGTGGAATATTTGCGGCGCGACAGCTTCGCCGGACTTGATCTTGACGCGGAGCTTAAACCGGGGCAATATAGACAACTTTGCACAAATGAAATCGAAAAAATATTACATAGTATACAATAGTGACAAATAAAATGCCAAATATTTGTACAATAAGCGAATTTGCATTAAGGAAAAATTGTGTTACAATATTAGTAACATAATTGTTGTATGGTTATGTATATATGATTTTAGGAGGGTAAAACCAAATGGCAAGCTTAAGTTTAAAGCATATCTACAAAAGGTATCCCGGCGGGGTAACAGCTGTGACGGACTTCAACCTTGAAATCAAGGATAAGGAATTTATTATCTTCGTAGGACCTTCGGGCTGCGGTAAATCCACAACTCTTCGTATGGTTGCGGGCCTTGAGGAAATTTCCGAGGGCGAACTTTACATAGGCGATCGCCTTGTAAACGACGTTGCTCCCAAAGACAGAGATATAGCGATGGTTTTCCAGAACTACGCTCTGTATCCCCATATGTCCGTTTTCGAGAACATGGCGTTCGGCCTGAAGCTCCGCAAAACCCCCAAGGATGAAATAAAGAAGAGAGTTCATGAAGCGGCTCGTATCCTTGATATCGAACATTTGCTTGAAAGAAAGCCGAAGGCTCTTTCCGGCGGTCAGCGCCAGCGTGTCGCTCTCGGACGTGCAATCGTGCGCGAACCCAAAGTATTCCTTATGGACGAACCTCTTTCAAACCTTGACGCTAAGTTGCGTGTTCAGATGAGAACCGAAATTACAAAGCTTCATCAGAGACTTCAGACAACCTTCATCTATGTAACCCACGACCAGACAGAGGCTCTTACGATGGGTACGCGTATTGTTGTTATGAAGGATGGTATTATACAGCAGGTTGACGCTCCTCAGACTCTTTACAATTATCCCTGCAACGTATTCGTGGCGGGCTTTATCGGATCTCCTCAGATGAATTTCTGCCCGGCTACGCTTACTCAGACCGGCGGAGATACATACGTTGAATTCGGCGAAGGCGAAAAAATTAAGCTTGCCGACGCAAAAGCGAATGCCGCCAAGGATTATATCGGCAAAGAGGTTATAATGGGTATTCGTCCCGAAGATATGTATGACGACGCCGATTCTCTTGCCTCTATGAAAGACACAACTCTCACTGCAAATGTTGAAGTTACCGAGCGTATGGGTGCGGAAACGTATCTGTACCTTAATGTTGATGATATTCCTTTTACAGCCCGCGTTAAGCCGACAAGCACCGCGGAAAGAGGAGAAACCATCAAGGTTTGCCTTGATCCTTTGAAGATTCACCTCTTTGACAAAGCTACCGAAAAGGTTATCACCAACTAAACATCGGCTATTGAACTGTTTCGGGCGGAGAGTTCTCCGCCCGATTTTTTCATGTGCGCATACGGATAGAGTCGTGAAAAAAGCGGCGTAGCGTAATAAGCGAAGAAGGAGGCGAAGGAAAAAAAGGTAAAGAAAAAAGGAAAAAA
>CAZICW010000039.1:0-15291 GCA_964537995.1 uncultured Oscillospiraceae bacterium
ACCTATGACCCTCTGCTTGTAAGGCAGATGCTCTCCCAGCTGAGCTAAACTCCCAAAATCCTGCGACTTGATTATTATAACACACCGCCGCTGTTTTGTCAATACTTTTTTTTAATATTTTCCGCAGAAGCTGTACAAAATTGACGAGGTAAGGTTCAGTTTCTTTTCCTCAATATTTCCAGCACCTTCGCGAAATCCTCCGGCAGCGGAGCCGAAAAGCTGATTTTTTCACCCGTTTTTGGGTGGATAAAGCCTATTTCTCCGGCATGGAGAAGCTGCCCTTCCAAATTCCACTCCTCCTTTTTTACGCCGTATGATTTGTCGCCGACAATGGGATGACCGATGTGGCGCATATGGACGCGAATCTGATGCGTCCGCCCCGTGCGGAGCTTGCATTTCACAAGGGTATAGCTCCCGAACCGCTCCATAACCTCATAATCCGTCACGGCTTCACGCGCGTTCGGCCGTGACGAAACTTCCATTTTTTTCCTGTCGGCTTCGCTTCTGGCTATCGGAGCGTCCACAGTACCGACGTTTTCCCTGATATTTCCATGGACAAGAGCAAAATATGTGCGGCTCAGACTTCTGTCCTTCAACTGCTCGGAAAGGGAAAGGTGCGCTTCATTGCTTTTCGCGACGACCAAAAGCCCCGTTGTATCCTTATCAATGCGATGGACAATTCCGGGGCGGAGAACGCCGTTTATGGCGGATAAATCGCCGCCGCAGTGGTACATTACCGCGTTGACGAGAGTACCGTCCACGTTCCCCGCCGCAGGATGAACAACCATGCCGCGCGGCTTGTTTACGACAAGTACGTCCCCGTCCTCGTAGACTATTTCAAGGGGAATATTTTGCGGAAAAGCTTCAATTTTTTTCGGTTGAGGCATATCAATTTCGATAAGCTCCCCCACCTTCAGCTTATACGACGCGTTTCTGACAACTCCGTCAACGGCTATGCGCCCTTCGTCGAACAGCTTTTTAACGTAGCTTCGAGTCACTCCGTCCAGAGCCTCGCTTATGAATTTATCACTGCGGACAGCCTGTGTCGCTTTCAAAATCATCTTCTCCACGTTTATGCTCCTCAATCAAAATATACAGCGCCAGCATAACCGCGCCTATTGTTACGCCGCAGTCCGCAAGATTAAACACGGGGAAACGCGTAAACGTCACCTCAATAAAATCCCGCACATACCCGAAAGCGACGCGGTCTATCAAATTCCCGATTCCTCCCGCGCAAATCAACGTCAGCGACCACATAAGCCACTTGCTTGACGGTTTGTTTTTTACAATATAGCCGATGAGAAGCGCGAAAATAATCACGCTCACAACAATCAGCAGCCATTTTTTCCCTGTCAGCAATCCGAATGCCGCGCCGCGGTTCCGGACATAGGTAATATTGAAAACTCCGTCTATAACCGTGATTGAATCGTCAAGCGCAACAATGCTTTCAACCAGCATTTTTGAAAACTGATCCGCCGCAATTATCAAAATTAACGGTATAAGGTAAAGGAACATATGAAAATCTCCTTTTAGCTTGAATTATCCAAATCGAGGAGTGAGTTTCCTCACTCCTCGCAGGCTGTTTACAGCGCTTTGACCGTATCGGCGCAACGTTTACAGAGCGTAGGATGGTCATGATCACAGCCGACCGTAGTCGTTTTCATCCAGCAGCGCTCGCACTTTTCGCCCTCGGCAACGGAAACCTTGACCTTGATTGCGGGTTCGTTTTCGCCCGCAACGCCGTCGCCGTCGCCGTCAACGACCTTAACCTCGGAAACAATAAGAATTGTCGCAAGCTCCGGAATTTCGGAAATAAATTTATACGACTCGCCCCGGGCGAAGATTTCAACTCTCGCGTCAAGCGACTTGCCGATTATTTTATCCCTTCTCGCAAGCTCCAATGCCTTGCTTACGTCGCTCTTGACAGCCAAAATACGCTCCCACTTCGCTTCAAGAGCGTCATCCTTCCATTTTTCCTCAACTTTGGGCATATCGTTGAGAATTACGGCTTCGGGATTATCGCCCGACCGATGAGGCATAAAACGCCATATCTCATCGGAAGTATAGCAGAGTACCGGCGCAATAAGGCGAACCAAAGCGTCCAAAATTGTGAACATACAGGTCTGGGCCGCACGGCGTTCCCTGCTGTCCTTCTTTGACGTGTAAAGTCTGTCCTTGATTACGTCAAGATAGAAATTGCTCATGTCAACCACGCAGAAATTGTGAATCGCGTGATAAATCATATGGAACTCATAGCTTCTGTAGGCGGTCAGAACCTTATCGACAATGTCGTTCAGGCGAACCAGACTCCATTTATCCATTTCGCACAGCTCGTCAAAGGGAACGCTGTCAGTGTCGGGATTGAAGTCATGGATATTTCCGAGAATATATCTCGCGGTATTTCTGATTTTCCGATAGGCTTCACTCAGTTGCTTGAGAATTTCGTCGGAAATTCTCATATCGGTTTTATAATCGGCGGAAACGACCCATAGGCGGAGAATGTCCGCGCCGAACTGATTTATTATAATTTCGGGACTTGTGCCGTTACCCTTGCTCTTACTGAACTTTTCGCCGTTCTGGTCAACAATCATACCGTGCGTTATCACCATTTTATACGGGGCGACGCCTTTCACGGCAATCGACGTCAGCAACGACGACTGGAACCAGCCGCGGTACTGGTCATTACCCTCAAGATATATGTCGGCAGGAAATTTAAGTCCCTTCTTGACCTCCAGCACACCGCTGTGAGAAGAACCGCTGTCAAACCAAACGTCCATTATATCCTTTTCTTTTGTAAATTCCGTACAGCCGCACTCGCTGCATTTTGTACCTTCGGGCAAAATATCCTTTGCGTCGGTGGCATACCATGCATTGGAGCCGCCGTGTTCGCGGAACAGCTTCGCCGTGGCCGCGATTGATTCCTCGGTTATAAGCTCCTTGCCGCATTCAGCGCAGTAGAATATTGGCAACGGAACGCCCCACGTTCTCTGGCGGGAAATGCACCAGTCGCTTCTTTCCAAAACCATGCCCGTTATTCTGTCTTCGCCCCACTTGGGAAGCCATTCAACGCCCTTTATGGCTTCAACCGCCTTATCCTTTATCGCGTCAACGGAAACGAACCACTGCTCTGTGGCGCGGAACACAATCGGCTCTTTGCAGCGCCAGCAGTGAGGATACTGGTGGATTATCGGCTCAATTGCGAAAAGAGCGTTTACCTCTTTCAGCTTGTCGATTATCTTAGCGTTGGATTTTTCGTAATAAAGCCCTGCAAATTCTCCCGCAAGCTCGTTAAGATAGCCCTTGGAGTCCACGGGAACGATTATCGGGATTTCCTCGTAATTTCGGCAGGCAACGTAGTCCTCCACGCCATGACCGGGAGCGGTGTGTACGCAGCCCGTGCCGGCGTCGAGAGTTACATGGTCGCCTACAATTACAAGGCTTTCACGGTCAATGAACGGATGCGCGGTCGTGATATATTCAAGCTCTTTGCCCTTAAAGGCCGCAATAATGCTGTAATTTTCAATTCCGCCCGCCTGCATTGCCGCGGAAATAAGCTCGGTCGCAATAACGTATACCTCGCCGTTCTCCGCCTTGACAAGGCTGTATTCAAAATCCGGATTGAGAGCGATTGCCACATTTCCGGGGAGCGTCCATGCGGTCGTCGTCCAAATTACGAAGTAAATATTTTCCAAGGGTTCGCCCGTATTTGCGAAAACTCCCTTATCGTCCTTAACGCGGAATTTCACATAGATGGAGTCGGTTTTATCCTCATGATATTCGATTTCCGCTTCGGCAAGGGCGGTCTCGCAGTCGGGACACCAATATATGGGCTTAAGACCCTTATAGATATAGCCGCGCATGGCCATTTCGCCAAAAATTTCTATCTGCTTCGCCTCAAAGAGAGGATCAAGAGTGACGTAGATGTCGTTCCAGTCGCCGATTGCGCCGAGACGCTGAATCTGCTTTTTCTGATTTTCGACATAGCTTAAGGCAAAATCCTTACATACGTCGCGAAATTCATTCACGCTCTTTTCGTGGCGGTTTATACCCAGCTTTGCTATTGCCTGACGCTCAATCGGAAGACCGTGGGTATCCCAGCCGTGAATATAGGGAGCCTTATAGCCGTCCATATTCTTGAAGCGGGTAATAATATCCTTCAGGGTCTTGTTGAGAGCATGACCCATATGCATATCCCCGTTGGCATAGGGAGGCCCGTCGTGCAACACAAACAGAGGCTTGCCCTCGTTCGCTTTCATCAGCTTGCCGTAAAGGTCGTTGTCAAGCCATCTTTTGAGGGTTTCCGGCTCACGGGTCGGAAGTCCGGCACGCATAGGAAATTCGGTAACCGGAAGGTTTAGAGTTTCTGAATAATCCATGTCTATCTGTCCTTTCTGAGCTTACGCATATTTTTTCAGCGCAACAAAAATTCTGTCCTTTTTGCTTCGACCGCCGACTTCAACCGCCGCCTTGCCGAAGCCGCGCACAGTGACAATGTCGCCGTCGTTTATTTTCATATCAGCCTTTTCGGCGGAAATTCCGTTCACAAAAACCCGTCCGGCTCGGATGCTGTCACAGGCGGCTCCTCTCCCCTTTCCAATCAGCATAGCCGTTATACTGTCCAGTCTGAGCGACGCGACCGTGCCGCTTATTTCAGTAAAGCCGCGGCTTGAGAGGCTAAGCTCGGACAATTTTGCGCGGCGGACGCTTACGCTTTGCCTTCCGACGGAAAACAGCGCGGTTTCCACATAATCGGCTATGTCGGAGTGAAGCATGACCACCGCCGCTTCGGGGAGAATTATTATGTCGCCAAGCTTGCGGCGTTCGATTCCCAAGCCCATAAGGGAACCGAGGCAGTCCCGATGAGCAAGCCCTCCGGACGCCTTTGCGCTTATTTCCAACGGTACGAGGGGGAAATCCTCCTCAGAAGCGTTAAAGCCCGCCATTTTCCGTTCCGCGTCGGCATAGCCGCCGAAAAGCGTGAGCCGCACGTCTGGAAGATATTTTTCCCTCTGCATAAGGCGGCTTACGGCATCCATTGACAAAAAATCTCCGAAGGCCGCCGCGGCGAGCCTTTCCGCGCGGATTGCACGGTCATACAGCTTTGTGAAGGTTTCCCTGTCCTCAGGCTCCAGTCCGCCGAGGAAGCGCTGTCTGTCGCTCAATCCCACGGAAAGGGACGCCCGCTTTCCAATTCGCTCTTGACTGCCGGAGTGACGTCAACGTTAGAGGGCGTCAGCAGCAAAATGCCGTCGCTTATCTTGCGGAACGATCCTCTGCGGGCATATGACGCGCCGCTTATGAAGTCGATTGTTCTTCTGGATTCATCACGATCCATATCCTCTATGTTGATTATTACGGGCTTGTTGTTGTTCAGATTGTCTACCGCCTGCTTGCAGGCTTCATCGAAGGCGTTCATTTTAAGAACAACGACCTTGAGCTGTGTTGTGGCGGCAAAATTCACAACCTTCGGCTGATTCTTCTTTGTCGAACTCATTGAAGATGAGCTTCTGGAGCGTGTCGGTTCGGGAGCGGCTTCCTCCTCGTCGAAGCTCATATCCTCAAAATCATCGTCATCGGAATCTGTGTCGCCGAAAATAAGGTCGGCGAAGCGGCTGAATACGTTCTTTTTCATTGTATTATCCTAACCTTTCCTAAAAATTGCGCTTCCTATGCGGACATGAGTCGCGCCTTCCTCAACGGCAATTTCAAAATCGCCGCTCATGCCCATTGAAAGTATGTCAATTCCTTCCGCCTTGGCTTTAAGCTCGCCGAAAAGTTCTGCGGCTGTCCGGAAAATCGGACGGCACAGCTCCTTGTCATCGTAATTCGGAGCCATTGCCATGAGTCCGCGAAGCCTGACTGCGGGATAGCTGTCCATTTTATTTATTATATCTCTAAATTCGTCAATTGTCAAACCATATTTGCTTTCTTCCGAAGATATGTTTATTTCGAAAAGAATATCCTGAATTATGCCGATTTTTTCCGCCTGACGATTTATTTCCCGCAAAAGACGGAGACTGTCAACCGAATGGATAAGCTCCGCCCTACCGACGGCGTATTTGACCTTGTTGGTCTGCAAATGACCGATTATATGCCACACGGCTCCGCTTATGAGCGGATATTTGAGGTTCATTTCCTGCACGCGGTTTTCCGCGAGAATATTAAGTCCCAAATCCACCGCGCGCTGAACCTTTTCCGGCTCAACAAACTTGCTTACGGCCACAATCGTGACGTCCTGCGGCGCTCTGCCCGCCCGCAGCGCCGCAGCGCGGACGCGCTCACGGACATTTTTTATGTTTTCCTCAATATAGTCCATTTATTTCACTTCCTCCGGTTTAAGCAGAACCTTGTCGTATTCCTTCAGCGGAACATAATCCGCGGCGGCTCCCGGAGGAGTATACTTCGCGTCCACAATGTAAAAGCTGTCGTCCTCCGAGCGGAAGGGATTGTCATTGACGTAGCGGAAGCTCTTTTTCTTGTCCAAAAGAATGTATACCCCCTTCTTGTCGCCCTCGATTCTGAGTGCGGCGGAAGGGATTTTCAGTCCGCTTTTGCGCAAAAGCACAAGCTTATAGTCCACGCTTCTCAGCCCCGTTATTCCCTCTACATACAGGTTGCTTTCAACCGCAATCGCGCGCTTTCCGTCTTCGGCTTCGCTGATATAGCGGACTGTAGCGTCAACCTCGGCCGCTTCGGCGGTGTCGATAAGCACGCTCACGCTGTCGCCGACGCTTATGTCCTTCGCTTCCTCGTCGGAAACGACCGCTGTCAGATACCAGCTGAAGCTGTCGGTTATTTTGCACGCTTCGCCCGCCGACGGCTCATACTCCTCCAGAATTTCGTCAAAGGACTCAATGTCGGACGGGAGCAAAGTCGAAAGACGCTCCGGCGAGCCGTATTTTTCCAATCCGTCCACAGCCGCGCTGTAAATTCCCGCGACCGGAGCGTAAATTTCCGTCTGAGCCGTGCCGATTGAATTTTCAATTTCGGCCTTTCTTTCGTATAGCTGTGACAGCAGTGTTTCACGCGCTTCGCTCTCTTCCAGCTCCGACGAACGGGTTTTCAGATAGCCGATTTCCTTTTTCAGCTCCGAAGCCTTGGAATAATCGCCGCCGCGTACGGCTTCACGCAGACTTTCGACGCTGTCGGTCACGGCCGAGGCGATGCGCCGCGTGTCGGAATGATAAAGATTTGCGACAATGTTGCTTTTCTCAATATCCTCTATTCTGCCGTTCAGCGTGGAAAGCTCCTCCAGCATGGCTTCATCGGGCTGACCGCTTATCACGGTGCCGACTCTCGCTCCCTTTTTTACTCTTTCGCCGTCGTTCACATACGCTTCAAAAACTCCGTAAACGGCATTGGTAACAATGGTTTCGTCGCGGAGAATATATCCCATGCCGCTTATGCTCTTTTCGTATTCGTAATATGTAACCGTTTCGGTGCTGTAAGGGCTGGCGCAATAGCGCACCGAGCTGACCATCGCGGCAACGATTACAATTATGAACACAATTCTGATTGCTTTTCGCAACGTATTTCACCTACTCGTCTACTTCCTCAAGATTAAATTTCACGGGGACGAAGGGAATAATTGTGGAAATGGCGTGCTTATAAACAAGCTCCTGCTTTCCGTCGCAATCAAGGACAACGGTATAGCTGTCAAAGCCCTTGACCTGCCCTTTAATCTGAAAGCCGCTCAGCAGATATACAATAATCGTTGTATGATCTCTGCGTACGGAATTTAAAAATACGTCCTGAAGATTAATCTGTGCTTTCATAATAAATCGTTTCCTCCAAAAATATTTTTTCTCGCTATATTCAAGGCCTGCTCCCGCGCATTTGCGGGATTGAGCCAATATATATCGTTTCTGCGCAGCCATGTAAGCTGCCGCTTCGCGTAACGGCGCGAATTTTGCTTTATTGCTTCCGCGGTCTCGGCGAGGGTGAACTTTCCGTCGAAAAAATCCAGCATTTCTTTATAGCCTATCGCCTGAACCGCCGTCGGCGCTTTCTCCCTTATCGGCAACAGCTCCCGACGCACCTCGTCGGCAAGTCCGTTTTCCAGCATTATGTCAACTCTGCGATTTATCCTTTCATAAAGAACCTCCCTCGGATAAGCCGTCGCGACGCGTACAGCTCTGTAGGGCGACGGGCGGCGGCTTTTAAGGTTCAGGCTTTCCCTGCTTTCGCCGCTGAGCTTTATAAGCTCGATTGCCCGTATTACACGTTTAAGGTTGTTGGGGTGAATTTTTTCCGCTTCCGAGGCGTCAAGCTCCCGAAGCAGAGAGTGAACCGCTTCCGCGCCCTTTTTTTCCGCCATTGAGCGAAGCTCGGCTCTCAGCTCTTCGTCGCCGCCCGGAGCGGAAAAGTCTGTGCCGGCAATTAAATTGTCGATATAAAGTCCCGTGCCGCCGACAATTATCGGCAGCTTCCCCCTTGCATGAACATCCTCGACGGCAGCCTTTGCCTCGGCGCAGTAGCGCGCCACGCTGTAACTTTCCCAAGGCTCCGCCACGTCAATCATATGATGCGCCGCCGCTCTGCGTTCATTTTCGTCGGGCTTTGCGGTACCGATGTCAAGGCGGCGATAGACCTGCATTGAATCCGCCGACACTATTTCGCCGTCGAGAGCCCGCGCAAGCTCGATTCCAAGGCTTGTTTTTCCGCTCGCGGTCGGGCCGCACACCACGATTACGGGTATTTTGTCCATTACTCAAACTATCCTTTTAAACATTTTTTCAATCTGATATTTAGTTATTTTAACCGATATGGGACGTCCGTGCGGACAGGTTGAAACGCCTTCAAGCGCAAGAGCTCGGCTTACAAGCTTTTCCATTTCGTCAAGAGTCAGTTCCTTGCTTCCCTTTATTGCCGAGCGGCACGCCACAGTATACATGGCTCGGTCGCGGCGATCGCCTATGCTTCCGTTTCCTTCGCCCATAAGCACACCCGCAAGCTCGGAAAGGAGGGCTTCGCCGTCGTCGGCGCCGCAGTCGGCGGGGATGCCGCGCACAAGCAGTGTGTTGCCTCCGAGATCTTCAAGCTCAAAGCCCATTTCCCGCAGAAAATCCATATTACCGGTGACGGCTTCGTATTCCCGCGGAGATAATACGGCGCTTTGCGGAATCATAAGAAGCTGCATTGCGATCCTCTCCTCGCTTTTTCTCAGCTCTTCATAGCGTATCCGCTCGTGGGCGGCGTGCTGGTCGATAAGCACAAGCGCGCCCTCACTTTCCGCAAGGATATATGTTGAAAAAAGCTGTCCGATTATTTTTATCGGTTCGGGAACCTGCGGCTCCTCGACTTCGGCTTTCTCCGCGGAAATCTTTGAAGCCCTCGGAAACAGCTCCGCCTTTTGCACAATCGGACTTTTTATTTCTCCCCGTTTCAGCTTCAGCTCCGTCTCTTTATCAAGGCGTTCGATTTGCTTTTTGGAGAGTATGGGATTAAGCTCAACGTGCATTTCTCCAACGTCGCTGCCGCCGCTTTCATCGGGAGCGGGAGTATACGGTCTAAACCTTGTACGGACGGAAATTTGCTCCGTATCGGGCTTGGCAAACGGCATTCTGTAGCTTTCTCCGCCGCGCACAAACGAGGGATTCGCGTTTCTCGCTCCCGCCGCCGCGCCGAGCATATTTTTCACTGCCCAGTATACCGCGTTGTAAACGGCTTTATCGTCGGCAAACTTAATTTCGGTTTTTGTGGGATGTACATTTACGTCGCAAAGCGACGGATTCATTTCTATGTTCAGTACCGCAACGGGAAACCGCCCGACCATAAGCTCATTTTTATAGGCTTCGGAAAGCGCGAGCGACAAAACCTTGTTCACTACGCTTCTGCCGTTGACAAAAAACACCTGCATACTCCTGCTCGGACGGGAAAGGCTGTTCTTTCCGGCAAGTCCCGTCACGCCGATACCGTCGAAGGAATAGCCGACTTCTCTCATTTCGGAGGAAAAATCCTTCCCCCACAGGCAACGCACCGCATCCGAGAGACTGTTGTTGCCGGGAGTGAAGAAAACTTCCTTTCCGTCGCGCACAAGCCGGATAGAAACGTCCGGACGCGCAAGCGCCTGACGCTGGCAGACCTCGGTCACAAGAGCGGCTTCGGCGCTGTCTTTTTTCAAAAACTTCATGCGTGCGGGAGTGTTGTAAAATAAATTCTCCACAGTCACCGTCGTACCGTTGGGACAGCCGATTTCCTCGTTCAGCGTCAGCTCTCCGCCCTCAACGACAATATGAGAGCCGAAGGGAGAGTCGGCGGGTTTTGTCAGCATATCGGTTTTGCTGACCGAGGCTATCGAGCAAAGCGCTTCTCCGCGAAAGCCGAGGGTTGTTATATGCTCAAGATCTTCTTCGTCCCTGATTTTGCTTGTAGCGTGACGCATAAACGCCTTTTCCGCGTCGTCGGGCAGTATGCCCGATCCGTCGTCGGCGACCCTTATATAGGAGATTCCGCCGTGACGGATTTCCACGGTTATTGACCTTGCTCCCGCATCTATTGAATTTTCGACCATTTCCTTTATTGCGTTCGCCGGACGCTCCACAACTTCGCCCGCCGCTATTTTTTCGGCGGTCGCCTTGCTGAGAATGTTTATTTTCCCCACGGTTTCACCTCCCGTGTAAAATTGGGAACGGAAAATTTTTCACCGTTCGCTTTTATTCCCGATTTTCGAGTAAATTTTGCAATTCATACAGCTTATTCAACGCCTCTATGGGTGTAAGCGTTGTCACGTCGATGCTCCGAAGCTCCTCCAAAGCCGGATTTTCAGCCGCCGAAAGGCTGAGCTGAAGCTGAGCGTTTTCCGTATTGGGCGCAGTCCGTTTGACCTCGCCGCTCTCAATCGACGCGAGAACCTCCTTCGCCCGTTTTATCACGGGAGCGGGTACTCCGCAGAGCTTGGCGACCTCTATTCCGTAGCTGTCATCGGTTCCGCCGCGCACAATCTTTCTGAGGAAGGTTATGTCGTCGCCGCGTTTTTTGCAGACCGTGTTGTAATTTTTTACCCCCGAAAGCTGCTCTTCCAGCACCGTAAGCTCATGATAGTGGGTGGCAAAAAGAGTCTTCATGCCGATTTTTTCGGTTATATACTCAATAACCGCCCACGCAATCGAAAGGCCGTCAAACGTACTTGTACCGCGCCCGATTTCGTCCAAAATACAAAGACTTTTCTTCGTGGCGTTTTTTAGAATATAGCTCACCTCGCCCATTTCAAGGGTAAAGGTACTCTGCCCCGACGCAAGGTCGTCGCTCGCGCCGATGCGTGTGAAAACCTTGTCAATTACCCCGATGCGGCATTTTTCGGCAGGCACAAAGCTGCCCATCTGCGCCATAAGCGTTATTACGGCAACCTGCCGCATATATGTTGATTTTCCCGCCATATTCGGCCCCGTTATTACCGCGGTGCGGTTCGCGCCGCAGTCCAGCTCGGTATCGTTCGGCACAAAGACCGTATTTTTCAGAAGCTGCTCCACCACGGGGTGGCGACCGTCCTTTATGTAAATTTCGTCGGACATATTGATTTCCGGACGGACATAACGGTTTTTAACCGCCGTCTCCGCCAAAGAATACAACGCGTCCACCGACGCAATCGCCCTTGCCGTGCGGTCGATGCGTTCAACCTCGGCGCATACCTTGCAGCGTATATCGACAAACTGCTCATATTCGAGCGAAGCAAGCCGCTCCGACGCTCCGATTACAGTATTTTCAATTTCCTTAAGCTCGGCGGTAATGAACCTTTCGCCGTTTGTGACGGTCTGCTTTCGTACATAATCGGGCGGAACCTTATCCAGATTGGAATTGCTGACCTCGATAAAAAAGCCGAAAACCTTGTTATATTTAACCTTGAGATTTTTAATTCCCGTGCGCTCGCGCTCTCTTGCCTCGATGCTGCCTATACTGCCGCGTCCGCCGTCGGAGGCGGCTCGCAGGCGGTCGATTTCCTCATTAAAGCCCGTTTTTATCAGGCCGCCGTCGCGCAGGGAGAGCGGCGGCTCGTCATTGATCGCTCTGTTTAAAAGGTCGTATATATCGTCCATCGTATCGAGCATTGCCGCTTGGCGGTTTATTATCGGACTTCCGCAGCGGCTCACCGCATTGTACAGTTTCGGCAAAGCTCCGAAGGAGGTGCGCAGGGAAACCAAATCACGCGCGCTGCATACGCCGATTGATACGCGCCCCATAAGGCGCTCTATATCAAGTATTCCGCCGAGAGCGTCCTTCAGATCCTCGCGCAGAGAAAGATTTTCCGCAAGCTCTTCCACTCCGGACAGCCGCGCGCTTATCGCCCCCGCGTTGACAAGAGGGCAGAGTATCCAGCTTTTCAGCATACGGCTGCCCATTGAAGTGCGGGTTTTATCCAGCACTCCGTAAAGGCTGCCGCGCTTGGTCTTATCGCGCATGGTTTCGGTAAGCTCAAGATTGCGGCGGCTGTTCGCGTCTATATCCACAAATTCCTTTGAGGTGTAAAGCTTGATTTCCCGTATATGTTCAAGATGGGATTTCTGGGTTTCCACAAGATATTCGATTATCGCCGCAGCAGCCGTCAGCAGCAGCGGATTTTGAATTTCCTCCCCATTTGTGAGCTGTCTGTCAACCGTCTGCCTTGCCGAAACGGAAATATCCGCTCCGTCGTATGCGAAAACCATCGCCTTGTCGCCGCAGTCGCGGAAGTAAGCGTTGAGCCGCTTATCGAACCTGCCGTCGCCCCCGACGGCAATTTCTACGGGCGAAAAACGCGCAAGCTCATTTATCAGCTTTTCGCAGTTTTTATCGTTTTCTATGCTTGTTCCGAGCATTTCGCCTGTCGAAACATCGACAAAGACCAGGCCGCAGCTGTTATTTTCCGCAAAAATCGACGCAAGATAATTTGCCGCGCGCGATGAAAGCACATTTTCGTCCACAATCGTTCCGGGAGTAATTATGCGGGTTATTTCGCGGCGTACGATTGTTTTTGTGTTTTTCGGATCCTCCATCTGTTCGCAGACGGCGACCTTATGTCCCTTGGCAACAAGGCGGGAAATGTAGCCTTCGGCAGAATGGTAAGGGATTCCGCACATCGGCGCGCGTTCCTCCATTCCGCAGCTTTTGCCCGTAAGAGCAAGCTCCAGCTCGCGGGAAGCGACAAGAGCGTCGTCGAAAAACATTTCGTAAAAATCGCCGAGACGGAACATAAGAATCGCGTCCTTATGGGCTTGCTTTATTTCAAGATATTGCTTCATCATAGGTGTGTATTCGCCCATTTTGCCGCCTCCCTCGCGCAAAATCAAAATAAAAAATCGGGAATCTCTAAATGTTCTTCGGCCGCTGTTTGTTCCCGATTTTCCATCGCTTTAACGGCAGCCGCCGCAGGTTGAGCAGCTTCCGCTGCAGCCGCCGGGAAGCTGACCCGTTATATGGTAAGAAAGAATTGCGTTCATTTGATCGATTATCGCCTGAAACGCGCGCTGAGCGTTTATGCAGTCGGCAATGGAATCGTTCGATGCCGCCTTTTCGTATGCCTCGGAAACGGCATCGCGGATTTCGTTCATTCTCTCCGCGCCGACGTCGCCTTTGCTGATTTCTTCGTTTAAATCGCGGCGCAAAGCGTTATACTCGGAAAGCAGCTTCACCGCTTCTTCATCCTGCTCCTGTCTGGCTTCCGCCAATTTAAGCGCCTTATATTCCGCGCTGTTCACGATTGCCTCGCCGAGCTCTCTTGCTTTTTCAAATACATCCATTTTATATATTCCTTTCCGTTTTATATAAGCTCTCCGCGCAAAATCCATGTCTGCGCTTCGGTTATTTTCACCTTTACAAGCTTGTCCTTCAGCGAAATATCTCCGCCGAAAAGCACAATTTTATTCGCGTAATTCCTTCCGGAGAGCATATTTTTGTTGTGTTTGCTCTCCCCTTCAACGAGAATTTCCTGAATTTCGCCTACGCAGCGGCTGTTAAGCTCGGCGCTAACCTTGTTCTGCACATCCAGCATTTCCCTGAAACGCGCGCTTTTTTCCTCATCGGTAGCGCTCTCTTCCATTTCCGCGGCGGGAGTTCCCCTTCGCGGGGAATATATGAACGAAAAAATGCTGTCAAAACGAATTTTTTTCAGCATTTCAAGAGTCGCCTCAAAGTCGCCGCGTTCCTCTGTCGGGAAGCCGACAATTATATCGGTTGTGAGCGACAATTCGGGCATAACACTCCGCGCGTATTCCACGATTTCCGTGTATTTTTCGGCGGTATAGCGGCGGTTCATATCCTTTAAAACCTTGTCGCTGCCGGACTGAAGCGGAAGATGAAGCTGGCGGCAGACCTTTTTGCAGTCCGCCATAGCGTCCAGAAGCTCCCTCGTGAGATCCTTCGGATGGCTGCTCATGAAGCGTATACGCTCGATTCCGTCAATTTCATTTACTCTTCTCAAAAGTCCGGCAAACGCGTTGCTTTCGCCGCGGTCATTGCCGTAGGAATTGACGTTTTGTCCCAAAAGCATGACCTCCTTCACGCCCTTTTCCGCAAGACATTTTACCTCGGCAAGGACGTCTTCGGCGGCGCGGCTGCGTTCGCGCCCGCGAACGTATGGGACAATGCAGTAGGTACAGAAATTATTGCAGCCGTACATCACGGAAACAAACGCTTTCGCTCCGCCCTCGTACATGACAGGCAGACCCTCGGCGACAGCTCCGTCGCCGCTTATATCAACGACGCGGCTGCGGTGTTCCAGAGCTTCGGCAAGCAGCGAAGGAAATTTATAAAGGGCGTGTGTGCCGAAAATCAAATCCACATGACGGTATTTTGCCTTAATGCGCTCTGTTATATACTCCTGCTGCGGCATACAGCCGCAAACGGCGATTATCATTTCCGGCTTTTTTTCCTTCAAATGCTTCAGCGCGCCGAGATTCCCGAAAACGCGCTGCTCGGCATTTTCGCGAACGGCACAGGTATTCATAACAATCACGTCGGCTTCGCTTCTGTCGGATGTTATTTCGTACCCCATTTCCGAAAGCATACCCATGAGCCGCTGAGAATCGTTGACATTCTGCTGGCAGCCGTAGGTTTCGACAAGAGCCTTTTGAGAGCGTCCCTCGTTATTCTTTTTGACCATTGAAATTACGGCCTTCTGAGCCTCTATCTCAGCTTTGCCGACGGTTGCTGTCCTCTTCAAAAAACATTTCTCCCGTATACTTTATAGCCTCGCCGAAACGCCCCGCTTTTCAGGCGGCGTATACATATTTGCCGAAAGCGGGCGGCGAGTATATATCCCTTTCACGCTCGCTTGAAACGCACGGACGTAAGGAAATTCCCCGCGATTGAAAATTT
>CAZICW010000040.1:0-15286 GCA_964537995.1 uncultured Oscillospiraceae bacterium
TCTGCTGCCATATCCTCGGTCAGGTCGGTTATAACGTCGCCCATTGACTGAAGCGTTGCCGCGCTCCACGGAACACCGGCGGCGCTGGCGGGATATATGGCTGTGCCGTGGTCAACGTAATAGTCGGCAAAGCCGCTGTTTTTGATTTCGTCTTCGGAAAGATTCCTTGTGAGCTGATGAACTATCGTTCCAACCATCTCAAGATGTCCAAGCTCCTCCGTACCTATATCGTTCAGTACGCTTTTTGTGACCTCGTTGGGCATCGAAAATCTTTGGCTAAGATAGCGCAGCGACGCCCCAAGCTCACCATTCGGACCGCCGTACTGAGAAATTATAATCTTTGCCATTCTCGGATCGGGGTTCTTTATCTTTACGGGGTAAGCCAATTTTTTTTCATACATCCACATATTATGCGCCTCCTTACATATTCCACGGCCATGGCGCCTTGCTCCACTGCCAAGGAGCGGCGGCGGAGCTTGCCGACGCGGTCAGGGGACCGTAGGACTCTTCGTATTCCCTGCGGTATTTGCTTCCGCGTTCAACGGCTTCTTTGTATTTGGTGATGGCCGTCTGGCAGTTCGGATGGGTGTCAAGGTAAAGTAAAAGGTCGTAGGCGGCAAAATCCGATTCCTGAACCTTTTTCAGCATTTGCATACGTTCGCTTTCCGCCATTTATAACGCCTCCTCGGAAGAAAAATTATTTCCGTATACTCCCTTTGGAAGGTTCAGCTCGGGAAAAACAGTTCCGTTTTTTAAGGCTTCGCAGTCGTTGTAGGTTGAGCTAAGTTCCTGAAGCGGAGTGTAAGAATAAGCGAGAGGAAGTTTGTTAAGGCATATGCATTCATCGTAATCGTCGGTTAAAAAATCCATAATTTCTTTCATGCTTAAAGCTCCTTCATGGTATTGGGATGTCTATCCCTTAGCATATTATGAATTAATATAAACTTTTGCGCCGCATTTGCACGAATTTTGCGGCGCAACGCGCCGCGGAGAGGAAAAAGGCTTGACAACCTCGAATAAAAACAGTATAATACTTTTATCCGCAGCATATTGCATAAATCGGCGGACAGAAAGGCAATGAGCAAAATGGCGCGAGCAGCATTAAGAAAAAAAACCATACCGCTTATCGCGGCGCGCGGGCTGGTTGTTTTCCCGTATATGAATCTCAGCTTCGACGTCGCGCGTCCGATGTCGGTAAAAGCGGTGGAGCAGGCGCTGAACGGCGACAGAACAATTTTTCTTGTGTCGCAGATAGACGAATTTAAAGATGAAATTACGCGCGAAAACCTGTATTCCATGGGTACGGTTGCGAAAATAAAACAAAAAATCGACCTCGGCGACGGCGGCATACGTATTCATATCGACGGAGTTTGCCGCGCAGAGCTGGGGGAGCTTTATTCCCGCGAGGATTATTGTGAAGCGAGCGCGATGCCGCGCCGCAGCATATATGACATTAATGAAACGGAGCTGGAGGCCGCCGTCCGCCGCCTTAAAATTCTGACGGACGGCTTCCGCGCTTTCGGCTCGTTCAACGAGGCAAATTTCCCGCCCGAAAGCTTTTTCGCTTCTATTTTCGGCTCTGAGCCGGAAATTATGATTGACACACTGGCAAGCACATTGCTTATGCGTGTTGAGGATAAACAGGAAATTCTGGAAATCTTGAGCGTGAACGACAGAATGTACCGCCTGATTGAGCTTATCGCCTCCGAGCTGAAGGTTATGGAGGCTGAAGCGGAAATCCTTGACCGCGTAAACGAGCAGATGGAGCAAAACAACCGCGACTATTTCCTCCGTGAGCAGGCAAAGGCAATACGCGATGAGCTGGGCGAAGGCGACGATGCCGATCGGTATTTCGATAAAATCGCCGCCGCCGATCTGCCCGACAATGTGCGCGAAATTGCGTTAAACGAGGCGGAAAGACTTGGGAAAATGCAGACCGTTTCGCCCGAAGGCGCGGTTGCGCGCGATTATCTCGATTTGCTGCTTGAGCTTCCGTGGAAGGTGCGCACCGAGGAAACAACCGATTTGTCGCTTGCGCGCGAAATATTGAACAGAGACCATTTCGGACTTGACAAGGTCAAGGAAAGAATACTGGAGCAGCTTGCCGTGGCAAAGCTGACGGGAAGCGTCCAAGGCTCGATTCTCTGCCTTGTCGGCCCTCCGGGTGTGGGGAAAACCTCGATAGCGAAATCGCTTGCCGAAGCGACCGGACGCAGCTTTGCGCGCATGAGTCTCGGCGGTATACGCGATGAAGCGGAAATACGCGGTCATCGGCGTACCTATGTCGGAGCCATGCCCGGACGGCTTGTAAACGCGATAAAGCAGGCCAAAAGCATGAATCCCCTGATTTTGCTTGACGAAATCGACAAGGTCGGCAGCGACGGCAGGGGAGACCCATATGCCGCTCTTTTGGAGGTTTTGGACGGGGAACAGAATTGCTCCTTCCGGGACAATTATCTTGAAATACCGCTTGACCTTTCCTCGGTTCTGTTTGTGACTACAGCGAATACGCTTGACACCGTTCCGCGTCCGTTGCTTGACAGAATGGAGGTTATTGAGCTTTCAAGCTATACCGTTCAGGAAAAAACGGAAATTGCGAACCGTTATCTTGTACCGAAGCAGCTAAAGCTTCACGGACTGAAAAAGGGCTCTCTCAAAATTAAGGAAGGCACAATTGAAGCCATAATAAACGGATATACAAGCGAAGCCGGAGTACGAGGGCTTGAGAGGGAGATAAGAACCGTTTGCCGAAAAGCGGCGACGGAAATTGCCGAAGGAAGAAAAAGTGTAAGCGTGAATGAAAATACGCTGCACAAATATCTTGGCACACGCAAATTCCTTGACCCGAAGCCGAGAAGCGAGGAGCTTATCGGCGTGGCGACGGGGCTTGCGTGGACGGAAGTCGGCGGCGACACTCTTGATATTGAAGTAAACGTAATGGACGGCAGCGGAAAGCTTGAACTGACGGGTTCTCTCGGAGATGTTATGAAAGAATCCGCAAAGGCGGCGCTCAGCTTTATACGCTCAATTTCGGCGGAACTGAAGCTCGGCGGCGATTTTTACAAAACAAAGGACATTCACATCCATGTGCCGGAGGGCGCGACTCCCAAGGACGGTCCGAGCGCGGGAATAACGATTGCCGCGGCTCTTGCGAGCGCGCTTACGGGACGTCCCGTTCGCGCCGATGTTGCCATGACGGGCGAAATAACTCTGCGCGGACGTGTGCTGCCGATAGGCGGACTGAGGGAAAAATCCCTTGCCGCATACAGACTGGGTATAAAAAATATAATAATTCCCGATGAAAACAAAAAGGATCTTGACGACTTGGCCGAACCGGTCAAAGAGGAAGTAACCTTCTTCCCCGTAAAGGACTGCCGCGAGGTGCTGAAAATCGCCTTGCTTCCGCTTGCGGAGGTTAAATTGTCCCATCCGATTGCAATTCCGTCCGAAAGGAGAAACCAGCGCCATGAATATTCATAATGCCTCGCTCGTAATCAGCGCGGTAGAGCCGAAGCAGTATCCAAGCGCCGACATTCCCGAAATTGCCTTTGTAGGAAGAAGCAATGTCGGGAAAAGCTCGTTTATCAATAAGCTGCTCAACCGTAAAAATCTGGCGCGAACAAGCTCCAAGCCCGGGAAAACGGCAACGATAAACTTTTACAATATAGACGACACGGTTTATTTTGTCGATTTGCCCGGATACGGCTATGCTCAGGTGAGCAAGGAAGAAAAAAAGAGGTGGGCAAAAATGATTGAAACATACCTCGGCGAGCGCAAGCAGCTTTGCTGTACGGCATTGCTGGTGGACGCGCGTCATAAGCCGACGGCCGACGATGTGACTATGCTGAACTGGATAAAGGCGGCGCAGGATTTCGCCCTTGTTTTTGCCACAAAGTGCGATAAAACGGCAAAAACAAAGCTTAACGACAATCTTGACGAGGTTTACCTGACCCTCGGACTTGACGACGACGACATAATGATTCCCGTAAGCTCGGAAACGGGCTTCGGCATTGATGACGCGTGGGAAGCGATTTATGAGATTTGCGGCTTGACAAAAGCGTAACGCCGTGTTATAATAAAGCTCCAAGCGAATTAAGCAGCCGCGGCGGCGCAGCAAGCGCCGATGAGGAAAGTCCGAGCTTCACAGGGCAGGGTGCCGGAGAAATCCCGGTGGAGGCGACTCTAAGGAAAGTGCAACAGAAATAAACCGCCGCGAAAGCGGTAAGGATGGAAAGGCGGGGTAAGAGCCCACCGACCCCGGAGTAATTCGGGGTGCCATGTAAACCCCACCCGAAGCAACACCGACAGGAACCGTGATTTGCCCGATCCATGTTCCGAAGGGTGGCTGGAGCCGCACGGAGACGTGCGGCGTAGACAGATGGCTGCTCACGACAGAACTCGGCTTATCGATTCACTTGGAAAAGGGAGCTGCAAAACGCAGGTCCCTTTTTAGTGCTTCAAGGCGCGAAAGCCGCCGCGCGTTACGACGTCCGCACGCGCGGGAATAAAAAACGCTTGACAAACACAATATAGCTATAGTACAATATATTGTGTGATTATGTATAAATATTGTACAAATGCAATCGCGGAGGAATATATGTACGACACAATAATAGTCGGCGGCGGGCCTGCGGGTCTGACCGCGGCAATATACTGCGCCGGCGGCGGACAGAGGGTTCTTTTGCTTGAGGGCGGAGCCTTCGGCGGACAGATGACGCTTACGGAAAAAATCAAAAATTATCCGGCTTTCCCTGACGGCATTGACGGAAGCTCCCTTGCCGAACTTATGAGGAGACAGGCCGAAACCCTCGGAGCGGAGCTTAAACGCGAAAAAGTAAAGGAAATTTCGCTTGAAAATAAAACCGCGCTGACCCGAAAGGGCAGTTACGTCGCGGATAACATGATTCTCGCAATGGGAGCGTCGCCGCGTCCGCTCGGAGTAAAGGGCGAAAAGGAGCTTGTCGGCGCGGGAGTGAGCTACTGCGCCGTGTGCGACGGCGGCTTTTTCAAAGGAAAAACGGCGGCCGTGGTCGGCGGCGGGGATACCGCCGTGCATGATTGCGAATATCTAAGCCGCATATGCAAGAAGGTATGGCTTATCCACCGCAGGGATTCCCTGCGCGGAGGGGAAGCCGCGCTCCGACGCGTAGCCTTGCCGAATGTGGAGTTTCTTCCGCGTACCGAGGCGGACGAGCTTATTGCCGAAAACGGTCACCTGAGCAAAATCCGTTTGAAGGACGGGCGGGTTCTTGCCGCCGACGGGGTGTTCATAGCTGTCGGAACTCTTCCGCGTACCGAGCTTGTGGCGGGTCAGCTTGAGCTTGACGGCGGATATGTCGTTACGGACGAAAATATGAAAACCTCGGTTGACGGAGTTTATGCCGTCGGAGATATACGGAAAAAGCCGTTAAGTCAGATTGTGACGGCAGCCGCCGACGGAGCTGTCGCCGCGGGCGCGATACTGTAAAAAGGAGTGGAGCCTTATGGCGTCGATAAAAAACGGATACATTCTTACGATGGACAAAAAAGCGATAAAGAACGGCTTTGTTTCCTTTGAAAACGGAAAAATTACGGAAATTGGCGAAATGTCCGATTTTAAGGACAGCGAAGAGAGCTTTGACGCCGAGGGCGGATATGTGATTCCCGGTCTTGTGGACGCGCATTCGCACATCGGAATGTGGGAGGACTCGCTCGGCGCGGAGGGTGCCGACGGCAACGAGGAAACCGATCCGATAACTCCCCAGCTTCGCGCAATTGATGCGGTAAACCCGATGGACAGGGCTTTCTCCGAGGCTCTTGCCGCGGGTGTGACCGCGGTCGTCACCGGCCCCGGAAGCGCAAATCCGATCGGAGGAACCTTTACGGCAATGAAAACCGCGGGGCTGCGTGCCGACGATATGATAATAGCTGCCGAAGCGGCCGTAAAATTTGCCTTCGGCGAAAATCCGAAGAGTGTTTACGGCGAAAAAAAGCAGTTCCCGTCAACACGCATGGGAACCGCCGCCGCAATACGCGAAGCGCTTATCCGTGCGCGTCGGTATGCCGAGGATGAAGAGGCTGAATTTGACTTCAAAAGCGAATGTCTTGCCCGCTGCTTGGACGGCGGTATGCTCGTGAAAGCCCATGCTCACCGCGCCGACGATATTTTTACGGCAATACGCATAGCCAAGGAATTTAATCTCAAAATGACAATAGAACACTGTACGGAGGGTCATCTGATCGCCGAAATGCTGAAGGAAGAAAATATCGGCGTTTGTGTCGGCCCGAGCCTTTCGGATCGCAGCAAGCCCGAGCTTAGCCGCCTTTCCTATGAAACCGCCGCCGCTCTCGCGAACGCGGGACTTACAGTGGCAATCATAACCGATCACCCCGAAATCCCCGAAAAGCATCTTCCGCTCTGCGCGGCAATGGCGGTGCGCGGCGGTATGGATAAAACCGAGGCTCTGAAAGCCGTGACGATAAACGCGGCAAAGCTTTGCGGTATTGACGACAGGGTCGGCTCGCTGACCGTCGGAAAGGACGCCGATATAGCCGTGTTCGACCGTTTCCCTCTGGATTTTGAGGCAAATATAAGGGCGGTTTTTGTTGACGGCTGTCGGAAAATATGAGATTGTCAACCTTAAAAACGAAATAAAGGCTACAATAATAGCATTAAACAGTATATGAAATATAAGGTTTACAATTTTTCGCTAAAATATGTTGACAGCATTTCCGTCATTGATGTATAATATCACCATACATCAAGAAAGGAAATGTTTGCAATGAAAACAAAAAATCTGGTTGTGTGCGCTCTTATGGCCGCGGTTATCTGTGTCTGTTCCGCGATTTCAGTTCCGATAGGCGAGGTTTCAATAACACTTGCGGTACTCGGCGTGCTGCTCGCGGCGGTTATGCTCGGCTGCAGACGCGGCTTTGTTTCGGTGCTGGTGTTTATTCTGCTCGGCGCTGTCGGCTTGCCCGTTTTCAGCAATATGAGCGGCGGCATAGGAGTTCTTGTCGGCCCGACGGGCGGATACATTTATTCCTACCTTCTCATGGCTTTGATTACGGGCTTTGCGGCGGATAAGGCATCCAAGCTGAACAATAGGACTCTCGCAGCCTTCTCCGTGCTTGCGGCCTGCCTTGTGAGCGTGGCTGTGTGCTATACGCTGGGAACAATTCAATTTATGGCGGTTATGCGGCGCGGTCTTGCGGATACGCTTGCGGTCTGCGTGCTTCCGTTTATCCCGTTTGATATTATAAAAAGCGTCGTTGCGTCGTTTGTCGGACTGAAGCTCAAAGCAGTGCTTAAGCTCTGATTTTGACGCGATTCGGCGGAAAGGAATGTACTTATGAAATTTATTTCATGGAACGTGAATGGGCTTCGAGCCTGCATGACAAAGGGCTTTGCCGACTTTTTCGACGCTCAGTCCGCCGATTTCTTCTGCTTACAGGAGACAAAGCTTCAGGAGGGACAGCTCGATTTTGCTCCTCAGGGCTATTACTGCTACTGGAATTATGCCGAAAAAAAGGGCTACAGCGGAACGGCAATTTTTACAAAGCATAAGCCTATGTCCGTCTCTTACGGCATAGGCATAGAGGAGCATGACCGTGAAGGGCGGGTTATAACCCTTGAATACGAAAGCTTTTACGTCGTCACGGTTTACACCCCCAATTCCAAGGACGGACTTTTGCGGCTTGATTACCGCATGAGATGGGAGGACGATTTTTTAGCCTATCTGAAAAGCTTAAACGGGAAAAAACAGGTTCTGTTCGCAGGCGATTTGAATGTCGCTCACAAGGAAATCGACCTGAAAAATCCCAAAACCAACCGCCGCAACCCCGGCTTTACCGATGAGGAAAGGGAAAAATTCACCGCCGTGACGGAAAACGGCTTCAAAGATACCTTCCGCAGCCTTTATCCCGATTTGGAGAATGCCTATTCGTGGTGGTCGTACCGTTTCAGAGCGCGAGAAAAGAATATAGGCTGGCGCATTGACTATTGGTGCGTTTCCGAAAATATGCCGATTGTTGACGCGCTTATCTACAGCGATGTTTACGGCAGCGATCACTGCCCTGTCGGACTTATTGTGGACGAAAGGGAGGCGGGGCTGAATGTATGAGCTGACAGATCCTAAAATAATAAGGTATCTTTGCTCAAAGTACGGCTTTGCTTTCTCGAAAAATATGGGACAAAACTTCATAAAAGACGCGTCCGTACTTATGCGCATTGCCGAAAAAGCCGCCGAAGGAGCCGAGGGCATAATTGAAATAGGGCCCGGATTCGGCAGCCTTACGGCGGCGCTTGCCCTCAAAGCAAAAAAGGTTGTCGCGATTGAACTGGACGAGCGGCTCCGTCCCGTATTGACGGAAACGCTCATCGGCTTCAACAATATCGACATAATCTGGAAGGATTGCCTTAAGGTTGATATGCCAAAGCTTCTGACGGAGGATTTTGACGGAATGAGAGTAAGCGTTGCGGCAAATCTTCCGTATTACATAACAACGCCGATTCTTATGAATTTAATTGAAAGCCGCTGCCCCTTCAAGCGCATAATCGTTATGGTGCAGAAGGAGGTGGCGCAGCGCCTGTGCGCCGCCCCCGGAGGAAAGGACTACGGCGCGGCGACACTGACGGCGCAGTATTTTACAACGCCGGAAATTCTGGAAATTGTCCCCGCGCGGAGCTTTATTCCCGCGCCAAAGGTGGACAGCGCCGTGGTTTCCATGGAGCTGCGCGAAAAGCCGCCCGTCCTTCCAAAGGATGAGAGGCTGTTTTTTGCGCTTATAAAGGCTTCGTTCGCGCAAAGACGGAAAACTCTGATTAACGGTCTTGCCAACAGCGGCAAGTTCGGCGGAAAAGAGCTTATTTCCCGTGCAATCGAAAGCATAGGAAGGCAGCCGGGCATACGCGGAGAGGTGCTGAATATACAAGAATTTTCAAATTTATCCGACTTTTTTGTTGAAAATGCGGAAATTGAAAACTAATTGTGAATTTGTAAAAAAAATAATGGACAAATCCGAAAGTTTGATATATAATGTTAAACGAGAAAAGTTGGATTTTTACTTGTATCAAAACTTTTTAAGAAAGGGGATTTGTTTAATGACGACAAATCAGACAGTATTGACATGGCTTGACGACATGAAGGCAATGTGCCGTCCGGACAAGGTGGTTTGGATAACGGGTGACGAGGCTCAGCTTGAAGAGCTTCGGGCCGAGGCTGTTGCGACAGGCGAGATGATCAAGCTCAACGAAGAAAAGCTCCCCGGCTGCTATTATCATCGCACGGCGGAGAACGATGTTGCCCGCGTTGAGGACAGAACCTTTATCTGCACTCCGACAAAGGACGAAGCAGGTCCCATTAACAACTGGATGGCTCCCGACGAAATGTACGCCAAGCTCACGGCTTTGTATACAGGCGCGATGGAAGGCAGGACAATGTATGTAATTCCCTACTCCATGGGCCCTGTGGGTTCTCCCTTTTCCAAAATAGGAATTGAGCTTACCGACAGCATTTATGTTGTTCTCAATATGGCTATCATGACAAGGATAGGAAACCCCGTCATGGACTGCTTGGGCGACAAGCCGGACTTTGTAAAATGCCTTCACGCAAAGAAGGATGTAAATCCCGAAGAAAGATATATAGTTCAGTTTCCTCAGGATTCCACAATTTGGTCCATCAACTCCGCTTACGGCGGAAACGTGCTTCTCGGAAAGAAGTGCTTCGCTCTCAGAATCGCTTCCTATCTCGGAATGAGAGAGGGCTGGATGGCGGAGCATATGCTTATTCTCGGACTTGAAAATCCTCAGGGCGAGGTTCATTATATATGCGCCGCTTTCCCCTCCGCCTGCGGAAAAACAAACCTTGCGATGCTTATTCCTCCCGAATATCTTCGCAAGCAGGGCTATAAGGTCTGGACCGTCGGCGACGATATTTCATGGCTGAACATAGGCCCCGACGGCAGACTTTACGCAATCAACCCCGAAGCCGGCTTCTTCGGCGTAGCTCCCGGAACCAGCGTAAAGACGAATTTCAACGCGCTTGAATCCACAAAGAAGAACACAATCTTCACAAATGTGGCAATCAATAACGATGATATGACTGTTTGGTGGGAAGGTCTTGACAATAATCCTCCCGTAAACGCAACCGATTGGAAGGGCGCTAAGGTTAACGGACCCGAATATGCGGCGGCAGGCAACAAGCTTGCCCATCCCAACAGCCGCTTTACGGCTCCCGCCGTAAATTGCCCCTGCATTTCTCCCGAATTTGAAAATCCTCAGGGCGTTCCGATTGATGCAATCGTATTCGGCGGACGCCGCGCGAAATGCGCTCCCCTCGTGTATCAGTCCTTTGACTGGACGCACGGCACCTTTGTCGGAGCGACAATGGCTTCCGAAACGACCGCGGCGGCAGCGGGCGCGGTCGGAGTCGTAAGGCGCGACCCCATGGCGATGAAGCCCTTTGTGGGATACAACATGGCGACATATTGGGGACACTGGCTTGAGATGGGCAAGAAGCTCGGCGATAAGGCTCCTAAAATTTTCCATGTCAACTGGTTCAGAAAAGACGAGAATGACAAATTCATGTGGCCCGGCTTCGGCGACAATATGCGTGTCCTGCTCTGGATCCTCGATCGCTGCGCGGGCAAGGTTGAAGCCGACGAATGCGCTATCGGCTATATTCCCAAGCCGGAGGATATTGACGTCACCGATCTGGAAAACTACGGCAAGCCTATGACCACCGAAAACGTTAAGGCTCTGCTTACAATTGACAAAGAGGAATGGATTAAGGATATTGAAAATCCCGAAACAGGAATCAGGCAGTATTTTGCGCAGTTCGGCGATCTTCTTCCTCAGGAAATGGCAGACGAGCTGACAAAGCTTGAAGCAAGACTTAAGTAAAACATAAACAAGCTGTACGGGCGGGCTTTTGCGGGTATATTACCTGCCCTGCCCGTTTTGCTTGAGCAAAGGTGAACAAATGAACCGCGAAAAAACATTGACAAAAACATGGGTTGTCGCTCTGCTGGCATTTGTCTGCTGTGTGCTGTGGGGAAGCGCGTTCCCGTGCATAAAAATAGGATACTCCCTGTTTGAAATTTCTTCGGACGAAACCGCCGCGCAGATACTTTTCGCCGGTCTGCGCTTTACGCTTGCCGGAATTATGACTGTTGCCGCCGCAAGTCTCGGCGAGAAAAAATTCATTGCGCCGAAAAGCGGGGAAGAGGTGTCGATGATGCTGAAGCTCTGTCTGTTCCAGACGGTGCTGCAATACCTCTTTTTTTACCTCGGTCTTGCCCGTGCCGACGGTTCGAAATGCGCGATAATCGAAGGCTCGAACGTATTCATCTGCATTATCCTCGCTTCGTTGGTATTCGGAATTGAAAAGCTGACGGCGAAAAAGCTTTTCGGCTGCGCGGTGGGCTTTGCCGGAGTTGTGCTTGTAAATCTCGGCGGAGAGATGAGCTCCGGAATGACCTTGCGAGGGGAGGGCTTTGTTTTTGTTTCGACCGTAGCCTATGCCTTTTCCTCCGTTATTATGAAAACCTATTCCAAACGCGCAAATCCTGTTATGCTGAGCGGCTGGCAGTTTATGGCGGGAGGAATAATCATGACTGCCGCGGGACTGCTCCTTGGCGGAAAAATAAACGCCGTAACGGGCAGAGGCATTGCGATGCTGCTTTATCTTTCTTTTATTTCGGCGGCGGCGTATACAATCTGGTCAATACTGCTCAAATATAATCCCGTTTCAAGAGTAACCGTTTTCGGCTTTATGAATCCCGTGTGCGGCTTTCTGCTCTCGGCGCTGCTGCTTGACGAAAAAAGCGAGGCGTTCGGACTTCGCTCCGCGTCGGCGTTGATTCTGGTATGCATAGGAATATTCACGGTTAACCGACCCGACAGGCAAGCCGCAAAATAGACCCTGATGCGCGCTTGCCTTGTCGGATTATACATTTCGGTGAAGTAAAAATATATTTTTTTGTGAATTTTTAATAAATATGATAGACATCAGGAAAAAAACATGGTATAATAATCATACGGAATGTGTTTAACGGTTATGCTTTAAGGAGGCTTATATGCGCAGAACGGCATTCGCAATGATGTTGCTTATATTGTTGCTTTTTACCGCTGTCGTCAGCGCGGACGAGGCTTCTGTCGGCGCGCCCTTTTTCTTTGAGGAAACCTTCGAGGACGCTTCGGATTTTTCCGACTGGGACGGCGGAATCCAGGACAACGGAATTTTCGCCGGCGGCGAGGCATCCTGCTTTGTGAGAAACCCATACGGAATGGAAATTGACGGGAAAATTTCCCATATGCTGTCATATCTGCGCACGGTAACTCTCGAAAAAGGCTCGGTATACAGAATCAAGTTTGACGTTATGAGTCTTTCCTCAAACGCAAAGGGCTCGGTGCGTTCGGCGGTTCGCTTCGGCACGGGAGCGGACAATATAGTATTTGAATTTGACAATATCCCCGAGGAATGGACGCAGGTGACCGCGCTCTTCATGGCGGCGCGCGACGCGGACTACAGCTTTTCCCTTGAGCTGAAAAACGGCGATGCGGATTTGGGATTTTTTGTCGATGATATTTCAATAGAGCAAATAAATTTCGCGCCGGAAAGTCTTGCGATAATAGGGCAGGAGGAGCTGATAATTCCCGCCTCGGGAGAAGAACGCACGCGCTACACCGCTACTGCGTACACTGTTGACGATGAAATAATAAATCTTCTTCCCGATACATATGTTATGTCGGCGGAGGGTCTTCCGGCGGGCGTCGCAATCGACAATGAAAGCAATTCGATAATCGTCAGCGAGGGCTGCCCCGACGGAGCGTCCTTCGTGCTGATCTGCACACCGCCGGACTATATGCAGCTTAATCCCGCGTCGATGGAAATTACGCTTACAAAAAATGTGCTTAAAAATTCCGACTTCTCGCAGGATACGGAATATTGGAACATAGACGGCGAATATGAGCTTCTCGGCGGCTCGATCGGCAGCTATCTCTCTCTTGCGACGGAAACACTATGCCCCTACGGCTATTCCGCGACAATTAAGCCCGACCGTCCCATTGTGCTTTTGGAGGGAGTTATGTATGTTTTCCGCGCAAAGGTTAGAGTTGAAAGCGGCAGCGGGAAATCGGTCTATTCTCAAAACACGGCCCTGTCGCGTGAGGGAAGAGTTGAAATAAACATAATCGATCTTTCCGACGGCGACTGGACGGACGTTGTCGCGGCCTTTACGCCGGAAGCGAGCGGAGTCTACGACGTAAATCTCAGCTTTGTAACGACAGAGCCGGGCAGAGTTCATGTCGGCGCGATGACGCTTTCTCCCGAAGCGCCGGACGAAACCTATGTAACCCTCCATGCGCCGGGAAATATCTGCATCCCCGATACGGAAACCGCATATCCGCTCAACGCCTATGTCCGTGACCAAGCCGGAGAGATTCTCGGCAGTAAATGCGAGGTTGAGATTTTGCCCGAAGGAAAGGGCGTTGAAATTTCGGGCGGGAACATTGTCGTTTCCCCGAAGGCCGTTGCCGGCGATTATACAATTTATGCCTGCTCAAGGACAAACTCTTCGATTCAAAGCAGCCTTACGATAACAATCAGCCATGACAATATCGGTGACGGAGGCTTTGAAGAAAAGGAGGAAAACGAGTGGTGGGCGGCGGCTTTCCCCGCGTCGCTGACAATTGAGGAATATATCAACGGCAGATACGCCCGTATAGTTTCCGAAAACGACTATGCCATAGCGCTGAACAATTCCTATATGCACCTTTATGCCGGACTGCCTTACGCTTTCCGCGCCGACGCGATCGACGGGAAGGATTCCGTCGTCACGGCTTTCATTGAAACGATTGACGGCGAGAATGTACCCGTTATGCAGGCGGAATCCTCCGACGGGCAGATGTTCAAGCTGTTTGAAACCGACAATGACCTTGTCGGCAGACTTGAGCTTTATATAACCTCCGAGGACGGCGGCGCGGTTGATCTCGGAATTGACAATGTCGAGCTTTTCCGTTCGGTTCTGAGCGTGGCCTCGCTTATGGTTTCCGGTGATGCGCAGGTCGGAGGAAAGCTCGCCGTAAGCTTTGCTTTCTACAATAATCTTGACCCCGTAAACGACCCCTCTGCCTGCGCGATAAGCTGGTATTCCACCGATTCCGAAGGAAACGATCCTATCCATATCGGCAGCGGAGAGGAATTGTCGGTAACGTCCTCTCTTGCCGGAAAATATGTTTACGTTGAGGTTACGCCGATTTGCGCTCTTACCGGATTGAGCGGCGCGGCGGAGCGAAGCGTTCCGTTGCCGATCGGTTCGTTGCAAAATTACGACGAAGTATTTGATTATTACGAAACCGCAGATGAAACGGAGGAAGCTTCTTGCGTATTTTCCCCCGTCAGCCTTTCCGAAGCCGGAGAATCGGACTTTGACGATTTACGGGGACACTGGGCGGAAAAATATGTTTCCGCGCTTTATGCCGCGGGAATTGTTAACGGCAAAACTGAAACTCTTTTTTGCCCCGACGAAAAAATCACAAGGGCGGAATTTGCCGCACTGATTTGCCGCGCTTTCGGGCTTGCCGACGCGAGCAGTACCTTTACGGACGTTCCCGCCGACGCATGGTACGGCGGCAGCGTCGCGGCGTTGGCGGAGCTTGACATAATCAAGGGAACTTCAGAAACGGAATTTTCGCCCGACGCGTATCTGACGCGCGAACAGATGGTTTCGATTTTTATGAGAATTTATGAATTAATGGGGAAGGAAGCGAAAAATTCGCGCCTAAGTAATTTTTACGATAAAAACGACGTCGCGGACTGGGCTGAGGGCTATTTTGAGAAAGCCCTTAATATCGGGCTTCTAAACGGCACAGAGCAGTCAACCCTCCTTCCCGCAAAAAACGCTACCCGCGCGGAAGCCTGTACCATGCTTTGCAAATTGCTCAAAATCCTGTCGGAGGGACAGTAAAAATACCTCAAGCCGGCAGAGCGCCAAACAAAGATTTTTTACAAAGCTCTTTGGGATTTCGTGAATTTTTTTAAATTAGCTATTGACAAAAACTTTCCCGTCTGATATAATATTACACGGTCGGTAAGGTCGAAAGACTGTATGCCGTTCGGATTTGGGGGTATAGCTCAGCTGGGAGAGCGCTTGAATGGCATTCAAGAGGTCAGCGGTTCGATCCCGCTTATCTCCACCAATTTATTTAAAGGCGAACCTTGGTTATCAAGGCTCGCCTTTTTATCCGCGATTTTTTGAATATCTCTGAAATTAACGCGCTTCTCGCCGTCCTTGTAATTGAATG
>CAZICW010000041.1:0-14866 GCA_964537995.1 uncultured Oscillospiraceae bacterium
TTGAAAATTTTAGCGAATATATAACGGAGGAAGTATTTATGAAGGTTATCGCCGCGACGCACAACGGAAATAAGCTCAGGGAATTTCGGGAAATACTGAAGCCGCAGGGCTTTGAAATAATAACCGAGGAGGAAGCCGGAATAAGTCTTGAGCCGGAGGAAACAGGCTCTACCTTCGAGGAAAATTCAAGAATAAAGGCCGCGGCCATATATGCCGAAACGGGTCTTGCCACAATTGCGGACGACAGCGGACTTTGCATTGACGCTCTCGGCGGAGAGCCGGGAGTTTACAGCGCGCGCTACGGCGGGCTTGAAAATAACGCGGACAGAATAAAGCTCGTTCTTGAAAAAATGAACGACATTCCCGACGGCCTGCGCACGGCGCGCTTCATATGCTCAATTGTGTTCATTGCCGCCGACGGGACGGAAATAACCGCGTCGGGCAGCGTTGAGGGAGAAATTACCCATGAGCCGCACGGAGAAAGCGGCTTCGGCTATGATCCGATATTTTTTTCGCCGGAGCTTGGCAAAACCTTTGCCGAAGCCGAACCCTCCGAAAAAAATTCCGTCAGCCACCGCGCCCGCGCATTGGCGGAATTTCGGAAGAAGCTGGAAAAATCGAAATAAGGCCGCCGCAGCATTTAAAAAGAAAGGGGAGCTGCCGCTCCCCGAATAAAAATGTTTAGCAGCCGCAGTTGTTGTTTCCGCAGCCGTTTCCGCAGCCGTTTCCGCACGCGCAGCTTATAAGAAGGATTATTATGATGAGCCAGATAATCCATTCGCAGCCGTTGTTGTTGCATCCGCCAAAGAACATAGTTTTTTCTCCTTATCAAAAATTTTTTCGCGGTCATTGTTTCCTCTGACCGTTTACGATATATACTATGAACTTTGTCGAAATATGTTACTCGAAAAACGCATACAGCCGTTTATTCCGAAACGGCAATTTCCGCTTCAAAAACCCTGCCGCCGCAGACGGCGCGAATCGTGGCGCGTCCGACGGAAACCGCTTCCGCGACAGAGCCGGTGAGCTGTACGCCGCTGCCGGTAACGGAAATGCTGTCCGCCGAAATTCTGCCGCCGTCGCTGTCAAAAAGCACAACGGGGAGCTTTTCGCCCGTCTTCATCTTTAGGAAGCGGTTTGCGCGCGCAATGCCGACGGGTACGGGGTCGGAAAGAGTACACGGATCGGAAAAATCGGCGCTCACCGTATAGTCCGCGGCTTCGGGAACAAATTCCGCCTCGCCGTAAAAGGTGTCGGTTATTCCGTTGTGCGTAACGGTCAGCTTCGCCGCTTCCCCGTTTTCGTTCACGGCTGAAACGCGTATGGGAATACCCGCGAACTGAACCGTGGAAAACGAGCTGAAATTGTCGTAGCGTTCGGCGCTTATTTCCGCGCCGTTGATTGAAAACTCGCCGCTCGCGGAAAGAAACGTGAAATTGGCGGCGCCGTCTATTCCCGCGCCGTAATTTTCGTTCAGTACATTTGTATATTGCTCACAAAGCGCAGCGGGACGCTCATCGGCAAAGGCGCGGAATGTGTTCACGGAGTTAATCCAGCCTTCCATTCTGTTCTCCGACGAGCCGCTGCCCAGATTCCAGCGCAAAAGGTCGTGCAGCTTGCCGACGCTTCGTTCCTCAATCAGTCCGTCAACCAGCCTGTTTGCGTTGTCACTGCTCATCGCGGTCGAAAGATACGCCATCGTGCGCTGGGCAAATTCGCTTCGGAAATCCGCGTTTTTCAGCAGTCCGCCCAGCATTGCCGTCGCAAACGCGGGATGACGGGCGTCGGTGTCGTCCAGCTTTTCAAGCGCGCTTAGGTACAGCGTTTCGTGCGCCGAGCTTTCAAAGGCTATGTCGAAATCGTGTATCATAAAACGCCACTTGCCGTCGGCGCCGTAGGTATACGGATCAATGCTTTCCTCCGTTACGCGCCACAGCTTGAAATTGTTGCCCGGCCAGTCGTCATTGGCGGAGTAAATATAGGTTATGACCGAATCAATATAGTTGTCAATGTCTATGCCGGCGCAAAATTCGGCATAAACGTCGGGGTCGGCAATATCGCCCTCCTCCGCGAGAGAACGCAGATACAGCCATTGCTCGCGGTAATAGCTTTCGCCGAGCCGGCCTTTTTTGTTTGCGTCGCTCGGACCGGCGGAATACTCCATTTTATCGGTGTATACGCTGCCTGTGTCGGGCAGAACCGTATACTGCGGGTCGAGCGTCCAGTCGCGATCCAGGAATACAACATTGTCGTTGTCTATGCCGTAGTGATATTCGACATATCTTTCGTCATACTGCTCGCGGCATTCGTAAACGCCCCAGTATTCGCCGTTAAGGAACAACGCCGTCGGAGTGCTTGCCGCAACGTCGGCGCGGGTATATGAGCCGAGCTTTTGGGCGAAAACATCGCGTAAATTGGAAAGCGTCCAATCGGAAATGCGCAGCGTAAGCTTGGCGAATTTATTGACCGAGGCGTCGCTTTTGTAATTTGCCCGAGTATTGGGAATCAGCTCATATTCGAGATACTTTCCTTCCGAAACGTCGCCCTTTGTAAAATAGAGCCTTACGGATTTTTTCGCGTTGTAGCGGGAGCCGTGTCCGCTGACCTTGATTTCAATCCCGCGCTCCGCGCCTACGCTGCCGTCGGTTGTGAAATACTGAAAATACGCGGGGACGTTGTGCTCGTAGTTGTAGTTTTCGTATATCCCATCGGCGCGGCTCCAAAGGTCGTAGGTGTCAACCGCGAGATTTATCATCGGAAGCTCGTAAAATTCGTTTATGCCGCTGCCGATAAAGTAAGTTTCGGTGGCGATTTCGCCGACCGAGCCGTCGCTGTTTACGACCGCCGCGCGCACGGTTATTCCGCGGGGAGTCTGCTCCTGCGCAACATAGCCCTGAACGGTACGCGGAGAAGCCTTTTCCTCACTCAGCGTTATCGGAGCCGTGTACAGCGAAGCGCTTAACGACGGTTCATCGCCGTTGAGAGTATAGTAAATATCGCCGCCGCCGTAAAGCGAAAGCTGCACGGTGTTTTCGTATACCCCGCTTTTAACGGAAAATACAGGCGCAGCAGCCTTTTCGTTTCCCGCGCCGTCAGTAACGCCTATATCGGCGCAAACAGCCGTTGCGGTTAAAATTATCCCCATAATGCAAGCGATTGCTTTTTTCATTTTCCGTTCACTCCAATTTATTTTCGGCCGTTTATCCGATTCGGGAAAACGCCGATTAATTTCAAAACGCCCATTGGCGGCGTGAATCGTTTTACATTTCTCCGATTTTAAGTATACACCATAAAAGAAAAAATTGCAAGATAATTTGTTGACAATGAGGGAATTTTATAGTACAATTATAAGAGAAATTGTTTCTGGAGGGAAAATTATGAAAAAAATAACGGCAATACTTTCTTGTTTGCTTGTTCTCGCTTTGGCGGCTTCCGCCTTTGCCGCTGACGTCTCCGTAATGCTGAACGGCGCGCCTGTAGTCGCCCGCGACGCAAACGGAAACGAGGTGTCCCCGTTCATCGAGGACGGAACAACCTATGTTCCCGTCAGAGCCGTAGCCGCGGCTCTCGGCGTATCCATCGACTGGGACGGCGACGCAAAAGCCGTACTTATCGGCGATTGTTCGGGAACGGAACCGGAGCCCGGCGAAAGCGTCGGAGTGTATATAAACGGAAAAAAGTTTAATCCCACCGACGCCAACGGGAAAGCCGTTTCTCCGCAGCTTCGGGAAGGAATAACCTATCTTCCCGTGCGCGCCATAGCTCAGCTATTTGCGAAAAAGGTTGACTGGGACGAAGATAATTCCGTAGTCTCGATAATCGACAGCGCGCGTGTTGATACAAACAAAACCTATAAAATCGTGCTTCATGATACGAACAGCGTGATTCTTCCCGCGGCCGACAACAGCGGCGCCGCTCTTAAGGTAGGCGCTTTCGGCGGCAGCGAAAGCGAGCTTTGGAGCTTTGTCCCCGTTGACGGACAGGACGGCTTTTATCAAATCAAAAATGTCAAAAGCGGCTGCGCCATGGATGTAAACGGAGCAAGCCGCGCCGCCGGAGCCAAGCTTTTGCAGTATAACGCGGGCGAAGCGGACAATCAGATTTTCATGCTTGTTAAGCTGGATAACGGCGCGTATAAGATAATTTCCAAAAATTCCATGCTGCCGATTGAAAACTCCGCCGGAAGCGTAAAGCAAAATATCGAGCGAGACAGCTCGGTTCAGGAATGGGACATTGTCGAGGCGGAAGCAACAGCGCAGGAAAAAACCGCCGAATATAAAACCCTCAGGGTTATGGGCGGCACGGTTGCGCTGACCTACAGCACCGAGAAAAACGATCTTACCGCGGAATACTGTACGGGCGAAGAAGCTCAGCAATGGACGCTCGAAGCTCAGAGCGAGGGAAATTATGCCGTAAACACGAGAAACGGAGGACGCAGCATTGACGTCGCCAACAATTCCACAACCGACGGAGATCCGATTATAACCTACGCGTCGAGCTCGGACGACAATCAGCGCTGGAGCTTTGAAAAGCAGGAAAGCGGCGGATACAAAATAAAGAGCGTTTCGTCGGAGCTTTACATAACCGTTCTGCCCGACGGCGGCGTCGTTCAGACCGCCGAAGGCACGGTGTTTGAGGTTGCCGAGGTCTGAAGCGTCATTTTTAAATGCCGAGGAGGAAAGCCTTTGAAAAGGGAAGAGCGCGCGATTGAATTTATGAATGTAATGGAGAAAGCCTATCCCGACGCGGAATGTTCGCTTGAAGCGCAAACGCCGCTCCGGCTTCTGATTTCCGTTAGGCTTGCGGCTCAGTGTACCGACGCGAGGGTTAATGAGGTAACGAAAACGCTTTTCCGAAAATACCCCGATGTCGCCGCCTTTGCCAACGCCGATTTGGCGGAGCTTGAGGAGGATATAAAGTCAACGGGCTTTTATCGGAATAAGGCAAGGAATATAATCGACTGCTGCCGCCGTCTGATTGACGTTTACGGCGGAGAGGTGCCCGACACGATGGAGGATCTTTTGTCGCTCCCCGGCGTCGGACGAAAAACCGCGAATCTCATCCTCGGAGATGTATTCGGCAAGGGCGGTATGGTTATAGATACCCATGCGAAGCGCATATTGAAAAGAGCGGGACTGACTGACGAAACCGACCCGACAAAGGTGGAATTTGACGTTTCGCCGCTTATCCCGTCGGATAAACAGTCGGAATTTTGCCACAGACTTGTGCTTCACGGCAGAGCCGTATGTAATGCGCGCCGTCCGAAATGCGAAATCTGCCCCGCCGCGTCAGTCTGCCTGAAAAGAGTATAGCATGACTCCGCAAGGGCAATGCCGGAACGGGCGGGAATGTTGCGATGTAAAAAATTGACAGATAAACGAGCCGCTTGACGCATGATACACGCCGGGCGGTTCGCTTTGCGTGAAAATCGGCGCCGAAAAACAGTCAAATAAAATATAATTTGACTATTGCGTTTTTTGATTTTATTTGTTATAATAGTACAATGATAGTATTATGCCAAGAAAGAAGGGTTTCTGTAATGTTCAGAATCTCGGAAAAAACGGCGCTGAATCCTACGGTGACAAAAATGACCGTGGAAGCTCCGTTGATTGCGAAAAAGGCGGAGCCGGGACAGTTTGTAATATTGCGCCCGTCCGAGGACGGAGAGCGTATTCCGCTGACAATTGCGGACTTTGACCGCGAAAAAGGCACTGTGACAATAATTTTCCAAATTGTCGGCGGGGCCACAATGGAACTGAACGAGCTTTCCGAGGGAGATTTTATTCCCGATTTTGTGGGGCCTTTGGGCGTTGCAAGTCGGGTTGAAGGACTTAAAAAGGTCTGTGTCGTCGGCGGAGGAGTAGGCTGCGCGATTGCGTTCCCGATAGCGAAAAAGCTTAACGGACTCGGCTGCGATGTACATTCCGTCGTCGGCTTCAGAAATAAGGATTTGATAATTCTTGAGGACGAATTCAGGGCTGTCAGCAATAAAACCGTCCTTATGACGGACGACGGCAGCGCCGGCGAAAAGGGGCTTGTCACAGAGGCCCTTGAAAAGCTGATAGCAGAGGGCAACAGCTATGACGAGGTAATAGCGATAGGCCCGATTGTAATGATGAAATTTGTGTGTGCCGTGACGAAAAAATACGGCATAAAAACCGTCGTTTCGATGAATCCGATAATGATAGACGGCACGGGAATGTGCGGCGGCTGCCGCCTGACGGTCGGCGGGGAAACGAAATTCGCCTGTGTGGACGGCCCCGACTTTGACGGCCATCTTGTGGATTTTGACGAGGCGATGAACCGCAGCGGAATGTACCGCGAATTTGAGCAGCGTGTCCGCGATGAGCATTGTCGGCTTATGAACAGGGAGGTCAACTGAGATGGCGCAAAGAAATATGAGCGGCGTAAAATGCCCTATGCCCTCGCAGAAGCCTGAAATCAGAGCAAAAAATTTTGACGAGGTAGCTACGGGCTACACATATGAAATGGCGGTTGACGAAGCAAGACGCTGCCTTAACTGTAAAAATAAGCCCTGCGTGAGCGCCTGTCCCGTCGCCATAGATATTCCCGCGTTCATAGAACGCGTCGCGAACGAGGATATGGACGGCGCGTTTGAAATAATCAGCCGCAGCAGCGCGCTCCCTGCGGTCTGCGGCAGAGTATGCCCTCAGGAAACTCAGTGCGAGGGGAAATGTGTGCGCGGAATAAAGGGTGAAAGCGTCGGCATCGGCCGCCTTGAACGCTTCGTCGCCGACTTCTGCCGTGAACACGGCGGCAAAGCTCCGTCAGCGCCCAAGCCGAACGGACACAAGGTCGCCGTCGTCGGCGCGGGACCGAGCGGACTGACCGCCGCCGGCGATTTGGCAAAGCTGGGCTATAAGGTCACGATATATGAAGCCTTGCACACTGCCGGAGGAGTGCTGGTTTACGGCATACCCGAATTTCGTCTGCCGAAGAGGATTGTCAGTCGGGAAATAGATAATCTTGCCGCTATGGGCGTTGATATTAAAACCAATACTGTAATAGGAAAAACGCTTACCGTTGACGAACTCTTTGAAATGGGAAACGAAGCCGTTTTTATCGGCAGCGGCGCGGGACTTCCGCGTTTTATGAATATTCCCGGGGAAAGTCTTAAGGGCGTTTACAGCGCGAACGAGTACCTTACCCGCGTAAATCTTATGAAGGCGTATAAAGCGGACAGCAAAACGCCGATAAAGAAAAGCCGCGTCGTCGCCGTGGTAGGCGGCGGCAATGTTGCCATGGACGCGGCAAGAAGCGCTCTTCGTCTCGGCGCGGACACGGTATACATAGTTTACCGGCGCGGAATGGAGGAGCTTCCCGCCCGCAAGGAAGAGGTCGAACACGCCGAGGAAGAAGGAATAATTTTCAAAACCTTAAACAATCCGGTTGAAATTCTCGGCGATGAAAGCGGCAGCGTCCGCGCGCTGCGCTGTATAGAAATGGAATTGGGCGAACCGGATGAAAGCGGCCGCCGCCGTCCGGAGGAAAAGGCGGGAAGCGAATTTGAGCTTGAGGTTGACACGGTTATTATGGCAATAGGAACAAGCCCGAATCCGTTGATAAGAAGCACAACTCCCGGTCTTGAGGCCAATCGGCGCGGCTGTATTGTCACCAACGGCGACGACGGACTGACGTCGCGCGAGGGCGTATACGCCGGCGGCGACGCCGTGACGGGAGCCGCAACCGTAATTCTGGCTATGGGCGCGGGCAAAAACGCGGCAAAGGCAATCGACGCTTATATAAAAAGCAAGGCAGGCGCCGAATAATTCATGCCCGCGGCTTTTGCCTTACCGCAAAAAATTTCCCGCCCGCAGGCATTTCGGAATTAATTAGTGCCTTCCAAGGAATAAAATAAAAGGAAAGGATATCGGGTCATGGCTGAAAATATAAATTCGGACGCGGAGCGGAGCGAAAATCCGACGCCGGAAAATCCCATAAATTCCGAAGATAAAAATTCCGAATGGGAAGCTCCGCACAAATTCTGCACACGCTGCGGCAGAAGGCTTGCGTTTGACGCAGCCTACTGCGATGGCTGCGGTCATGCTCAGAGCGCTAAGAAAGCGGCTGACGACGTCCGCTTTGTCGGCAGGAAAACCTATTCCGACGAAAAAATAAACGATATAATCGGTAAGGAAAAAGACTACTACAGCCGTAAATTCGCCGAGCTGCGCGAATCCGACAGTCACATTTGCTGGAACTGGTACGCCTGTCTCGGCTGGAACTGGTACGCTTACAGAAAAATGCCGGTCGAAGCGCTGATTTGCTTCGGGCTATGGATTCTCTTCGGTTTTTTTGATTCCGCGAGCTTTGTCTTGAGACTCGGACTGCTTGCCGTATCGGGAGCCTTGGGAAACTATATATATATGAAGCATATCGAACGCACAATAGATAAAATAGAAGCCCTTCCTTCAAGCATGAGGGAAGCCTCCGTGAAGGAACACAGCGGCGTAAGCGGGCAATTTTTGGTGGCGGCTTTCCTGATTTCGGGGCTGTTCGGAGTGATAGTGCCGTTTACGGCGTATTTCATAAAAGCCGCGTTTAGGCTGTTTCATAGGATATTTTATATGATTTTTGGAATATGAGAGGGTGTTGATGTATGATAATTGAAAAAATCAGCGATTTTGAGTACAGCCCCGACGGGAAAGCACTCTATCGCGCTCCCGAAGACCTTGTGGGCGAATATGAGGTTCCGGAGGGAATAACCGAGCTTGGCGACGACGCGTTTCGCGGCTGTGCGCAGCTGACAAAGGTTATACTGCCGGAGGGACTTACTCGCATAGGAGTACTCTGCTTTGAGGGCTGCCGCAGCCTGAAATTCGTAAAAATACCAAAATCGGTGCGTTACATCGGCGAATTTGCCTTCATGGGCTGTTTGTTTCTGAAGGGAGTGGAGCTTCCCCGCCGGCTCAAGACTTTGGGACAGGGAGCCTTCGAGGAATGTATTTCCATTGAGAGCATATCGCTCCCCGGAACGCTGAACGAGGTGCCGCAGTGGTGCTTCCATTCCTGCGCGTCGCTTAAATATGTCGAGTTGTCCGACGGAATAAAAGCCATAGGCGACAATGCCTTCCGTCAGTGCAGGGGAATAAAAAGCATCAGCCTCCCCGAAAGCCTTAAAAAAATCGGAAGCAACAGCTTTTGCGAGTGCGACGGGCTGCGTGAAATCACAATTCCCGCCAAGGTTGAAAAAATCGGCTCGAGTCCGTTTGCTTCCGCAAAAAATCTTAAAAGCATAAACGTTGACAGCGGCAACAAGAATTTTGTCAGCGTTGACGGCGCGCTTTACGCGAGCGATATGCACCGTCTCATCTGCTGCCCGATAGGGTATGAGGGTGAGTTTACCGTCCCCGAGGGCGTTGAACACGTCGGCAGCGGAGCCTTCCTCAATTGCAAGGGAATAACCGCCATACACCTTCCCGACACGCTGACCTCGATAGGCAACTACGCCTTTGAGGGCTGTCAGTCGCTCGACTCCGTCGCGATTCCTCCCTCGGTAACGGATATGGGAGAAAAAATGTTCCACGCGAAAACGGTCAAAAGCCGTGAAACCGCCGATTAATGCCAAACTACAGTAAAATATTTATGGAGGTTATTTGAAATGTACAACATCGATAAGGTAAAAGCATTTGACCCCGAGGTCGCGGAAGCGATTGAAAATGAAGTAAACCGCCAGCGCAACAAAATTGAGCTTATTGCCAGCGAAAACTTTGTGAGCGAAGCCGTTATGCAGGCCATGGGGACGCCGCTTACCAACAAATACGCCGAGGGCTATCCCGGAAAGCGCTACTACGGCGGCTGTGAATTTGTTGACGTTGCGGAAAATCTGGCAATTGAACGCGCCAAGCGTCTTTTCGGCGCGGAAGCCGCAAATGTCCAGCCCCACAGCGGCGCGCAGGCGAATATGGCTGTGTTTTTCGCCTGCCTGAATCCCGGCGATACCGTGCTTTCCATGAATCTTGCCCACGGCGGGCATCTTTCCCACGGCAGCCCCGTGAATATGAGCGGAAAGTACTTTAACATAGTTTCCTACGGCGTGACCGAGGAAAATCAGACTATCGACTACGACGAGGTTCGTCGGCTTGCTCTGGAGCATAAGCCCAAGCTCGTTCTTGCGGGCGCGTCGGCTTATCCGAGAGAAATCGACTTTGCGAGGTTTGCGGAAATAGCCAAGGAGGTCGGAGCGTACTTCCTTGTGGATATGGCTCACATCGCGGGTCTTGTTGCTGCCGGATTGCACCCCAATCCCGTGCCATATGCCGATTTTGTTACCACAACCACACATAAAACTTTACGGGGGCCGCGCGGCGGACTTATTCTCTGTAAGGAAGAACACCTCAAAATGATAAACAAGGCCGTATTCCCCGGAATACAGGGCGGCCCGCTTATGCATATAATCGCGGCAAAGGCTGTTTGCTTTAAGGAGGCGCTTACTCCCGAATTTAAGGATTATCAGCTCCGCATAAAAAAGAATGCGGCCGCGCTTGCTGCCGCTCTTTCGGCGCGCGGCTTCAACCTTGTTTCCGGCGGAACGGATAACCACCTTATGCTTGTGGATTTGCGCAATTTTGACATCACCGGCAAGGAAACCGAGCGGCGTCTTGACGCGGTCGGCATAACCGCCAACAAGAATGCCATTCCCTTCGACCCCCAGAGTCCTTTCATTACAAGCGGAATCCGTTTCGGTACCCCTGCCGTAACAACCCGCGGCATGAACGAGGAGGATATGGAGGAAATCGCGCAGCTCATTTTCCTCACGGTTACGGAATTTGATACAAAGCAGGATGAAATCCGCGCAAGGGTTAAGCAGCTTTGCGGGAAATATCCCCTGTACGAGTAAGCCCCATGGAAGGCTCTCCTCTTGCGGACAGAATACGTCCGCGTACTCTTGACGAAGTTGTCGGTCAGAAGCATATTCTCGGAGAAGGAAAGGTGCTTCGGCGGATTATCGAAAGCGGAAACATTCCGAATATGATATTTTACGGCCCAAGCGGTACGGGGAAAACCACCGTCGCCAATATTGCGGCGGAAAGGGCGGGAAAGCGCCTCTTTCGGCTGAACGCGACCACCGCGTCCGTGTCCGACGTGAGAACCGTGCTTGCCGAAGCCGACGGAATAATGGGAATCGGCGGGATTGTGCTGTATTTGGACGAAATTCAGAATTTTAACAAAAAACAGCAGCAGTCGCTTTTGGAATGTATTGAGGACGGGCGCGTGACGCTGATTGCCTCAACAACCGAAAATCCTTATTTTTACATTTACAACGCCATTCTTTCGCGCAGTACGGTCTTTGAATTTACCGAAGTTCCCCCAGATGAAATTTTGAAGGCTGTGAACCGCGGCGCGGAGATACTTTCCGAGGACTACAGCTTTGAGCTTACGCCCGACGCCGCGGAGCATTTTGCTCTATGCTCCTGCGGAGATGTGCGCAAGGCGCTCAGCTCGCTTGAGGTTGCGTTGATGTCCGCTGTTCCTGACGCGGAAGGACATATTACGGTTGACCTTAAAACCGCCGAAGCGGTCACGTCGAAAAAGGCTTTCCGCCACGACCGCGACGGCGACAGTCATTATGACGTTCTCAGCGCGTTCCAAAAATCCGTGCGCGGCAGCGATCCCGACGCCGCGCTGCACTATCTCGCAAGGCTCGTTGAAGCCGGAGATTTACAGTCTATCTGTCGGCGTATATTGGTTATGGCGGCGGAGGACGTAGGGCTGGCTTATCCGAACGCGATAGTGATAACCAAAGCGTGTGTGGACAGCGCTCTTCAGCTCGGTTTCCCCGAAGCGAAGATACCTCTTGCCGAGGCTGTTATTATGCTTGCAACCTCTCCGAAGAGCAACAGCGCAAACGAGGGAATATGCGCGGCTCTTGCCGATATACAAAACGGAAGCTGCGGCGACGTCCCGCAGCATCTTAAGGATACTCACTACAGCGGCGCCGAAAAGCTGGGAAGAGGGGGATATAAATACCCCCACAGCTATCCGAATAATTACGTTGAGCAGCAGTATCTTCCCGACGCAATAAAAGACAAAAAATATTATGTCCCGGGGAATAACAAATTGGAGCGGAATACGGCTGAATATTGGGAAAATATAAAACGTAAATAAATAAAAAGGAGATGGGCGGTAATGCTCGAAATTGCGTTTGTCATATTGGCGGTTTTGCTGGTGCTTTTCGGAGTATGCACCTTTGTTGTTGTGAAAAATGGGCGCGTGGAGGATTACGACGACGAGGAAGAAGCGGAAAAAATCGAAACCGAAGCCGTATCCGAAGTGAGGAAAAGAAAAAAGGCGAAGCCCGAGCCCTCCGAATCCGAACCTTCTTCCGAGCCTGAGCCTGAGCCTGAGCCTGAACCTGAACCGGAACAGGAGACAGCAGCCAAACCCGAATCGGAGCCGCAATCCGAGCCTGAGCCGATGAAGCTGCCGCACGAAGACATTCAGAGTACCCGCGTGGCGACAAAGGAAGAAATGGAACAGCTCCGCTCTCTGCCTGTTTCCGCCCCCGACGAAAACCTCAAGCCCCGCGGAGCGGAGGCTTTGGGCGAAAAGCCGATTGAGGAACGGAAAACCGAAGAAGCGGAGGAAACGGAAGAAACTGAAGAAGCGGAAGAAACGGGAAAGATTAATCTTGTACCGATAATAGCCGTAGCGGCGGCGGTGCTTGTGGCTCTTGCCGCAGTCGCGCTTACGCTTGTGCTGCGCGACGCGAAACGCAGCGAGGTCGATCTTGTTGAAGAACCCGAAACAATAACCGCGAGAGTTGAAAATTTGAGAGAGGAAACTCTTTTCACTGGAACCGTGGCGAGCGAGGAAGAAAATGTCCGCTATTTTGCCGCCGGAGCTGCCGTTGAAGATGTAAAGGTGAGCGAGGGCGACCATGTAAAAAGCGGGCAGGTTATCTATGTGCTGGACAGCTCCGCCATTGAAGAACGCATTTCCCTTTACCGCGAAAAGCTGAAGAAAGCAACGGTCACCTCCGAAAAAACCGTGGAAAACAGCACCGAGACAAAGGCCTCGGCAAGCGGCACGGTTTCAACAATTTATGTTTCCGTAGGCGACAAGGTTTCTTCGGGCGACAAAATCGCCGATGTAACAACCGTTTCCGATTACCGCGTAACTCTCGACTTTGACGCGGGAGACGCCGGTACAATATCGGCGGGCGGAACCGCCGACGTTTTTGTCGGCGGAGACACAGTCGAAGGCACGATTGTTTCCGTAAAGGAGGTCGCAAGCGACGACGGGGAACCCGCCCTGTACACCGCCACAATATCCTTCATTGCGAACAACGCGGGCGGCAAAACCGCTAGCGCTGAAATAAACGGCGCACAGAGTCTGAGCAGCGCGTCAGTTTCCGAGGGAAACAAGAACAGCTCTCTTATCCGTGCCTCCGCGGACGGAAAAATTTCAAGCCTTAAAATAAACGAAGGCTCAAAGGTGTCAAAGGATGACACGGTCGCTGTAATAACCTCCGAAAAAACCGTCAGCGAAACCGTAACCGACGAGCTTACGGCAAAGGATATAGAAATCCAGATTGAGCAGCTTGAAAACGAACTTAAAAATTATACCGTAACCGCCGCTTCCGACGGTTATGTCAAGAAGCTGTATCTCAAGAAGGGAGAAAATACCGCCGTAAATATGCAGGCGGCGGTTATCGTTCCCGACGGAAGCCTTTACCTGAAGGTTTCGATAAGCGAGAATGATGCCGAAAAAATGACGGTTCCCGCACCGGCGACGTTTAAAATCAAAAAAACCTCCGACAGCGCTGTTTCCGACGAGGATTGGGCGAAAATAGATACCGAAAAGGAATATTCGGCTGTCATGGACACCTTGGAGCTTGACGGTGAAAACAACGGAATGTATGTCGGTCATATTGCGCTTGACGAAAGCGCAAGCTTCCGCGAAGGAATGGCGGCGGAGGTCAGCGTTGTCACCTATACCGCCTACGACGCCCTTCTCGTTCCCGCCGATTTGGTAAAGAACGGAAAGCTCTCGGTGTGGCGCGCAAACAAAATTGAGGAAATTGAAGTTAAAACGGGCATAGTAACGGATGACGGCTATGTTGAAATTCTAAGCGGAATAAACAGCTCGGATAAGCTTGTAACCGAATAACTTAAGGAGAAAGCCATGGATGTGAAGCGACGCGATAAGCATAACTATTATCTTGATATTGCGATGACGGTTCTGGAACGCAGCACCTGCTTGCGCCGGAAATACGGCTCCATTATCGTAAAAAATGACGAAATAATATCTACCGGATATACAGGCTCGCCTCGGGGACGCAAAAATTGCACGGATTTGGGCTATTGCCGCCGAGAGCAGCTCAATATTCCGCGCGGTGAGCGATACGAGCTGTGCCGCAGCGTACATAGCGAGGCAAACGCCATAATCAGCGCGTCGCGCCGTGATATGATAGGCTCGACCTTATACCTCGCCGGTAAGGAGTGCGCCACCGGCGAGCTTGTCAAAAACGCCACAAGCTGCGCCTTTTGCAAGCGTATGATTATCAACGCGGGAATAGAAAAGGTTATAATCCGCAACACAATGGACGAATACACCGAGATTGACGTTAAACACGACTGGATTGAAAACGACGATAGTCTCGGCGACAAGCTGGGATATTGATTGACGGCGGCAAAGCCGAAAATTATGCGGACTGTTTATAGTCGAACGCTCGCATCTTGCGCGGCGGATATTGGGGCGTCTCTTTTCCGCGTTCGGCGCTGCGTAAGGTTTTTGGGGTGCGGATCTGCGGATTTGCACCTGTTTCTTTGATGTAAACGGTTTTGATATTTGACAATGGCTATTGACAATAAACGGTCGGCGTGGTATAATAAACATACCA
>CAZICW010000042.1:0-14613 GCA_964537995.1 uncultured Oscillospiraceae bacterium
CTCCGATTCCGTTATTTTTTCCGTTTTTCTATTGACATAAAAGACCGACTTTGATATAATAATTAGAAATAAAAATTTTATAGGGAGGAAGCTTTTTATGGACGGCAAGATTTTGTATGAGGGTCTGACATACGACGACGTACTTCTGATACCGCAAAAGTCCGATGTTTACGGGAATGTTGATATTTCAACTCAACTAACGAAGAAAATACGGTTAAACGTGCCTTTGATGAGCGCCGCGATGGACACAGTAACGGAATCGGCGCTCGCAATCGCAATGGCGCGCGAGGGCGGCATCGGAATTATCCATAAGAATATGACGATTGAGGCTCAGGCAACCGAGGTTGACAAGGTCAAGCGAAGCGAACACGGAGTCATTGTCGATCCGTTCTTCCTCTCTCCCGAAAACACCCTTGCCGAGGCGGACGCGCTCTGCGCGAAATACAAGATAAGCGGCGTCCCGATTACGGAAAACGGCAGGCTCGTCGGCATCCTTACCAACCGCGACCTTCGCTTTGAAACGGATTTTACGAAAAAAATCAAGGAAGTAATGACGAAGGACAATCTCATCACGGCCCCCGAGGGTACAACGCTGGAGGACGCGCAGGCAATACTGAGCAAGCACAAAATCGAAAAGCTTCCCATCGTGGACGGGAAGGGTATGCTCAAGGGGCTTATCACAATTAAGGACATAGAAAAGGCGGTGCGTTACCCGAACAGCGCCCGCGACGAAAGCGGACGGCTGCTTGTCGGCGCGGCAATCGGCATAACCGGCGACATTCTTGACCGCGTAAGGGCCCTCGTTGACGCCAAGGTGGACGTGCTTGTGCTGGACAGCGCTCACGGTCACAGCAAGAATATCATGCTCGCGATTGACAAGGTCAAGAACGCCTTCCCCGACGTTCAGCTCATCGCCGGCAACATTGCCACGGCGGAAGCCGCAAGGGATCTCATAGAACACGGCGTTGACGCGGTAAAGGTCGGCATAGGGCCCGGCTCGATATGCACGACGCGCGTCGTTGCCGGAATCGGCGTACCGCAGATTACGGCGGTTATGAACGCCTACAGCGTTGCGAAGGAGTACGGCATTCCCGTCATTGCCGACGGCGGCGTCAAATACAGCGGCGACCTTCCCAAGGCAATAGCCGCCGGCGCGGACGTTATAATGCTCGGCTCGCTGCTGGCGGGCTGCGAGGAAAGCCCCGGCAGCACAGAAATTTACCAGGGGCGCCAGTTCAAGGTTTACCGCGGCATGGGCAGCCTGGCGGCGATGGAAAGCGGCAGCAAGGACAGATATTTTCAGACCGGTTCGAGCAAGCTCGTCCCCGAAGGAGTCGAAGGACGCGTTCCCTACAAGGGACCCGTCAGCGACACGGTGTTCCAGCTTCTGGGCGGCCTGAAAAGCGGCATGGGCTACTGCGGAACCGCCACAATTCCCGAGCTGAAGGAGCGCGGACGCTTTGTGCGCATAACCGGCGCGGGACTTAAAGAGAGCCATCCCCACGACGTGCATATAACCAAGGAAGCCCCGAATTACAGCGCGAACATCTGAAAAAAATTAACAAATATCCGACTTAAGCGGCAGGCTTTTTTATGAAGTTTGCCGTTTTTTATTTTTTTTAAAATTAATCTCTTGACCTCCAAAATCAACTGTGCTAATATAGGCTTGAATTTTGTTTTTCGGCAGCAGAGGTGATTGTTATGTGCATTAATACAGACGCTTATTTGTTTGTACATTTCATTGGCAAAAAACACGACACCCCCATGAGCGAGCAGGTTTATTTCTCGGTCAGCAGGGACGGCAGATCATGGGAAACCCTTAACGCGAGGAATCCCGTGCTGGTATCGAATGTCGGAGAGTGCGGCGTGCGCGACCCGTTCATAATCCGCTCTCACGACAACAAAAAATTTTATATAATAGGAACCGACCTCAACGTCAATCTTCGCAGAGACGGCTGGAAAATGCCCACAATTAACGGCAGCCGCAGCATTGTTGTATGGGAAAGCCCCGACCTTGTAAACTGGTCGGACGTCCGTCTTTGCACCATAGCTCCGGAGGATTCCGGCTGCGCTTGGGCGCCGGAGGTAATATACGACGAGGAGGCGGGCGACTACATGGTTTTCTGGGCGTCCCGCTCTCTTAAGGACGGACGGCGCAAGTGCAGAATGTACTACAGCAAAACCAAAGATTTCCGCGCCTATACCCCTCCCACGCTCTACATAGAGCGCGACAGCGACGTCATTGACACAACCATCGTTCGCGCCGACGGTAAATATTACCGTTTCAGCAAGGACGAAACCGTAAAAACCATAACCGTCGAGGAAGGCGAAACTCTGCTCGGCGAATTTCATAAGCTTAAAACCACGATCGACAACGTAAAGGGCGTTGAGGGGCCGGAATGCTTTCGCCTGAAAAACGGGAAATGGTGCCTCATCGTGGACCGTTACGCGAAGGACTTGGGCTACTGCGCCTATACCTGCGACAATCTTGCCGAAGGAAATTTCGTAAAGAGCCGCCATGAATTTAACACCGACGTAAAGCTGCGCCACGGCGGAGTTATCCCGATAACGCACGAGGAGTACGAAAGGCTTATTGCCGCCTACCGCCGGTAAAGAGAAGAAAGCCGGACTTTTTAATACCGCCAAAGCCTTTTATAAAAAAGGCTTTGGCGGCGTTTTTTGCATTGCCCCGTCAATCTCCGCGTCACATAACGCCCGAAATGTTCCTCATAATTGCCGCGGCAATATCCGGCTTGTTCATCGTATATATGTGTATCCCGCCGAAGCCGGACGCGATAAGATCCGCAATCTGTTCGACGGCATAGGCGATTCCGGCTTGACGCAGAGCCTCCGGCTCGTCCTGATAGCGCTCAAGCATACGATTGAATTTCGGCGGCAGCGACGCTCCCGACATTGCGCACATACGCTTAATCTGCTTCACGTTCTGCACCGGCATGATTCCCGCCATAACGGGAACGGCTATGCCTTTCGCCCCGCATCTGTCCATGAAATCGTAAAACATATTGTTGTCGAAAAAAAGCTGAGTAATCAGGAAATCGCAGCCCGCGTCAACCTTGATTTTAAGATTGTCGAGATCGCGCTCACGGCTGTCGCATTCGATATGCCCCTCGGGATAGCAGGCGCCGCCGATGCAGAAGCCGCCCTTTTCCTTGAGCTGAGATACAAGCTCGCAGGCGTGCTCGTATTGCCTGGGATTTGGGAAATCGGTGTTTCCTTCGGGAATATCGCCGCGCATTGCAAGAATATTTTCGATTCCGCGCGCGCGCAGTCCGTCCGCCGTTTTGTCAATTTCGTCTTTTGTCGAAGAAACACAGGTCAGATGACTGAGCGCGGTTATTTTATGCACGTTCTGAATTTCGGCGGAAATATCCGCCGTATGCTCGCTTGTGCCTCCTCCCGCGCCGTAGGTAACGCTGATGAAGGCGGGCTTCAGCTCCGCGAGCTTTGCCACCGCCTCTCGCACATCGGCGAACAGCTCCTGCTTTTTCGGGGGAAAAACCTCAAAGGAAACGCAGGTTTTGTTTTGTTTCTCAATATCCTTTATCGAAGCCATGCGGCTTCACTCCTTTCAAGCAAGGCTCGGAGGAGCCGAGCAATTCATGCCGCGGCGGTTCGGAACGGTTCGTCTCTCCGTCGGCATATGCAATTATACCTCTTTTTCGGAAAAAATGCAAGCGTTTGCCGATATAAATTTCCAATGTCCCATAATAAGAAATAACTATAGTGATATATTTGACATTTTCGCCGCCGTGTAGTATAATAATGCTGTAATAAATGATGTAACCGATTCTTCGGACAGACAGGGGCTGTGATTTTATTGCTTGAAAACAAACGGTATTTTTTCGACGGCGGTATGGGAACAATGCTCCAGCTCGGCGGCTTGGGAGCGGGAGAGCCGCCCGAGGAGCTTAATATAACAAACCCCGGGCTTGTGCGCGGAATACACAAAGCCTACCGCGAAGCGGGCGCGGACATAATAACCTCAAACACCTTCGGCGCAAACTCCGTAAAGCTCGAAAGCCGCTATTCCCTTGAGGAAATAATCCGCGCGGCGATAGCCAACGCGAAATCCGCCGGCGGGCTTACCGCAATGGACATCGGTCCGACGGGCGCGCTGCTCAAGCCCATAGGAGACATGGATTTTGAAACCGCCTACGACGCGTTTTACGAAGCCGCAAAGCTCGGAGCCGAAGCGGGCGCGGATTTGATAATAATAGAAACCATGAGCGATATTCTTGAGGCGAAGGCCGCGGTTCTCGCGGCAAAGGCCGCGTGCGCTCTGCCGGTTTTGGTTTCGATGACCTTCGACAAAAACGGAAAAGCCCTTACGGGAGCCGACCCCGAATGTATGGCGGCGGTTATGGAGGGACTGGGCGCGGACGCCGTGGGAATAAACTGCGGCTTGGGCCCGAAGCAGATTCTGCCGCTCGCGGAGCGGCTCGCCGCGGTTGCGTCAATTCCGCTGCTCGTACAGCCGAACGCGGGGCTTCCCGCCGTCGCGGACGGCAAAACCGTGTACGACGTCGAAGCAGACGAGTTTGCCGCCTACAGCGTAAAGCTGGCAAGGCTCGGAGTAAAATTTATCGGCGGCTGCTGCGGCACTACTCCCGCGCATATACGAAAAACCGTCGAAATGTGCGGCGATATTCCGTATGTTCCTCCGGCGGATAAGGGACTGTGCGTCTGTACGTCGTACTCCCACGCTCTCAGAATAGGAGAAAAGCGCCCGCTCATAATCGGCGAAAGAATAAACCCCACGGGCAAAAAACGCTTCCGAGAGGCACTGAAAAGCAGGGATTTCGACTATATTCTCGGCGAGGCTTCGGCTCAGGCGGCAGCCGGCGCGGACGCGCTCGACGTCAACGTCGGTTCGCCCGACATTGACGAAAGGGAGGTTATGCGCGAGGCAATTGTGAAAATTCAGGCGATAACCGACCTTCCGCTGCAAATTGACAGCTCGTCGCCCGAGGTTCTCGAAGCCGCAATGCGGCTCTACAGCGGAAAACCGCTTGTAAATTCCGTCAACGGAAAAGAAGAAATTATGCGCGCCGTATTTCCTCTCGTAAAAAAATACGGCGGCGTCGTTGTGGGGCTGACGCTGGACGAGGGCGGTATTCCCGACTCTCCGGAGGGAAGGCTCGAAATCGCGGAAAGAATCGTCCGCACCGCCGCCGAATACGGTATCCGCTCGAAGGACATCATAATCGACGCGCTGACAATGACCGTCGCCGCCGACGACCTTGCCGGCAAAAAAACCGCCGACGCGCTCGCGGCGATAAAAACCCGTCTCGGCGTAAAGACCGCGCTCGGAGTGTCGAATATTTCCTTCGGCTTGCCGAATCGTCCGGCTCTTAACGGCGCGTTTTTGGACATGACCGTCGAAGCGGGGCTGGACTGCGCGATATACAATCCGCTTTCTCCGCGCGGGGAGTACGGCGAGGAGGCCGCCGCCGCCGTGCGCGGTCTTGACCGCGGCTGCGCCGTCTATATCGAAAAGCAAAGCGGCGCTCGGCCCTCCCCTGCCGCGAAAACGGAGGAGCCGACGCTTGCGGGGCTTATTGTTACCGGACAAAAGGAAAGAGCCTATCTTTCGGCAAAGGAGCTGCTGAAAACCGTTCCCGCGCTGGAGCTTATAAACAAGCACATAATTCCCGCTCTTAACACCGTCGGCGACGGCTTTGAAAGCGGGAAGCTGTTTCTGCCTCAGCTGATGAGCGGAGCGGACAGCGCGAAACGCGCCTTCGACGCCGTGCGGGAGGCGGCGTCCGGCAGCGCCGAAAATGCGGGAACCGTCGTAATTGCGACGGTTCAGGGCGACATTCACGACATCGGCAAAAACATTGTCAAGCTGCTTTTGCAGAACTACGGCTACAACGTCGTTGACCTCGGCCGCGACGTCCCGATAGCGGCGGTAGTGGAAGCCATGCGCGAAACGGGCGCTCCGCTGCTCGGACTGAGCGCGCTTATGACAACCACGGTTGTAAATATGGAAAAAACCATACGGGCGGTGCGCGAAAGCGGTATTGACTGCAAAATAATGGTCGGCGGCGCGGTTCTGACAGAGAGCTACGCCATGGAAATAGGCGCGGACTACTACGCGAAGGACGCGATGGTCAGCGTCGGAATAGCGAACAAAATTTTCGGACGCGAGCAGTCCGAGTGAAAGGAGAAGCCATGCCGAACGGGAAATTGTATCTTTGCGCCACGCCCATAGGAAATCTCGGCGACATAACCTACCGCTGCGTTGAAACCCTGAAAACCGTAGATTTAATTGCCGCCGAGGATACGCGGCGAACGCTGGGGCTTCTGAACCATCTTGGCATAGAGAAGCCGCTGACAAGCTATTTTGAGCATAACCGCCGAGAAAAGGGCGAAATGCTGATAGAGCGGCTGAAAAGCGGCGAAAACATAGCTCTTGTCAGCGACGCCGGCACCCCCGCGATAAGCGATCCCGGGGAGGATTTGGTCGCGCTCTGCGCCGAAAACGGCATCGACGTTGTGCCGGTACCCGGCCCCGTAGCCGCCGTAAGCGCCTTGATTTCCAGCGGTCTGCCGACGGGCCGCTTCGCCTTTGAGGGCTTTCTGACCGTGAACAGGCGCAAACGCACGGAGCTGCTGAACGAGCTGAAAACCGAAAAGCGCACCATGATTTTTTACGAGGCTCCCCACAAGCTTGCGCGTACGCTCGGCGATATGCTTTCCGCCTTCGGCAACCGCAAAATCGCCCTTTGCCGCGAGCTGACAAAGCTTCACGAGGAAATTACCCGCACCGACCTCGAAACCGCGCTTCAACGCTGCGGGCAAACTCCGCCGAGGGGAGAATTTGTGCTTGTCGTCGAGGGGGCGTCGGCGCGGGAGCTTGCCGCCGAAGAAAACGAAAAATGGGAGCGTATAAGCGTAAAGGAACACGTCGCTCTGTACATCGGCAAGGGCATGACCGAAAAGGAAGCGATGCGGGCGGCGGCAGCCGACCGAGGCGTGAGCAAAAGAGAAATTTACTCAATTTATAAAGAATTGTAAAAAAACTCTTGCAATGTTGGTTTTTCTGTATTATAATATCCTTGAATAAATTATAAATTTGGAGGTATTGACATGAAAACAACGAAAATTATTGCGCTTATTCTTGCTCTCGCTCTTGCCGTCTGCGCCTTCGCGGCGTGCGGAACCGAGAAGCAGGGCTATGACGAGGTCGTAACCGAGCCCCCCGCGGAGCCCGTTGAAACGGAAAGTTCCGATGATACCGACGCGAAGGATCTTGACGCGATTTACGCCGCCGCTCTCGACGAGCTTGGCAAATCAACCCTCATCATGGGTACCAACGCGGAATTTGAACCCTTTGAGTACCGCGAAAACGATGAAATTGTCGGATACGACGTCGATATGGTGTCCGAAGCCGCCCTGCTTATGGACATGGACGTGCAGGTTGAGGATATGAACTTCGACTCCCTCATAACCGCTCTTACTTCGGGCAAGATTGATATTATTGCCGCCGGCATGAGCGTTACCGACGAGCGCCTCGAGGTTGTAAACTTCTCCGACCCCTACTATTCCGCGACTCAGGTTATTATCGTTCCCAAGGAAGGCGCGACGGTTTCCTCGTCCGCCGATCTTGCCGGAAAGAAAATAGGCGTTCAGGAGGCCACAACGGGCGACATCTATGTTGACGAAAACATTGAGGGCGCGGAGATTAACCGTTTCAAAAAGGCGGTGGACGCTTCCGTTGACCTCGCGAACGGCCGCCTTGACGCGGTTGTGCTTGACGAACAGCCCGCAAAGAGAATCGTTGAGCAAAACGACGCGCTCACAATTCTTGACGAACCCCTCACTCAGGAGGAATACGCAATTGCCGTAAGAAAGGATAATCCCAAGCTTCTCGAAGCGATAAACGCCGCTCTGTCCGTACTTGAGGACATCGGCACCAAGGACGTTATCCTTGACAAATACGGTCTTAACGTCGCCGACGCGGAGTAAAGTCCGTACATAAAAATGTTTTATCGGGGGCGGGCTGTGGGCAGCCCGCCCCTATGGCGTATAAAAAGCATTGATTTTTTCATTACCCTATTCCAAGCAAAGGAAGTGACCCGGCATGAACGCCGTTCTGAATTGGTTTGCCGAAAAAGGCAACGATTTTTTGTTCTCGTTCGAGCGGAATCTTATTCGCGAGGATCGCTGGCAATGGCTGCTGAGCGGTCTCGGCGTAACCCTGGAAATAACCGTCGGCGCGATTCTGATAGGAACCGTCCTCGGTGTGATTCTCTGCCTTATGAAGCTTTCCTCGGTTAAAATATTTAACGTGATTTCCAAAACCTATATTCGGATTTTCCGCGGTACGCCCATGGTTGTACAGCTTTTGATTTTTTATTTCGGTATTTTGCGCAATCCGGTTTTTTCCAAGCTTTTCGTCGCAATCATTGCCTTCGGGCTGAACAGCGCGGCATACGTCGCCGAGCTTATGCGCGGCGGCATTATGGCGGTGGACAAGGGTCAGATAGAAGCCGGCCGCAGTCTGGGGCTTTCCTCGTGGCAGACGACCTATTCCATAGTTTTGCCTCAGGCAATAAAAATCGCCCTTCCCTCATACGCGCAGGAATTTATCGTCCTTGTTAAGGAAACCGCCGTAGCCGGCTATATCGCTCTGGAGGATTTGACAAAAAAGGGCGACATAATCCGCAGCAAAACCTTTTCGCCATACTTCCCGCTTGTGACGGTCGCGATTATATACCTCGTCATAACAACCTCTCTCGAAGCGCTGTTCGGACGGATGGAAAGGAGGCTGAGGGAAAGTGACAACAGATAGCGTAACGGATAACATAATCGAAGTAAAGGGACTTGTGAAAAACTTCGGCGAGGTCAAGGTGCTTAAAAGCATAACCGAAACCGTCCGTCGGGGCGAGGTTGTAGCGGTAATAGGTCCCAGCGGCAGCGGAAAAAGCACCTTCCTGCGCTGCCTGAATCTGCTTGAGCAGCCCACGGAGGGGCATATTCTGATTGACGGCGCGGACATAACCGACCGTAACGCAAACGTGAACAAGCTCCGCCGCGAAATGGGCATGGTTTTTCAGCATTTCAATCTGTTCCCGCATTTAAAGGTAATCGACAATATAACCCTTGCCCCCGTAAAGCTTAAAATCGAAAAGGACAAAGCCGCCGCGCGGGAAAGCGCAATGAAGCTTTTGGAGCGAGTCGGGCTTTCCGACAAAGCAAACAGCTACCCCGCGCAGCTCAGCGGCGGTCAGAAACAAAGAATCGCCATTGCGAGGGCGCTGGCGATGAGTCCGAAAATAATGCTTTTCGACGAACCCACCTCCGCCCTCGACCCCGAAATGGTAGGCGAGGTTCTGAACGTAATGAGCGATCTCGCCGAAGAAGGCATGACAATGGTAATTGTTACCCACGAAATGGGCTTCGCGCGCGAAGCCGCCGACCGCGTCCTGTTTATGGACGACGGCATAATCGCGGAGCAGGGAGCTCCCGACGAGATTTTCTCCAATCCGAAAAATCCCCGCACGCGGGAATTTCTTTCAAAGGTGCTTTAAACTTGACATGAAAGGACTTGACAAAATATGGGCTATGAAATCAAAAACGGCTGGAACGGCGCCGACGAAGCTCTGAAAAAAGAGGTATTTGACTTTTCCGAGGGCTACAAAAGCTTTCTCAACAACGGAAAAACCGAACGCGAATGCGTCGCGGAGGCGGTAAGGCTTGCGGAAGCCGCGGGCTTCAGACCTCTCGGCGAAACAGCCTCCCTCAAGAGCGGCGATAAGGTGTACGCCGTGAATAAAAACAAGGGCTTTGTCGCGGCAATAATCGGCGGCAGACCCGTTTCCGACGGTATAAGCATCGTCGGCTCGCACATCGACTCCCCCCGTCTTGACCTTAAGCAGAATCCGCTCTACGAGAGCGACGAAATCGCGTTTTTCAAAACTCATTACTACGGCGGTATCAAGAAATACCAATGGACGGCGATTCCGCTCGCAATTCACGGAGTTATCGCAAAAACAAACGGAGAAACAGTAAAAATCGCTCTCGGCGACGAGGGCGACGACGTAACCTTCACCATAACCGACCTGCTGCCGCATCTGGGCAACGCGCAGATGAACAAGCCCGCTCACAGCTTCATCGAGGGCGAAAATCTCAATCTGCTTATAGGCTCGCTTCCCGCGGACGAGGGCGACGACGGCAAAAGGGTTAAAAACGCCGTTCTCGCGCTGCTCTCCGAAAGATACGGCATTGACGAGGAGGATTTCACCAGCGCCGAGCTGGAAATCGTACCCGCGTTCGGCGCGAAGGATCTCGGCTTTGACAGAAGTCTGATAGGCGCCTACGGTCACGACGACCGCGTTTGCAGCTATCCCAATCTCCGCGCGCTCCTTGATTCCTCCTCGCCCGAATTTACCTCGCTATGCCTTCTCTCCGACAAGGAGGAGGTCGGCAGCATGGGCAACACGGGAGCGAAAAGCCGTTTTCTGGAGCTTACGATTCTTGAAATTCTCGCAAAGACCGGAGAGGGCGGCGACGCGCTCACGCTCAACCGCACGCTTGACAGAAGTCTTTGCCTGAGCGCCGACGTAAGCGCCGCCTATGACCCGAATTTTGCTTCGGTTTACGAAAAGAACAACAGCGGCCGCCTGAACTGCGGAATAGCCGTCAGCAAATACACGGGCTCTCGCGGAAAGAGCGGCAGCAACGACGCTCCGGCGGAGCTTATGGCGAAGGTGCGTTCAATCTTCAACGAAGCCGGCGTTCTCTGGCATACGGCGGAGCTGGGCAAGGTTGACGAGGGCGGCGGCGGCACAATTGCCCAGTTTGTCGCCAATCTCGGCGTTGATACCGTTGACTGCGGCGTTCCCATGCTCAGTATGCACGCCCCGTTCGAGGTTGCCGCCAAAATGGACGTATACCAGAGCTACAAGGCGTTTGCGGCGTTCTACGCAAGGAAGCGGTGATACAATGCGCATAGACAAATACCTTAAGGTTTCCCGCCTTATAAAGCGGCGCACCGTCGCCAACGAGGCCTGCGACGGCGGAAGAGTCACCGTAAACGGCAAGGTCGCCAAGGCGTCGAGCGAGGTCAAAGCGGGGGACATTGTGGAAATCCGCTTCGGCGAAAAACTGATAAAGGTCAGAGTCGAGGACGTAAAGGAGCATACTCTGAAAAACGACGCCGCTCTGTTGTATACGGTTCTTGACAATAATTAGGATAACGGTGTTTTGAGATGCAAAAAGCTTCAGGCGCAATATCAGGCGCAATAATTGATATGGACGGCACAATTCTCGATTCCATGGGCGTGTGGGAAAAAATCGACCGCCGCTTTCTCGAAGAACGCCGAGGCATAGCCGTACCCGACGACTATATGAGCGCAATTACGCCGCTCGGCTACCGCGAAACCGCTTTATATACCGTCGCGCGCTTCAATCTTTCCGACACGCCCGAGCAGCTCATGGCGGAATGGGAGGAAATGGGGATTCGGGAATACGCCGACAATATTCCCCTCAAGCCGTTTGCGGAGGAGTTTTTGCTCAGTTTCAGACGTAACGGCGTAAAAACCGCGCTCTGCACAAGCTCGCCCGACACCTTTTATCTTCCCGCGCTTAAACGGCTCGGACTGTATCCGCTGTTCGACGCCTTTGTCACTACGGGCGAAGCCGGAAAAAACAAAAGCTTTCCCGACCCGTATCTGCTCGCCGCAAAAAAAATAGGCGTCAGCCCCGCGGACTGCGTCGTGTTCGAGGACATTCCCGAAGCAATCGGCGGCGCGCACGACGCGGGAATGAGAATCTGCGGCGTATACGATTCCCACAGCGAAAAGCACAGCGCCGTAATGAAACGGCGCTGCGATTGGTATGTAAACAGCCTCTCGGAGGCTATTGAGATTTTTTCCTGTCCCTGACGGAAACCTCTCCCGCGGCGATGCTCTCGCGCGTTCCGTCGCCGCGGACAACCTCAAGAGCGCAGTTGTCGTCAATCCCGACGGCAGTCGCTTCAACAAGCTCCCCGCCGCGAAGGTATTCTATCTCCTTCCCGACGACCGACGAATACCTCCGATAGCTGTCCAGAAAGCGTTTCTCCGAAAGGACGGCGCTTTCGTCGAGCAGCCTTTTAATGACCTCCGCCGCGAGGTCGTTTTTTGTTGCCGCGGTTTCCCCGTTTTCAAAAATAAAGCCCGCTTTATCCTGTATTTCTTCGGGCAAATCCTCTTTTTTGCCGCGAAAATTCAGACCTATTCCCACAACCGCGCTTTCTACGGTTCCTCCCTCCGTATCCATGACGGTTTCCGTCAATATGCCGCATATTTTTTTGCCGCGCAGCAATATGTCGTTCACCCATTTTATTCGGCAGTCCTTTCCGCAGACCGAAAGCACCGCCTCGCGTACCGCAACAGCCGCCGCGGCCGTTATAAGCTGAAGATGGGCGACGTCCGTGTCGGGACGCAGCACCACCGACAAATATATTCCTTCTCCGGCCGAAGCAAAGCTCCTGCCGCGTCTGCCGCGCCCCGCGCTCTGGTTTGACGCGATTATGACCGTTCCGTTCGCCGCGCCCTCCGCCGCACGCTCCTTTGCGATTGTGTTGGTTGAGGTTACGGTATCAAACACCGTAACCTCCGCGCCGCTTGACGCGGAAATTCTCTCCGCGTCAAGCCTGTCGGCAATTTTCACCAGTCTGTATCCCCGATTTGTCACGGCTTCGATTTCGTGTCCCTCGCCGCGCAGAGCCTTCACCGCCTTCCACACGCTGCACCTGCTGATGTGAAGCTTCATTGCCAGCCGCTCTCCGCTTATTCCGTTTTCGTTTTCCGAAAGCGCTTTAAATACCTTTTCCTTTGTCGTCATGCAAATTATCTCCTTCCGTTAATATTATAGCGCCGCGTTTTTCTATTGTCAACCTTATTTTTTTTGACGGATAACAATTATTTTTGATTTTTAATATTTACAAATATAGCGGCATATGATATAATTAATGCGGTAGCGTCCTCCGCTTCCGAAGCGGAGGGTGTCTCATCATTGTTGCGGGGGGCGAAAGCATGGCGGACATCGTAATATCGGGCTACTACGGGCTTGGAAACACGGGCGACGAGGCTCTGCTGAAAAGCATTGTCGATCATCTCCGCAGCCTTGACCCGACGGTAAGCATAACCGCTCTTTCGGGCAATGCCGAATACACCCGCAGGGCATACGGAATCAACACCGTCAACCGCTTCAATCCCTTTGCCGTGCTGCGCGCGCTTATCGGAGGGAAGCTGCTTATAAGCGGCGGCGGCAGTCTCATTCAGGACGCGACAAGCACAAAAAGCCTGATTTATTATCTCGCGATTATTGCCGCCGCGAAACGTCTGGGGCTGAAGGTCATGCTTTACGCCAACGGCATAGGGCCGATTTCCGACAAAAACGTACCGAAGGTGACGCGGGTGCTGAATAAGGTTGACCTTATAACTCTGCGCGAAAATGTTTCCATGAACGAAATCCGTCGCTGCAAGGTGACAAAGCCGCGCGTGGAAATTACCGCCGACCCCGCATACCTTCTTGAGCCGTGCCGGCCGGAACGCACAAAGGAGCTTCTTAAGCTCTTCGGCGCGGACGGACAGAAGCTGATTGCCGTCTCGGTTCGCGAATGGAAAACCGCCCCGCCCGATTTTGAAGAAGAAATGGCAAAAACGACCGACGCGCTTTACGACGAAGGCTTTATGACGCTGTTTTTTCCCATGCAGCTCAGCCGCGACAGCGAAATTTCCCGAAGGATAGCCGCAAAAATGAAACATCCCTCCGCCATAGTTGACCGCGAAATTTCGGTTTCCGAAATGCTCGGCGTAATAGGCGGCTGCGAAATGGCGATAGGAATGAGACTGCATATGCTGATTTTTGCTTCTTCGGTAAACGTGCCGATGCTGGGCATAATTTATGACCCCAAAATCAGAGGAACCATGGATTATATGAATCAGCACTCCTATGTTGAGATTGAAAAGGTTACGGCGGAGAGACTGCTCAAAACGGCGCGAGCCTGCCTCGGCGACGGAGGGGCAATAAGAGAACGCCTTGCCGAGGAAAACGCCGTGCTGCGCGAAAAGGCGGCAAAAAATGCGCAAATGGCGCTCGATTTGCTGAAAAACCGCTGACGCGGTGCTTTCGCCGAGAGGCTCTTATCCTTTCTTGCTCCGCGGATAAGAGGCTTAATTTATTATTTTTGGCTGTGCGGAGCGGCGGAATGGAGATTCTTATGAAAAAATTTCTGAAAATCTTGGGAATTGTAATTCTCATACTCGTAATTATTGTCGCGGGACTTGCGATATGGCAGTGGAAATACGTCAAGGCTCTCATTGACGGCGTCCGCTATGACCAGGCCGCCATCGGCGAGCAGTCGGTGAAAAACGCCGAAAATACAATTTCCGCCGTAAATGATCAGCTTACAGCTCCTCTGCGCGAAATGACCGACGAAGAAAAGGAAAAAATCGCCAGCGGAGAGCTTTCTCAGACTGCGGTTATGGCTCAAATTATCGCCGAAGCAACAGGAATTTCCCTGCCTGCCGCCGACGCAGTCAGCTCCGCCGCTGCCGACGCCGACGACAATTCCGCCGGCGATTCGAAGGTCGATTC